>CAZHPV010000001.1:0-129651 GCA_964534845.1 uncultured Caulobacterales bacterium
GTCATTACGATCTATCTATTGTGAAAACTGTTTTTCCTCATTATAAAAATAATAAATAGGGATGGATAAAAAAATATGGTTGGATTGATTTCAAGAATTTCAACATTTTTCGAATCAATGACATCCGAGAAAAAAAAGACCTACATGGAAACGCTCAATGAGCAAGGACACGTAGGTTTGCTTAAAAGCTGGATAGTTGTCAAAGCGGTGCAACCCGGTGACTTATTAGTCCCGGTTCTTGTTGGCGATCTTAAATATGATAATTTTATCGCATACTTAAAATCTGAACATAGAATGATGGGTCTATACAGAGGCAAGGTTGGAGATGCAGTTATTGAAGCAATAATTCTGGAAGACTCTATCTTCGGCTATTTCCCAGAGGAAATGTCAAATACTATGGGCATTCTAATCGAGCCCGATCTAAGCGATTTAGATGCAGATTGGGGAGGGTCGGGACAATTAAGGGATATGACAGATTACATCGCAAAGATGAAAGTAATAAATATATGGGTTGAGGGTTTGGAAAATATTAAATCTGGCGCGTATGAGCATGTTTCATTGGAGAGCTCTTTGTTCCATGATATTTATAATATAATTATATCGAAGCAGATGGAATTTAGGAAAAATCTCGGACTCCCTCCTTAACGCGAGAAAGTCCAGACTCCTACCAACTCTTAAAGGCGACTATTTTGGGCGTTTAAGCCGCTCGTCTAATGTCCGTAATGCCTCCAAAACAGACAATCCACCAGTGGCTTATAATAGCCGAGAAGAAAGACACTGGAACAATTTTGATTTCACAAAAGTCCCTGCAACCGACCGCAATCGGCTCTGGCTCGTGGGGCGGCCCAGCCGTTGCGGTCTAGCATGCGTTAAATAATATAGAGTGGTATTATTAGCGGCTCAATCCAGCACCCAAAGCCATCGTTAAATCATTCGTGACGGGTTCTGAGTTGATACCAGTTACAAGCCTTGGGTTCCCAATCGGTTCCGTAACTGCCCGTTTAGGTGCCGAACCAGAACCGCGCTTTTGTTTTTTTGGCGGTGGTTCCCATCGTTTCCAATCATAAGTTGGCGGTTCTCGTTTACCATTTCCCTTTTGTGTTGGTTTGGTGGTTAGTCGCCATTCATGAGCTTGGCGTTGGTACCAATTCCCCTCCCTTGTTTTGACAATGAACCCCTTTTTCTCAAGCTCAGTATAAGCCCTTTGGACCGTAGCTTTTCCCATGCCCAAATTTTCTGCCCCCTCATTAAGCGAAAGAAACAACCGTCCATTATTCGTACCATTGAAGCGAGTATGTAGCTCTAGCAGCACTTTGATCGCGGCCCCCGAAAGGGACCGCCACGCCGGACTGCGCAATTGAAAATAGGATAAATTTATATATTGCCCTTCTTTATTCTTGCGCTTGCTTTTACCCATTAACTCCCCCATCGCCATTTTGTGATAATAGGCTTAATGCCGATTTAGGAAACTTAAGAGCCGCCCAATTTACATTAGGGGCAAGCGCATAATGAGCTATATTTTCAGGGGCTTTATACTCCGTAACTATAGGCCAGTCATATTTCCGCTTTAGATTGAATATAATGGCCCCTAAGCGCCATCCACGTGTTTCTCCTATTTCATCCATATGGTTTATTTTACGCCCTTCTATGAGCGCCTTACATGTCCAATAAACCTGTGTGTTTTGTGAATACCATTTGTCAGTCATCTTAATCCTTTTGATTGAATTCCAGCCCAAAGAAATGCCGCGCGATAATCGGGCGATGCATCAAGGCTAAAATATTGATTGATTTTGGCGTGGGTTCCGTGGCATTCTCAGTGACCTTACTCGTGTCTGAAAATGATACGGTTATGACCCTCGCCGCGTAGCGGTGGGGGTCTATTAACATCTAGCCCCCTCATAATGGTCTACGCGATTAGCCAACGCCCAAGCGTTTAAGTCAGACCCGCGATATATGATTTTTCGACCAAGTTTGAAATATGGGGGACCATATCCTTTATGCCGCCATTGTCCGAGTTTTTCACGGTCACCTATGACCAATAATTCTTGGTCATCTAATGTATAGTTTCGATTGTCATCGAACAGTTTTGTCATTCCTGCACCTCCTTTGTTTGGTTGGAATGACATTCCTGTAATCAGATTGCTTTAGATTTTAAAATATATAAATGCCCGTTACTTTAGGTTTTGGGCAATTTGCACGTTTCCTTAGGCTTTAGGCAATTTTTCCTTGTTGTCTCATTCTCACAAGATGATTTCTAATAGTATTTTGTGATAACAGTTCATTATTTTTGCGAATTAAAAGTTCTTTCGGTTGTTCGGTTATTGCTAATGCGTAGATATATGAAGCAGCAATTGAATCTATTCTAACCGCACCTAACCCTTCCGTTTCAATCACCTTATCTCTTAATTTAATAATAGCATTCTCTTTAGCTTCCCGCTTTGTTGTCGCTAACATAGCGTGTTTAAGCATTCCTATTTTTCTATATATATTAGCCTTTTTTGTTTTGAGAGCATCTGCTTCCATGCTGAATTTAGAAGACATTTGAGCAGAAAAAAAGCCAATGTTGAAAATGTCATTCGCGGTTAACTTAGGTGATAAAAAGTAAAACAGAGAAATCCTTAGCAAATACCAATTATATGAAAATGACCCTTCATCCTTTTCAACTCCCTCCATCTTTTCTAATAAAAAATCTAAGAACGTATCTGGCACGGGTACTGAATATCCCCCTTTAGCGATTTGTTTCACATTTGGATTGATTATTGGCGGTGCATCTCTGGACCATTTTCCAACTGAAATTGCACGCATTCCATCTTCCAAATAATGAGTCTTCACTTGCAGCTCTTTGTGTAGCGTTCCTCGACTTGACAACTCAAGTAAACAAGCAGCTACGTTGTCATGTAAGTCATAGCTTATGTAAGGGGTAAGATTGATTTCAGCCAAAATTGGATTGCCTTCGTCGTCAATTTGGTTTTGGTAGATTAAGCAATCTACATAGTTTTCAACTAAGCCTTCTTTTATAGCAACAAATATATGCCCAACGGGATCTTTCGGGCTTAAAATACTAGGTTGAGAAAATTTTTTAAAATCGATTATTTTTACTAATCCCGAAAAATGTTCGACATAATCGTTAGTCATGCAAACGCTCTTACAACATTTCCAGCACTATCAGTTAGATATGCCGACCAGCGTTCCATAAGGTCACGCCGCCGTTCTAGTAGGTCACTTGTGGCATAAGCGCGTGAGGCCTCGTTCCCAACGACATGCGAAAGACTTTTTTCACTAACTTCCCATGGGACTTTGGCGACTTCACTCGACCAGTTCCGTAAAGTCGAACGAAAACCATGAACGGTTGCGTCTTTAATCTCCATGCGCCGCAGTAACATCAACATGCTCATATTAGAGAGGGGCTTATTTCGTTTTTGACCTTCGAAAACAAAGACAGATTCAAGTCTTTTTAACGGCTCAATAATTTCAATCATGGTTTCGGTAAGAGGGACGCGGTGTTCCTCTCCGTTTTTCATTCTAATGGCTGGGCAAGTCCATATTTTGTGTTTCCAATCAATTTCCTCCCATCGCATTCCGAGAACTTCTTGCGTTCGCATGCCTGTTAGCATGGTAAACCTAAGGGCATGAGCGGCCATCGCCGAGCGCTCTAATAATTTGTGATAAAAAGCGGGAGCATCTTGCCACTTCATAGAGGCATGATGCTTGGGCTTCTTTTTGACCTTTGGCAGGACGTTTGCGTCCCGAATAGTGACAACGGGGTTTTCCCCATCCCTAAACCCTTTTGACTTGGCAACATCCAAAACAGTCTTGATGCGCTGGGCCAGTCGCCGCGCGGTTTCGTGCTTATCCGTCCAGATAGGGCTAAGGCACATTAAAACTTCGGGCTGGGCGATGGCATCCACGGGCATGCGACCTATAAAGGGGAAGGCGTAGCTTTTAAGTGTGTTTATCCATTGTTGGCCGTGTTTCTGGTTTTTCCATGTTGGCAAGCGGTCAATATGGACTTGCTGGGCTAATTCCTCAAAAGTTGGTATTTCTCTGTTACCGTGGAACCGAGGGTTAAGCCCCCGTTTGGCAAGGCGGCGGTATTCCAGCGCCCTTTCTCTTGCCTCGCTTAGTGTGACCACGTCCGCCCCGCCAAGTCCAAAATCAGTTCTGAGGGGAGCGCCTTTTCGGTTTTTCTGTCCCTTCACGGTAACACGCACTATCCACCGCCTTTTAAGCGATGGTAATGGGTCCACAACTAAGTAAAGTCCGTTCCCATCCCCATGCCGACCTGCACCGAGTTTTTTAATACTTGCCTTTGTAAGTTTTCCTGTAAGCGCCATAGACTATACCACATAAAATACCACACAATGAGTATGTACAGGTTTAATCGAACAAAAGCGAGTAAAAGTTTCAAGGGCTATAAAACCTAATAAAACCTCATATTTTGAGGGTTTTAAGTGATTGAGTAAAATTGAGTAAAATAGGGTGGTGGCGGAGACGAAGGGATTCGAACCCTCGATGGGCTTATGACCCATACTCCCTTAGCAGGGGAGCGCCTTCGACCACTCGGCCACGTCTCCGAGCGGGGAAATGCCTGAAATTTTACGCTATTGCAAGAGGGATAATTAAATAAGGACGATAATCAGGACATGTTTGCGAAAAAGACTGCGCCTGAAAGCCCCCGCAGTGTTTTAGAGGTGTTTAAAGAGAGGTGTTTCGGATGTGCGATTAGTTGCATATGCGCATATGTGAGGCAAAATAGTCACATTTTTACAAAATTGAGGCGTTTGCCCTCTCAAGGGTGTTGATTCATTGTCATCTCTTGCTAAGATTTAGGTTAACGGCCTTCTGTACGGGAAACCTCGGCAGACTTGACTATCATTGGGATATCAGGGCGATTAATGCAGGTTTCTTCTGGGGAGAAGTTCATGAGAAAACTCGGTTTATTAACTCTAACCGCCGCTTTGTGTGGTTCTGTAGCTATGCCCGCAATGGCGCAAACTGCCGATGAAATTATCGTCACAGCGACGAAACGGGACACAGGCATTCAGGATGTGCCTTTGGCGGTGACGGTCGTCTCGCCGGCGCAATTGGAAACTCAAGGCGTTACCAGTATTAAGGATCTGGGAAGTGTAGCCGCTGGATTTAATATCCAGTCCTCACAGACCGAAACACAAGGCACCTCAATCCGTATTCGCGGCGTCGGGACAACGGGTAATAATATCGGTCTTGAAAGCGCGGTCGGTGTTTTTATTGACGGCGTGTATCAATCTCGCCCCGGTATTGCTTTGGGCGAATTAACCGATATTGAATCGCTTGAACTTCTGCGCGGTCCGCAAGGTACGCTTTTTGGCCGTAACACGTCGGCGGGTGCGCTGAATATCAGAACCAAAGCACCTGATTTTGACGGCTTTAGCGGATTTGCTGATTTCACTTATGGTAATTTTGATCTGATTAATGTGCAGGCCGGCGCTAATTATACGGCCTCTGATGATCTCGCCTTCCGGGTTAATGGAGCCTATCGTCAACGTGATGGTTTCCTGACCAGCTCCATTGATCCAGATATTGAAAGCGCAAACCGTGATCGTTTCCTCATTAAAGGACAAGCTCTATGGCAACCGACCGATTTGACCAGCCTGCGTATTATTGCAGATTATGCTGAAGCTGACGAAAATTGTTGTGCGGCAGTCACGCTTTCCGCGAGTCCAAATCTTGGCCCGTTCGTAGGTGATTTATTTCCAGCAGTTGGTTTTGAGGATAGTCTAGAAGAGCGTATTTTCAATGATGATACAGAATTTGAAAATGGTTCAGAATCATTTGGTTTTTCAGGTGAACTTGTCCATGATTTTGGCTTTGCTGAAGCCACATTAATCGGCTCTTATCGTGACTTTGAAGCGACGTCTTTCCAGGGTGATTTTAATGGTAGTAATCAATATGAAGTCACGGCTTTAGACGATGATATTCGTACAATTACCGCTGAATTAAGGTTTCAAGGCGAAGCTTTTGATGACCGGCTTGACTGGTTGATTGGGGGCTATTGGGCGGATGAGACTATTGATGAGGTCTTCGCCCTTGAATTAGGCACTGATTTTACGACTAGTGTCTCTCAGGCCAACTTCGGAACCCAAACTTTCCTTGGACTTGTTTCAGGGGCCGGTTCAGGTTTGTTGGATGCAGGTGCGGGTAATCCTCCTGTATTTGCTCCGATATCATCTGTAGGGGCTGTGGCGGATAATCGGTTTAGCCAAGATGCCACTAGTCTATCCATTTTTACTCACAATATCGTCTCTCTGACTGACAGGCTCGACCTGACAGTAGGTGCGCGTTATAATGATGACACTAAAGACGGTAGTTTTGAGCAGCTATCAGCGACAAATCCTGATGCGTGTGTAGCCAGTTTAACCTTAGCCGGTAGTTTAGGCGGTAATCCGGCCGGAACGGTTGCGCTTTTGGATTCTTTTATTCCGGATGTTGACCCTGACCCCAATGTTAATCCGATTTTAGGAGCGGTAACGGGCGCGGGTGTTGGCCCCGGGGCTTTTATTAATTGTTTCCCATTCTCAGCGCCAGTCCTCGGCTCAATAGACCCGAACAATGTTGCTGCTCTCGGAGCAGGTGCTGGTTTATTGCCGCGAGAATTTGATGATACATTTGATGATAGCGAGTTTATCTACACAATTAAGCTTGATTATGATGTTACGGATGACCTGTTGGTCTATGCGAGTTTCGCCCACGGTTACAAAGCGGGTGGGTTTAACCTTGACGCTACAGCTGCGCAAGGTGGAAACGACCCAAGATTTAACTCTGAAGAAGTGGACACATACGAAATTGGTTTGAAATCGACCTTAGCTGATGGTCGTATTCGCTTGAATCTGACAGGGTTCTTCTCGACCTTTGATGATTTTCAGGTTCTTGAGTTTACAGGCACGAACTTCCAGACCTTTAATGTCGACGATGTAACGTCTGAAGGTGTTGAAGTTGAACTTAATGCTAATCTATCCGACGCCGTTACGCTTAATGCGGGTTTGACATATGCCGATGCTGAATATGGGGATGATTGTGATGATGGCGGAGCCATTGTGAATGCAATACCGCTTTGTGGTTTCTCTTTGACAAATGCGCCTGAATTCACATCTGTACTCGGCATCACATATGATGGTGATTTCGGAGATAGCGGATGGGGCTTGCTTGGGAATATTAACCTTGCCACGTCAAGTGATCGCCGGACGTCAACCAATCCATTCTTGGCTCCTAGCGCTGCGGCGGGTACAGGTCCAAGAGATGTTCTCGCTCCATTCGACGTTCAGGATAGTGTGACCAAGGTCAATGCTCGATTTGGATTTTCAATGCCAGATGACCGGGCGTCGATTGAGTTTTGGGGTTTGAACCTAACTGACGAAATAACACGCGGAATTACATTTAATACGCCCTTGCAAGGTGCGTCGCGCTCGGCCTTTATTGAATCTCCGCGTCAATATGGTGTAACTGTTAGAACAAATTTCTAAATTTGTAACACTTAGACAAGAATCAGGCGCGGGCAGAAATGTCCGCGCCCTATTCATTTTTACCTAAGGACAATAAATGGATGAGCGTTATGATTATGTCATTATAGGGGCTGGCTCTGCCGGCTGTACTTTGGCTAATCGTCTCTCTGAAGACCCCGACAAAACCGTCTGTCTCATCGAGGCGGGTGGCACGCATAAGCATTTCTCTGTGTCTACACCCGGTCTGGCCATTTTGAACATGGTGTTCAAAAAGCGCAATTGGGGCTATGAAACTGTGCCGCAAAAAGGTCTGGGCGGGCGGCGCGGCTATCAACCGCGTGGCAAGGTTTTGGGCGGCTCCTCTTCGATTAATGCTATGATTTATATACGTGGTCACAAAGCCGATTATGACGCTTGGGCGGCCTTGGGCAATAGGGGGTGGTCATTTGATGAGGTTCTACCCTATTTTAAGAAATCAGAGAATTTTGAACCGGACTCAAAGAGTGCGGATAAAGAGTATCACGGCAAGGACGGTCTGCTCAATGTAGCGGCGCTGACTTATGATAGTCCGCTAAATGATAATTTTCTTGAAGCGGGTCGCCAATTACAAATGCCGATGACGAATGATTTTAACGGCGCAAAGCAGGAAGGCCTTGGCCGCTATGAGGTGACACAAAAAAACGGCGCGCGTTGGTCAACGGCAAAGGCCTTTTTAGAGCCCGCTATGGAGCGTCCAAACCTTAAAGTACTCACAGGCTGTTTGACTGAAAAAATTATTGTCGATAATGGACAGGCCAAAGGCGTGCAGGTACGCCAAGGCAAGCAGAGCCGGACTCTTTCTGCGCGCCGGGAAGTCATCTTATCTGCGGGGGCTTTTGGTTCGCCGCAAATCCTTTTATTGTCCGGTATTGGCGCTAAGGAAAATCTGGAACCGCACGGAATAAAACAAGTGCATAACTTGCCCGGAGTCGGCGAAAATCTCCAGGATCATATTGATTGGGTTGGGGGATATAAAAGTCGTTCACTTGATAGTTTAGGGTTTTCTATCAGGGGTACGCTAAACGCTGTGAGAGATGGCTTTCGGTTCAATAAGAAAAAACGCTCCGGCATTTTTACGAGTAATTTAGCGGAAAGCGGCGGGTTTTTATATGTTGATAAAAGCGAACCTTCACCGGATTTGCAATTCCATTTTGTCGTTGCCCTTGTTGATGACCATGGCCGCAAGCTGCATTGGGGACATGGCTATAGCTTACATGTTTGCGTGTTGCGGCCGAAAAGCCGCGGGCGGGTGACGTTGCAAAGTGCAGACCCGACAATAGCGCCTTTGATAGATCCAGCCTTTCTTGAAGACGAGCGCGATATGGAAAAGTTATTGCAAGGCGCGAAGTTGGCGCAGCGTATATTACAAGCCCCAGCCTTTGAGCCTGTGAAAGGTAAACCCGTTTACGGAACAGAAGCGACAGATGATACGACATTGCGCGCGGATATTCGCGCGCGCGCCGATACAGTTTATCATCCCGTTGGGACCTGTAAAATGGGCCAGGATGACATGGCTGTGGTCAATGAGAGATTACAGGTACACGGCTTAGAAAATTTACGTGTGGTGGATGCCTCTATCATGCCTAACCTCGTCTCCGGTAATACAAATGCGCCGGCGATCATGATCGCGGAGAAAGCGGCAGATATGATAAAGGAAGACGCAGCTATTGCCCGACAAGCCGCGCAATAAATGGCTCGAAGTGTAAGTTCAAAACCTGAGGAACCGGATCAGCCTGCGCCGCTCATACCGGCTGCGACAGTCATCTTGCTTCGTGATAGCCCAGCGGGGCTTCAGGCTCTTATTTTACGGCGTAACCGAGCCTTAAAGGCTTTTGGCGGGGCGTGGGTTTTTCCGGGGGGTCGGGTTGACGGCTCCGATAATCCCGGCGGTACTGAACTCGAACGTGCCCGCGCGGCGGCAATACGCGAGACATATGAGGAAGCCGGTCTGGATATTTCGGGAGAAATCCTGTCCCCCCTGTCTCAGTGGATTCCGCCGGTCGAAGAAAAACGCCGGTTTTCGACTTGGTTCTTTGTGGCCCGTGCGCCGGACCGCCCGGTTAGAATAGATGAGGGCGAAATTCACGACTATCAATGGATTGCCCCGTCCGAGGTTATGCGGCGCACACCGGACCCCGCCCTGTCCGTTATGCCGCCTACATTTATATCCTTATTTGAACTGACCCCGTTTGACACCGCCACGCAAGCCTTCGAGACTTTAGCGAAAAGAGAACCGGAAAGATTTGAAACTAAATTCAAACCGACAGCTGAAGGGTATATCGCGCTTTGGCCCGGGGATGTTGATTACGGTGCGGCCGACATTCAAAAAGAGACCGGGCCTTACCGACGTCTTGTCGCAAGCCGAGAAAACTGGACTTATCTGAGAACACCGAACTGATAATTCTTCCGTGTTGTAAGCCTAAATCATTTGCATGGTTCCAAGGCTTCGCGATAGGTTGGCCTGGTGAGAGGATGAGCTGTTGCGCGATTTAAAAACTTTACCGATAGCTGTTTTGTTATGGATCAGTATGGGTGCGTTGACAGCGTGTCAGCCTCAGCAGGACCTACCGGTTGTAGCGCCCGTTCAGATTGAGCCACCAGCCTATGTTAGCGATGACGCCAAATCCTATTACCGCCAACGCATACCCGAAATTGCTGGTCAGGCGCCTTTGGTGGGCGGGGTTTTGTTTCTCGGGGATAGCCTGATTGAAGGGGGGAATTGGAGCGCACTCTTTCCGGGAGTGGAAAGCCGTAATCACGGAATCGGATGGGATACATCCATAGGCGTAAAAAAGCGTCTCGCATTGGTTGGCGTGCATAATCCGAAACAAATTTATATTATGATCGGGGCCAATGATATCGGCTATGAAAAAACAAGCGCGGAGATTGTCGAAAATATTGCCAGTATCTCTCTTCTGTTAAGAGAAAAGCACCCCTTTGCCCAAATATATGTGCAAAGCCTTCTGCCCCGTCAAATAGAAATGGCCCAAAATATTGCGGCCATAAATGAAGAGTTAAAAACCCGTCTATTGGACGATGCGTTAAAAGATAAGGATATAGAATATCTGGACCTAACCTCGCATTTTATATCTGAGCTTGGCGGTTTGCGCGCTGACCTTACTTATGATGGTTTGCACCTTAATGAAAATGGGTATGCCGTTTGGGCAAGCTTGATTGGGCGTAGGGTGACACGGACATCTAGCAAAGGGGGGCCGTGATAGAGGCGTTAAACCGGGCTTGGCGATCGGGCCAATATAATATAGCTGTTGATTTCGTCAGTTTTCGCAAATCTAAACTCTGAAAGGTCTGACATGTTTGATGGATTAAAGACCTATAGGGATGATCCCATTGAAAGCACGTTTCGGCGCTTACAGGAAGATCAACGCCCGGATCTTGTCAATCTCAGCATTGGTGTTTTTAGGAATGCGCGCGGAGAGGTACCCCTTATGAATGTGGTCAGGCAGGCCGAACATTTGGTACTCGACCAGCTCGTGACGAAATCTTACCTGACGCCAGCTGGAAATGTGAAGTTTTGCGAGGCGGTTTCAGAACTCCTCTTAGGGCTGGGGCATAAAGCTGTATTGGAAGGGCGCGTGCGCATGGTGCAAACGCCCGGCGCAGGATCGGCCTTGCGGGTAGCGGCTGAACTGACCCGCTCCCTTAACCCGGACGCCGCCATCTGGTTTAGTGATCCGGTGTGGAGCCATCAGGTCGACTTTTTTAAAGCCGCTGGCCTGAATATAAAATATTACAGCTATTATGACCGGGAAAGCCAAACACTGGATTTTACCCAAATGCTCCAAAGCTTAGAAGCGGCCAAGGCGGGTGATATTATTGTTTTACACGGTGCCTGTCATAATCCGACCGGGGAAGATTTAAGCTTTGCCCAGTGGCAGTCTTTAAGTGAGCTTATGCGACTGCGCTCGCTTATACCCTTGGTGGATATTGCCTATCAGGGTTACGGTGAGGGCTTGGAGGAAGACGCGGCGGGTCTGCGCTATATGGCGACCCAGTTTCCCAATATGCTTATTGCCTATTCCGCTTCGAAGTCTTTTGCCGTTTACCGTGATCGTGTTGGCGTCCTCTTTATGATTACGCCTGAGAGCGGCAAGCCTGCCGAGCTTATGTATAACCACCTCACCGATATTATTCGCTCGCTCTATTTTATGCCACCGGACCGCGGCGCAGAAATCGTAGCAACGATTTTGAACGATGTGGACTTACGGGCCCGCTGGCAATCCGAACTTGCCGGGATGCGCGCTCAGGTAAAACAGATAAGGCAAATGGCTTTTGAAGCTTTGAAAACCCACCAACCGGATTGGAACTGGTCAAATATTACGCGCCAAAAGGGGATGTTTTCCTGTCTGCCAATCACAGAGCCTGAGCGCTTAAGGCTCGAGCAGGACAAAGCGATTTATCTCCTACCTGACGGACGGTTGAATTTCGCTTCGCTCTCAACGGATAATCTGGATTATGTTGCAAGTTCTCTGGGAGAGTATTTAAAGCCTGTTGAAACGCCCTCGCTTGGCATGCGGGCCCCTGCATAAAGAAAGATAGCCGCTATTATACATCCGTGTCTATTGGTGATAGATTAGGATTTTTGATAACATTTGGCGTTACCTCAAGGCTAGCCTCTACTGGCCGTCCGTCTTCGGTTTCCTCACCTATTTCTCCGCTCTCGGGTTCTTCCGGCGGGGTATCATCTTCCAGTATATCAGCCCCGTCATCCACGCTTAGGTCCTGACTTATCGTCAGGGCTAATTTCTTGGCCGCTATTTCCATTTTTCCAGCTAACTCTTCCTCGGACATTTGCCCCCATATTTCGCCATTTTCAGTCTTTGATCCGTCCTCAATCCCAACAGGAATTATGGCTCTGAATTGATTGCGGTAAATATTGTCTTCAACCTCGATTATATTATCTTGATCGGGTTTTTCTTTATAAGGGGATAGGGCGGGGTTTACAGGAAAAACCATAACTCTTGATGTGACATTCAAAGCGTCAAATTTTGGTGTGAAGGCATAGGTCGCGTCGATAAACATAACGGCGTCAGCGTCTGATTGTCGAATATAGGCCGCGCGAAACCCTTGGGGTTCTTGGCGGATAATTTTTAGATCATCTGAACCCTCAAACCCGCTCTCGGCCAAAGCTTGGCTTAACTGCGCATTCAATTCCTCAGTATAGTCATGATCCGCCATGGTATCGAGCATGGGGGCCATAATCTGATTTGCCTTATAGTTTCGATAACTGTTTAACCCAATATCGATTAGGACCGGAACGAAGTGACCTTGCACATAGGATGACAGTTTTGAAACATTTATATCGGCCTTAAGTTCTCTTTGTTTTGAAATCAGAACACTATCCATTGATTTGATTAATGCACGGGCTTCAGGGTCAATATGATTATAAGCGCGTGTTGTTGTACAGGCCGACATAAAGAGTACAGCGACGATTAGGCCCCAGGTTTTTACTATGCTATGCATATCTCAACCCTTCAGAGAAACTCCGTATGCAGGATAGCCTCTGGTCTAGAGATAAGGCAAGTGTGAGACGCAGTTCGGTTGCAGGCGAATTCTGGGCGCTGTGCATGGATATTGAGCGCTCGAAAAGTCCAGGAATATTACGAGGATTTTTAAGTGTCCTAAATCGCCTAAAATAAGCCGCTCAGCCTTTACTGGACAGAAAACAGGAAAGCGCTATGTTCTCTTTAAAGAATTAGGGGCGTGCATTGTTACTTCGTAGAATCACTCAACATGTGAAAGACCAGAATTGGTTCGCCGTCGCGCTCGATTTTTTGATCGTCGTCGTCGGTATTTTGATCGCTTTTCAAATAAATGCCTGGTCGGACCGGCAGGCAGATAAACGGTCATTAAATACCGCGTTGAAACTTCTTCAGGACGAAATTAAGGCCAACATTACCACGCTCGAAACCACGTCAAAGCTCCATTCAGACATTGCAACCGCAGGCAAAGACTTATTGCAAGTGGTTCGTGACCCGGAACTCAACACGGTTCCTATGGAGCTGATCGGTAAGGTTTTTGTCGATGGATACACAACTGATTATTCGCTCAGCGCGTTGACCTACGTTCTTAATCGGCAACCTTTTCAAAACACGCAAAACAGTGAGCTGCGAAAAGCCATTTCCACATTACCTGCAGTATTTGAGGATGCGCTGGATGATGAAAGACTCTCGATCCGCCTGCTGGATGATCGGTGGGTTCCTTATATCAGTCAGCATGTTCCCGTCGAACAATTCTGGAATGAAGTCTTCGAACTTAGGGATTGGAATTTTGATGTGTCGACGACACGGCCTTCTGATTACGCCATAAACTCCACGTTAGAATTCAAACAGCTCGCCTCGACCATGGAATTTCAAAACGAGGTCGTCAATCGCATGGGTTATCAAGCGTTGGTTTTGCAGGAACAGCAAACCCTGCGTGATGCACTCGAAACTGCTTTGGGTTTGATCGAGGAGGAATTGGATTAATGCGCCTGCGTTCCCTCACAAAACACATCCGCGACCCGAACTGGTTCGCAAACTATCATGAAATCTGAGTGTCTTAAAATCGCCCAAATAAGACACTCGAGTCCATTTTTACCGTTCCACCGATGTGTGACGTTTGGGATTAAAGTGCGTTTTGGGCGGTGAATTGTAATTTGGCCAGACGGGCATAAAGGCCTTTGTCTTTGACCAGACTGTCATGTGTGCCCGTCTCGACTATCCGGCCGTCGTCCATAACAAATATACGGTCCGCTTTGCGCACTGTGGCGAGACGGTGGGCAATGATGAGCGTTGTCTTGTCTTTGGACATGATATCGAAAGCCTTTTGCACAGCCAGTTCGCTTTCCGCGTCCAGTGCACTTGTTGCCTCATCGAGGAGTAAAACCGGCGCGTCGCGCAAGATAGCGCGCGCAATAGCAATGCGTTGGCGCTGACCACCTGATAAGGTCGTGGCGGCTTCTCCGAGATCGGTATCATAGCCATTCGGTAAGGCCATTATGAAATCATGGGCAAAGGCGGATTTTGCTGCCGCAATGACGTCCGCATCGCTTGCGCCTTCGCGACCATAACGGATATTTTCCATCGCCGTTCCGGAAAAGAGCGGCGTGTTTTGTTGTACTATGGCAAAGCTTTGTCTGAGCGCTTTAGGGTCAAAGGCCGTGATTGGCACCCCGTTAATCTGTATCTCGCCTTTTTGAACATCATAAAAGCGCAGCAAGAGTTGAAACATGGTAGATTTTCCGGCCCCTGACGGTCCGACCAGTGCAATGGTTTCCCCCGGGCGAATATAACAGTCAATGTCATGCAAAGCCTGAATATCGGGGCGCGCAGGATAGGCAAAGGAGACAGCCTTAAAGTTGAGGGTCTCTATTGTTTCAGGAAAGGCTAGCGGATTGGGCGGAGCGAAAATATCCGGTTCTTCTTCGAGCAATTCCATGACCCGCTCTGTCGCGCCTGAGGCCCGTAAAAATTCTGTCCATGTGCCGGTTAGAAAGCCGGCGCTGGAAATGACCTGAAAGGCATAAAAGGCGAATTGGGTGATAGCCCCGCTTGTCATGCCCGACTGTCCATTCGTGTCTTTGGCATTGATGACTTCAAGCGATCCATACCAGATCATGGCTATCATGCCGGACATGCCCAGTCCGAAAATCAAAAACGTCATGAGCGCTCTTACGGCTATGCGTTTTTTATGATCGCTAAAGGTTTGCTCAACAGCATAGGAGAAATCACGACGTTCTTTGGCTTCACGGGTAAAAGCTTGAACGGTTTGAATGGCCGACAGGCTTTCACTGGCGCGCGATGAGGCTTTGGCCAGATTGTTCTGGCTGGAGCGCGAAAGCGTTCTAACGCGGCGTCCGATCAAAATCACAGGGAGTAACGTTAACGGGCCAATGGCCAAAATCATAAAAGTCAATTTCGGATTAATAATGAACATGGCGATAATCGCCCCTAACGACCCGACAATATGGCGCAAGGCAAATGAGAAAGAGGACCCGATGATCGACTCGATGAGTGTGGTGTCCGTGGTGAGCCTTGAAAGCACTTCGCCTGTATGGACGCGTTCATAAAACTCCGTACTAAGCTCGGTGAGTTGGGCGTAGACATTCATGCGCAAATCCGCAATCACCCTTTGGCCTAACATGGATATGAAGTAAAACCGCAGAGCCGCGAAGACGGCGGTTGCTAGCCCAATGACGATGCCAAACTTAAAATAGGACCCCATTTGCGTACTGCTGCCTATAGCATATTTTTGGCAATTTGGTGCAATTTCACCGTCGCCGAAAAATCCACAATCAATAATGACCCGAAAGGCAAAGGGTAGGGCCAGATTCAATAATGAGGCCAAGGTTAGGCAGATGAAGAAAAGTGTAACGATGAGGCGGTAGCGCCCGATAAGCGGCAGAAGTTTTCGCAAGGGCTGAACGGAACGAGCCTTGGCGCGCTTATTCTTATCCAGCTCTATAGTTTTGGCCAGAATAGCGCCGCCTGAGCGGTTTTCATCTATGGGATGCGCGTCCGTTTCAGTCATAATCGCGTGGCTCATGCCATACTTTAGTGCATGTGACTAGGATTTATTGATCGGGTATGGAAACGGGAGATTATGTCCGCGCGGTGGCGCGCCAATTAAGTTAGCTTGCACGCAAATCGCAGGCGGGCGCTGTCTGGAAATTGGCGGCTTCATCCTGTGTGACGATTTTAAGTTTCGGCGTAGCCTGTACGGCATATTTGACTTCGACGATAACCGATTGAGACAATATAGGGCCTCTTTTTGCCGCTGTTTTTCGCTCAGACATATAGAGCGTTGATATGTTCTCGCTCACCGCTGTCGCGCATTTATGCGCCGGTCCGGGCATTTGGGCATTATCGCCAAAACGGGTTCCATTTATTGCGCCGCTTTTTCGTACATTAACCTCAAAATCTCCAAGGCTATCTTGGGCAATAAGAGCGAAAGGCGCATTTGAGGTTACAACAAATCTGGCTATACCGGCCTCATTCCCGATTTTAACGGCAACTGCTTTTTGCGGGACTGAAAATGAAACGCGGTCAATTATTTGCGCCGCAGCCGGTAGTGTGGCACCTAGGGTACCTATCTCAAGGGCGAAAAGGGCGGCAATGATATAGCGTTTCTTCATGGGACACTTTCTAATTTGATTCGCGTATTAGGCGAATCCGTTTCAAAAAATGTGCCAATCCATTTTTCTTGGCGATATTATACCGAGAGCCGTATTTGTGTTTGCCGCCAATGGGGCTGGTCAGACGTCAAAATCTGATATAACAGGCCAGCGATAATACATCAGGAAAGTGGTGCTCGCAAAAGTGGCAAAGAAGAAAAAAGCCTTGCTCATGTTTTCAGGCGGACAAGATTCTGCAACCTGTCTGGCATGGGCCCTTACCCGTTTTGATCTGGTGGAGACCGTTGGCTTTGACTACGGACAGCGTCATCATATTGAAATGACGTGCCGCAAAGAGGTGAGACGGAAAATAGACGCCTTGGGTATTGGAAAGGCGAAATTGGGCGAAGACCACATTATTGATCTGTCTAGTCTAGGAAAAATTAGCGAGACGTCACTGACGCGTGATGTGGAAATTACACTGAGTGAAACCGGTCTGCCCAATACATTCGTACCCGGACGCAATCTGATATTTTTAAACTTTGCCGCCGCGCTGGGTTATCGGCGCGGGCTTTACCATCTGATCGGGGGAATGTGTCAGGCAGATTTTTCAGGCTATCCAGATTGCCGTTCAGATACTTTACAAGCGGCTATGCGGGCGATTTCGCTTGGCATGGAACAAGACTATAGCTTGGAAACACCTCTCATGGACTTAAGTAAAGCCGAGGCGTGGGCCTTGGCAGAAAGTCTGGGAGGTTTACCACTTATCGAGATTATCCTTATAGACAGCCATAGTTGCTATCTGGGTGAGCGCGGGGTCTGGCATGACTGGGGCTATGGTTGCAATAGCTGCCCGGCTTGCGACTTACGGGCAAAAGGGTGGGCGCGCTATAAAGAGGCCCGGTCGAATTAATGGTATATTCCGTCAAAGAAACCTATCTCACCTTGCAGGGCGAAGGTGCCCAAACCGGACAGGTGGCCGTTTTTCTCAGATTTAGCGGGTGTAATTTATGGACTGGATTGGAACGCGACCGTGGGCAAGCCGTCTGTAAGTTTTGCGACACGGATTTTGTCGGAACGGACGGGCAAAATGGTGGTAAGTTCAAGACGGCGCAAGATCTGGCGAGCGCTGTGAGTGCTTTATGGCGCGGGACAGGGCAAAAATGGGTTGTTTGCACAGGCGGTGAGCCCTTATTGCAATTGGACGCCCCTTTGATAGAGGCCCTACATAATACCGGATTTAAAATTGCCATAGAGACAAATGGGACGCTTAAAGCGCCTAACAATATTGATTGGATATGTGTTAGCCCTAAAGCGGACGCGCCGCTCATGCAGACCGCGGGCCATGAGCTAAAACTTGTCTATCCGCAGGTGGAAAATACGCCTGATATGTTCGCCCATCTCGATTTTGAGATTTTTTCTCTACAACCATTGGATAGAGACTACCTCACGCGTGATGGTGAGCTGTCTAAGGATAAAGGATCTAGCAGGCAGGCCTCGTCAGTTTCCGACTGTGTCCAATATTGTATGGATAACCCTCAATGGCGTTTGAGCTTACAGACCCATAAAATATTAGGTATAGATTAGGCTTACTGCGCGCTTGCCTGTTGGGTTAGAAACTTTGCGAGCCTGTTAGAAAACCGGTCAATAGCCCGGTTTGCATCCGACCAAATACCCGCCCCTGTTGAGGGGTTAAAAAGGTCGTCTTCGAAATATCTATAGCTTACCTTACCAATATCCTGACCATTGGGTCCTATTATCTGACCATCAAATTCAGCACCACCCAGTGCGCGGCTAAAGGCCGATAGCGACGTTTCTCTGGATAATTGCTCAAAGGTTGGGCGGCTGGGCTGGGCATCTGTAATGACAAGACGCAGCGTTGTTGGAGCATTTTCACTTATGCTAATCCCTTTTTTTGAAAACCGGGTTTCCAGCTTTCTTTGTAAGCGTTCGGTAAGGCGGTTTAAATCCCGCTCGCCGTAATATCCATTATTGCCAAAACCGGAATTACTACGTGTGGAGCTGGTCCTGCGATCACTGAGCTTATCGGGCAGATTTTCTGCCCGGTGTGCGAGATCTTCGCTCAGGGTAATTTCAATTTTTACAGGGGTCGTGACGGTGCCGTTAACCTCAGATGAGAAGCCCCGACTTTTGGCGAGCGTTGGAACCGAAAGCGCTATAGCTGTTATAACCAGTCCTGTTGATAAAATTTTGCGTATCATATTCAACTCCAATTTATATGTGGAGCTTAGCACAAAGCGAGCACGTTCTCAATTTAAACTGTATGTAGAGCTGGTTACATTTTTGTGATATAATTACAGAACCGTAATAAGACAGGCTTTAGGTTACCGCGTCGACAAATACGCTCACAACATTAGCAGCGCCCCGTATAGCCTTAAGTTCGGCATTCAGTTCGGCGGCTTGAATCTGTCTTGTCACGGCGACGGCCTTGCCCGATAAATCCACCATTTTTGTCGTTATGTTGAGTACTTTATTGGTTGTATCAAGCGCTTTATCGGTGATCTTAACGGGCACAGAGCCGATATAGTAAAGACCTTTGCCCGTATTATAGACGGTTTTTCCGATAACCTCGCCGGTTCCGTAAACGGCCTTTCCTGCAAATTTAGTCGTGCCGATAACGGTTTTGCCCGCAAATTCGCCAGTCTTATAGACAGTTTTAAAGGGAAGAGCCGCCACTTTACCGGTTGTCTCCGCTATACTGGCGCAGGCGGATAAGCATAGGCTTGACGTCACAAGCAGGAGTATATTGCATGCAAAGCGTTTCATAGTCGTTTTCCCGTAAATGGCTCCCACTTTTCTCAAAACATTTATTACGTGAATATAGCTAAAATGTATTTAAAAAAGACGGTTAAAATACACCTAACGGGCTTCGCGCCACCATGCCCAAGATATAGCGAGCAAGGCGAGAATAAAATATAATATACCCGGCGCAAATGGTCGACGTGAGGAGGCTTGAATAATATAGCTTTCATGGGCGGTTAGCCCCAGCCAGTTTTCCCCGTGTTTAGTCTTAGAAGCGTCCACGCGCCGCACTTGCGGTAAAGCATCAGCCGAAACATACTCAATAAAGCCGTCCGTTTTTTCAACGAAGTCTTGCAATATCTCTTTTGTCGGGGTGAGATTGGCATATTCTTTTGGGTTCAGTGTTCCGACGGCGGCAACGGTCGAAATATCTCCAGAGGAAATACGATAAGCGCCTTGTCCGGCGACAGTCAGCTCACCAGTATAAACACCATTGCGGTTTTTCGTGAGATCAAGCGAACGGGACGTCCCGTCAGGGCGTTCAATAAAAACTGTTTGGTCATCATCGGTGAGCGTGCGCCGTTCTATCATCAGGCGGTCGCCCTCAATACGCCCGCTTAATTTTTCTGCAGACAAGTCCGGTTCTCCCATAAGCCAGTGAGATAATCGTCTGAACATTTCACTATAAGGGCCGCCGCCCTTAAACCCTTTGGCCCAAAGCCACGCTTGATCAGATAAGACCATGCCAACACGTCCGTCTCCAATTTTTTCAATGACCAATAGAGGTTCCCCGTTCGGGCCCTCCATCAAGACGTCTCCGCTAACAACATTATTTTCAATAATGCGGAACCACTGCCCCCAGTTTTGATCGGCCTTGCCTGAAAACCCTGCTGTGATGGGATGGCGTTTGCCTTTTTCATTCAGCAGGGGGGTAAAGCCGGTTTGCAGCATCTCACCTGTGGGACGTGTTGGTAAAACGGCTGCCAGTGGCGAACGATATAGACTTTCTTCTCCGGCAAAAGAAGGGCCGGCAGCCACAAGCAAAGCTCCGCCGTCTTCGACATATTCGGCAATGTTTTGCAAATAATAAGGTTGTAAAATAGGTATGGCCCCGCCTGAACGCCCGGGTCGGAAGCGACGCTGAAACTGATCGAAAATTATCAGGTCAAACTCGTCGAGTTTTTCTTCGAATAATTGCCGCGTCGGGAAGGCAATAAGGGAAAGCTCGTTTTGACGGGCTCTGGTATTTTTAATACGCGGATTTGTTAAAATCGTAAATTGGACGAGGTCAACAGCGGGGTCACTTTTTAACAAATTGCGCCAAGCCCGTCCGCCATTATGAGGATAGCCCGTGACCAAAAGAACCCGCAACCGGTCTCGGATACCGGAAAAGTCCGATACAAAGACATTATTGACAAGCGTCAGCTCGTTATCAGCGCCTTGAACAACGAGTTCGATAGTATTGCGTCCGCGCCTTTCTATATCTACCGGGATTGAGACCCTATCTCCGATGATAGCTGAAAACCGGGTTTTTACCTCGCCGTTTAATTTTATTTCGATGGGTACAAATTCACCCTCATGACCCGGATCATCAATCTGGACTTCAAACTGGGCCTGTTCGCCAACCAGCCCGTATTTAGGGGCGAGAATAGCTTTAATGCGTCGGTCTCTGATTTCCGGCTCGCCGACAATAAGGGCGTGAAAAGGAATATCTTCGCCCATCAGCGCTGTGGGATTGTCAATCAGATCATGAACCTGTCCGTCCGTTATCGCTATAACGCCAGCAAAGCGTGCAGCCGGGATATCGGCAATAGACTCTATAAGGCTTGCGGTAAGCTTTGTGCCGTCCGTCGACGCCGGGATAATCGCATTGACGACATCAAGGTTTTCAGAGTTCTGGAGAGCATCAATCACGGCTTTATAGGTAGCATTGGCAGCCTCTTGGCGCGTTCCGATAGTCACGCTCTCGGACATATCGCGCAAAACAAGAACAATATCATTTAGGGCTTGTCTGTCTTCCGTCACGGCTTGCGGGTTCATCAAAGCCAATATTATGGCGAAGGCAGCAAAAAGGCGGGCCAGCAATGTGCGCAGGCGCCCCGCCGCTCCAATAAAAGCCGCTAATATGGCCAAGACGGCCAGCAGGCCTAGCAAGGGGGTGGCGAGTAGCGGGTCAAAGGCAAGGTCGGGTATAAGCTGACTTAGTCTTTCCATGTTAGTGTCCGCCCATGTCTATTTTCCGCCAAAACCGAAATTTTCAAGGCGGTCATCAGATTTGCCCAGACGTTCTATCAAGGCTGCAGCGTGGACTTGATCGGCTTTATAATTTCCGGCCAGAGCATACATCGTTAGATTGACTCCGAAACGAATGGCGAATTCTCTTTGTTTGGAAATATCATTTTCAAGATTAATGATCGGCTCACCCTGCGAATCTACGGCCCAAGCCGCCGACCAATCCTGTGATCCTATAATCACACTGCTTACCCCGTCTTGTGAATTGCCATTGCGGGTTTTATCCACCCAGACAGCGCCATTAGCCCACCGACCGGGAAAGATCTGAATAAGGTAGAATGATTTTGTCAGCACATGATCTTCCGGCACAGTTTCCAGACCGGGTATATCAAGTGCCTGCGTTATATTTTTTAGCCCCGGATGGGTGATGTCGCCTAAGATAGCTTTGTCACCCTGATCTTGTGTATCGAAGACGATTGTGCCTCCGCTGGCCATATAGGCATTTAAGGCATCGCTTTGCGCGGCGCTTAAGGCCGCGGCATCACGGCTTACCGGATAATATAAAAAGGGATAATAGACGAGATCATCCCGACCCGGCACCACACCGCGTACGCCAGCCGGTTCAATGGTTGTGCGTTCTGATAAGGCTTCCACCAAACCGGTCATTGCCGCTTCAGACAGGTCGTCCATACGGCTATCGCCCGTTTCAATATAGGCCAGATGCAAACCCAGAGCCGGAGCATTTTCTGTTGCTTTTTGCGACGCTGTTTGGGCCTCGGCCTGCAAAGCCAATGTGAAAAATAGGGACGTGAAGGCCCAAGTTAAAATTGCCGAAGCGGGTCCTTTTTTAGACCTTAATAGCCTATCGGGTCTTAAATTGACGAGCCGCCGGGAAATGAACAGGGCCACGAAAACGTCCAGACATAGCAGGGCGAGGGCGAGGCCCAATAATATCCCGCTGATAGATTTTTGCGTGGTCTGGCCGTATTGGCCCTTTTTAACGCCGGACAGGGCGCCAATAATGGATATGGCTTCAGGGTCTTTGACAATGTTAAGCGCTCGCCTTTGCGTGCCTTGTTGATAGAGTCCGGCCGGAGCGGTCTCCGAAATTTCGATGGTATCAAATGCATCACGGGCTATGGCCTGTATGTGCGGGCCGGGTGGTTCTAACTGGCCAAAACCGGTTAGTACACGTTCGGCTATCCAATCCCCCGTGCTTTCAATATTTTTGGCCGGCGGGGCATGGGCAAGCGGTAATAGACGTCTAAGCATGTCGACATATAATCCGCCGACAGCCAGATTGGACCATTCCGGCCCTGCTGTAACGTGAAAGAGTACGACCCGCCCTAATCCGCGCGTATCAGAGGTTACGACGGGAGAGCCGTCTACAAGGCGCGCCCATGTTTTCGTGTCTGTTTCGGCACCGGGCTGGGCCATGACTTGTCGTTTTACCCGAATATCGTCAGGTACCCTTAATCCGAAAAAGGGACTATCTGTACTAAAAGGCGCCAGATTTTGCGGCTCTTCCCAAGTTAAGGCTCCGCCGAGCGCGCGCCCCCCTTCGCGCAGATTTACCGGCAGTAACCCGTCGCGTCTTTTCGCGAGTTTGGGACCTGCAAAGCGGATAAGGAGTCCGCCCGTTTCCACAAAGTCTATGAGTTGTTCTGAGATAACGCGGTCGGCATCAGGCATGACAATGATAGACGGTGCAATAGGGAGGAGATCATTGAGTTGGCCGGAGAAAATATCGGCATAGGGCGATAAAGCCGTCTCCGTATAAAAGGCCTCTGATAGAAGCGGGCTACCCGTATCCTCCCCTGTGTTCAATAATCCGATTAAAGGGCGCGCCCAGCTATCATCTAATAATTTCACCGACCCCGCAGAGCCTTGTCCGGATATTCGTAAGGCTGAAACCCGGTTTCGCAGTTCAACGGGAAGTGTGATTTCGGCCATAGAGGTTTGCGAACCCGGTGTGAAGGTAATCTCTTTACGCTCCAAAACATTTCCGTCGCGACTATGCACAGATACTGTGGCTTGGCGCAGGCTGCTTTGCGTGGCTCGCCACCATATAGCTCGCAGCCCGTCGGCTGTGTTTTCTAAACGACCGGGCAGGAGAGGTAAGCTATCATCTGGCGGGGATAGTCGCTCCGCGCTGGCGGCTTTCGTCAAAGCCTTACCAAGGTCTCCGGCCTCGCCAAAGTCGTAACCCGCCGAGAGCCAGATGGCTTCGCTCTCCGATATGTCAATGGCCTTAAGCGTTTTAGCGATTTGGGCATGATCGGGTTTTACGGGTAAAGGCGTTAGACTTTTAATCTGTTTAAGCGCGCTGGAGGCCGGCATAAATTCGGGTGTGTTGTTGGAGCCTTTGTCCTTAACGTTTTGTCGTGTGACGGTTGGTATTAATAATACCGGAACATTCTTACGGCGCGCATCTTTTATACGGGTTTCCCCGTCTTTTATGATCGCGCTCCAATTTGTCGAAGCGTCCCAGCCATTGTCAATGATTAGGGTTAGAGGCCGCTCATCAATCGTTTCGGGTTGGGTTAATATCGGGCGAGACAAGCCTAAAACGAGTAAGGCCAGTAAGGCCATGCGCAAAAACAATAACCACCACGGGGTGGCATTGGGTGTTTCTTCCTCCGTTGTGACAGTTTGCAAAATGCGTAAAGGCGGAAACTCTTCCTGTCGTGGTTTGGGCGGTGTTACGCGCAATAACCACCAGATAAAGGGTAGGGCGATTAGCCCGAAAAGGGAGAGCGGGGCTAAAAAGGTCAGCGACCCTAATGTGAGCTGTGTGAGGAGGGCGAGCTTAAGCATCAGCTTCGGCCTTCTGTCTGGACGCGTGCGCTAATTGCCATATAGAGCGCAGTCAAGGCGAGGCTGGCGGGTTTGTCCGTCTCATGCACAATAAGGGGCCAGCCCAAGCGCCGTGCGGTTTGAGCCATCATATCACAATGGTTCTGGAATTTTCTGCGGTATTCTTTCGCCGAGCGTTCGGCGCGTCCGAGTATAAAGGGGGTTAAGGCTGACTTGCCGGGTGTGCGCATTTCTACGCGACCTTTATAGGGAAAATCCCGTTCCGCCGGATCAATGATTTGCACCAGAACGCCTTTAGCGCGGCGTGAGGATAATTGAGCCAGACGGTCGCGCCATAGATCAGCGCCCTCAAGAAAATCCGATAGGATAATCAGGCGGGCAAAGGCGGGTATTTCGGAACCAAGCGTGCTGACAGGTCCCGCACTGTTTGCCAGACGTCTGGTTATACGTTCAAGTCCCAGACGACCGGAACGCGGACGTTCACTTTCACCTAAAACAGAGCAGCGTTCGCCTGAACGCATGAGCAGAGAGGCTGTCGCCATGCCGAGTATTGTAGCGCGGTCGATCTTGAGCGGTAATGTGTCACCAGAAGACCACTGCATTCCCGGTGCGCCGTCACGCCAAATATAGACCGTATTGGCGGCTTCCCATTCATTCTCACGGACATAAACCTGATCGCCTCGGGCTGAGCGCCGCCAGTCAATATGATTTGCCGTGTCAGAATTATGATATTGGCGGTATTGCCAGAAGGTTTCGCCTTGTCCGGCACGCCTGCGCCCGTGCACGCCTTGTGCAAGAATAGCGGCCACGCGCTCAGCCTCGGCCAAAAGCGCGGGATAGGGCTGGGCAAGTTTTTCTGCCTTGCGGCGTAAATTCAGATGTGATGTGCGGGTCTGAACCATGTGTACTAGGCGATAGTCTCTTTTAACTGGCTAATGACTTTATCAAGAGTTTGACCATCAGCGCGCGCAGCAAAGGTGAGCGCCATACGGTGGCTCAAGACCGGACCGGCAAGATCTAGCACATCGTCAATTGACGGAGAGAGCCGCCCCTCAAGCAGGGCTTTGGCGCGCGTGGCTAGCATTAAGGCTTGTCCGGCGCGCGGTCCGGGACCCCAGGCGACTGTGTTTTGAATGTGCTCGAGCTCTGATTGATCCGGCCTTGCATTGCGCACGATTTTTAGAATGGCATTTACGACATTATCGCCAATGGGTAATTTTCTAACAAGCGATTGTGTATCTGTGAGCTGTTTTGCGCTCATGGCTTTTTGCGCGCTTGCGGTTTTCGCGCCTGTCGTTGCCAGTAATATTTGTTTTTCAGTATCAAGTTCTGGAAAGACAACATCTATCTGGAACAGGAAACGGTCCAATTGGGCTTCGGGCAGAGGATAAGTGCCTTCCTGTTCAATCGGGTTTTGTGTCGCCAGAACATGAAACGGTGCCGGTAAATCATGACGTGCGCCCGCCACGGTAACAAAATGCTCCTGCATCGCTTGCAATAGGGCAGACTGGGTGCGCGGGCTGGCACGGTTTATCTCATCTGCCATGAGGAGATTACAAAAAACGGGGCCGGGAATGAAACGAAAACTTCGCTTCCCTTTGGTGCCTTCTTCAAGGACTTCCGAGCCAATAATATCGGCAGGCATAAGATCAGGGGTAAATTGTACGCGTTTGCTATCAAGGCCCATCACAGTCCCTAATGTCTGAACCAGCAAGGTCTTGGCTAGCCCCGGGACACCGACCAATAAGGCATGTCCACCGGATAAAATAGCGATGATGGCCAGATCGACCACACGCTCTTGGCCTAATATGACAGCGCCGATATTTGACCGGGCTTTTTGAAGGTTTTGCCCGGCCTTTATAGCGGATTTTTCAAGGCTGGCTGACACCGAAACATCTGACTGTATTGACATAAAAAACTCTTATTTGTGCTTTCGGGTTAGGTTCTGTTAGAACGTATAGGTAATTTGATTTTATATAGATATAAAAGATCTTGAAAAAGATGCGGCATCAATATGTATTTGTCTACGATATATATATTAAAAGCCTGACATTTTTCGGGTTAGATGATGTGTAAATGAGTTTTGATCTTAAAGACATTTTGGCGGCAGCGAAAGCAAATGCTGCAGAAGGCGGTTTGCCTCCCGTTCATCTCTGGGAGCCGCAATATTGCGGTGAAATGGATATGGTTATTCGCGCGGATGGTTCGTGGTGGCATGAGGGTTCGCGCATTACCCGCGCTGCGCTGATAAAGCTCTTCTCATCCATATTACGCAAGGACGAGGATGGTGAGACCTATCTTGTTACGCCGGTCGAGAAAATCAAAATTATGGTTGAGCGCGCCCACTTCATTGCCACGCGCGTTGATATTGAAGGCTCGGGGGAAAACCAGCGTGTTTTTTTTCACACGAATATGGAAGAGATTGTTGAACTTGGCGAGAACAGACCCTTGCGGGTTGAAACGGATCCTGAAACTTTAGAGCCCGCTCCTTATATCAATGTCAGGGCCAGACTCGAGGCGGCCTTGGCCCGAAATGTGTTTTATGAGCTTGTCGAACATGCCGTTGAGATAGAGGTAGACCAAGGTGTGCAATTGGGGGTGTTTGCGCAAAACCTGTTTTTCCCCTTAGGCCCGGCCAATATTCATAAGCTGTAATTTGCTATGGAATTTTTAAACCGCTCAGGCATAAACCCGACTATGTCACCCCTTAACGACCCGACCCTTAAACGCATATACTCGGCAATATTGCCCGTAGAGATTACCGATGGATGTGACGCGATAGAAAAAGAGGGCCAAGTTCCGGCCGCTGTACTTATGCCGCTTGTTAGGCGCGGTAACTGGCAGGTTATTTTAACCCAAAGACCTCAAACTATGCCGACACATGCCGGTCAGATTAGTTTTCCGGGCGGACGCATGAATGAGGGCGAAGCGGCAGTGCAGGCGGCCTTGCGGGAAACACAAGAAGAAATTGGCATATCACCAACAGACATTACCCTTATGGGCCGGCTGCCCTCGTTTAATGCAGCCTACTCTTTTCGTATCACACCTTTTATAGGCATTGTTAATCCAAGCGCCGAAATAAAGCCGGACCCGCGCGAGGTGGATGATGTGTTTGAAGTGCCTTTAGATTTTTTGATGAACACGGATAACCATGTTGAAAGACAGGCTTCATTTCGTGATAAAAACTTCACCCTGATTGATATGCCATATGATGATAATGGTACGCACCGCAATATTTGGGGCATGACCGCCATGATTATGTATAATCTCTGGCAAAGAGGGTTTGCCGTTTAATTTGGGTTTCAAATCGGAATAAAGACCTATAAAGCGGATAAAGAAAATAGCCGTTTTCGGGCCGCGGAAAATTAATACGAGATGCAAAATTTAAGTCAGGATAAGTTTTCCCTTTTATATACCGGCCCGGTTAAAGCGCTTTTTAAAGCCTTTCCTGACGGCGCCTTGCGCTTTGTCGGGGGATGTGTGCGTAATGTCTTACTTGGGGCCGATGTTGAAGATATTGATCTGGCGACACAGCTAAAACCGCATGAAGTCGAAAAAGCCTTATTAGCGGCTGGGATAAAGGCTATTCCGACAGGACGCGAACACGGCACAATTACGGCACGGTTAGCGGATACAAATTTTGAAATTACGAGCTTGCGTAAAGATGTTGAAACCGATGGGAGGCGTGCTGTCATTGCGTATACGCAGGATTGGGACGAGGATGCGCTACGTCGTGATTTTACCATGAACGCGCTTTACGCCGACGCACAGGGCAGGCTTTATGATCCAACAGGGCATGGGCTTGAAGATCTGAAAGCTCGGCGTTTGCGTTTCATTGAAAATGCTCAGGACCGGGTAAGCGAGGACTATCTTAGGATATTACGCTTTTTCAGATTTATAGCCTATTATGTTGGAGACCGTCCGTTGGACAAAGAGGCGTTGAATGCTTGCCGCACGGGGCGCGCCGGTCTTAAAAAACTCTCAAGTGAGCGGATATGGGCGGAGCTTAAAAAGCTTTTATCTGCGCCCCAGCCTGTGCGGGCCCTTCGGATAATGCTCCAGCAAGACATATTGGAAGCGCTCTTGCCAAGCTCGACAAATGTTGACGGGCTAGAGGCTCTATTGCGTCTTGAAGCCCGCGAGGCTTTGCAAATTGATCCGCTTTTGCGCCTTATGTCTATGAGTTTGCGGGACGGGGCGGCTATGTCGGCAGTGGCCCGTGATCTCAAAATGTCCAAGGCAGAAACCAAACGCCTTGTAGAATGGGGCGAAGATATAAATATTCTTGACCCTCAGGCGAGCGAGCGTGAAAAACTGGCCGCAATTTATCATGCAGGTCGCCAAACGGTGCTTGATCGTTGTTTTTTACGCGCTGCAGGTGAGCGTGACCCGATTATCAGCTCGCGCTGGATGAGTTTGGCGGATCTGGCTTTAGGGTGGAACGCGCCTGATTTTCCGGTTTCAGGCCAAGATTTGAAAGCTCTGGGCATAGAAGCTGGCCCGGCTATGGGACGGGCGATGAAAGCGCTTACAGCCCTTTGGGTGAAAAGCGGATTTACGGCTGATAAACAAAAACTGCTTATGATCTTACCGATGATAATGGGAAAGCCTGCGCCTTGATTATAGCTCTGTTCTGTTCACATCTCGGTGAGATATGATCTAAGGGCTGGACGCACGAGACCATAAAATCTATTGGGGGCCGATAAGTCAGGAGACAAATATGGCCCACCCCAGCCTTACGCCCCCGGAATTACGGGTGCCCTATTGGATAGACGGCGAAGGCAATCCGTGTGACCCGATCACGCTAGCTGATCTCGGGACGGGATATAAAGTTATTTTTTGTTTTAAGGCATCCTGTCCGGGCTGCCATTCCCGCGGATTTCCGGCTATGAAAAAAATCGTTGATAATCTGCACGGCAAAGATTTCGGTTTTGCGGTTATTCATACGGCTTTTGACGATGACCCATTTAATTCGCAGGAGCGTATTTTGGAGATGCAACAAAAATATGCCCTCAATGTTCCCTTTGGACATGACCCCAAGAGCGGCGATAATTATCCGACTTTTATGATGGATTACCGCACACGCGGTACGCCTTATTTTATCATACTCAATCCCAAAGGCGAGTTGGTGTTTTCCGATTTCAATCTGGACCCTGATAAATTGATTGCCGCTTTTGCGACTTAAATATTACTTGCAAGCCTTAGTCGGGCCCATATCAAGATGAAAATGGTCATGATGGGCAGCGTTGAAATCCGGGCTAAGTGTTACGCGAAAAATCCGGCAGGCGCTTTTGCGGGCTGCCCTTAAGAATTGTCGGGGTTTTTGCGTCCCGTTCCAGTCACTTTTTACGGAAATGATTTTCCCGTCTGTAAGTTCAAAAGCGGAAATATCCCAAGCATTGGCAAAGGCGTGTTCACTCCACGCTCCGGAATTATTTCCGTTTTGTCGCCGACAGGCATAGGTTCCGAAATGGTGAATGCGCTTAAGGTTTTGCCCCATTATGGTCTGAGCCGCCTTATCAATCTCTTTTAACCAGATAGCGCTGGCAAGGGTAAGCGGGCATTGCATGTCTGGGTCTGGTGGAACCAATGTGATCTGCTCAACACTTTGGAGCTGCCGGGAAATGCTCCAGCCACAAACGGGGTGATCGGTTTTCGGCTCTGAGGGTCGGGAGCTAAGAAAGGCTGTATTTTGCGCCATATTCATACAGGTGGATGACGGCCCAAGACTAAGGCGCATGAGTTGGGTTTTCGTTGCTATGCCGAGCGGGGCGTCTGGATTTAAACTGCGCCAGGGCAGATGTTGGGAGGGGACATTGCGGTCAAGCCCGACAAAAGCGAGACCGACTAACGACATTAATATGGCAATATATACAGGCTTGCGCATGATTATTTTACATAACACAGCACTTGGACAATGCGCCTGTCACGGCGGTAACGATCTGCCTGCAATCCGTAACTTGCATTCGCAATAGGAGTGGCTGTGGCATAATCTGTCCGGCGGGCATATTGACTAAGATTGCGCGGCGCAACGGAATACACCCGCCCGCGGCGCGGGCTTTCAGCTGCAACAATACCGATGACCTCGCCGTCGGAATCCAGCACAGGTCCTCCCGATAGCCCGCCAAGCGATCCACGTAATCCGCGCGTGCGGCCGATTTCCGTCCAAGCCAATATGGGTTCATCTGTACGGTAGCGTCCTCTGACTTTTAACCTCCGGCGTCCCAGTAATTTGCCGATGACCTCGCCAGGTTTTCCCTGTGGAAATCCGAAAAAATACCCATATTCACCAAGGCGGCGCTGTGAATCAAAATCGGGCGTAAGAGGACTGCGTTTCCAATCAGCCGTGAGTAAGGCCACATCACTGTTCTTGGATAACTGACTTTGGGCCCGCAGAATGCGGCGATTACCCAGCTTAAGCCCGATATCATGACACCCGTCTACGACATGGCGGGCTGTTAGCCATTGGCCTTCCTTATTTATCGCAAAGGCTGTTCCAGCGCCTGAACTGGGTTTGTCAATATTGACTAAAATAGAGGGGTCGCTCGGGGATTGCGAGGGTAAAAGCTCTCCGACTTCGGCTGGCGGTATCGGGGCGTCGATAGTTTCGGATTGCATGACGGCGTTCAAATAGACGAAGCCGACAATCAGAAAATAGATCAGCCAATCCGGAATACGTTTCCACATAGGCGGCTCTAGCCGATAATGGCGACTGCCAGCAATATCGAGCCGGCGATTTTAAAACTGGCCAAAACGGTCGCGGCCGGTACTTCATTATTTATGATACGGCGCGGCATATCGCGAAAAATAGCATCGGTCAGTCTAAAAAGAAAGAGTTGAAGGAACAAACTCACCGTGGCCCAAATCGCCATATCGATCAAACCATATTTATTTACAAGGCAAGCGGCCAGCGGCAGCGATAGTCCTATTATTAATGCGCTAAATGAAATTGCGGCCGCCATATTGCCGTTAGAAATAAGTTCAAACTCTTTATGCGGGGTCAATTTTACATAAATAAAAATCCCAAAGAGATAAATGACCGTTACAACCAGCAGGTAAAAAATGAGCCAAGGAAAGCCATTGGCGAGATTGTTAAGTGTCAGACCCATTTATTATATGTCCTAATTTCGCTCTTTGGGCGCGGGGTTTAAACTGAGATAGCACAAAGTTCGTTTTGCTTATAAGCTGGTTTTCTTGGAAATCACTCTTTTTTTTATTTTTTGCGCATAGAGGAAAATCCCTTGTTTTTTTGTCCATAAAATAATGCCGGCTTGTTGTATAAAAACCTTGGCAGGACGCCCTGTTTTTGAAAAGATGAAAGGGTAGGTTTTTGACATAAGGCGGTTATATGGGACAGGTTATTGATTGGATTAAACATCACGCGACGCGCAAACCTGAAAAACTTGCCTTACATGAATTGCCCAGTGGTCGACAATTTACATATGCCCAGATGCATGAACGCGTTGCACGCTTGGCCGGATATTTTCAATCAAAGGGTCTTAAGAAAGGCGACCGTATTGCCTTTTTGACTTTAAATTCCGTTGATACAATGGAAACGCTTTTTGCCTGTTGGCGCATTGGCGCAATATGTGTTGCCCTGAATTTTCGCCTTACCCCGCCCGAGTTAAAATTCATTCTTGATAACTCCGAAACAGATATGGTGATCGTTGATAGCCCCTTTACCCCCTTAGTAGAGGCCTTAAAGCCGCTTACAAAAGTCAAGTTCTGGATCAATACAGAAGGTATGGGGCAAGACAGCGAATATGAAACCGCCATTCGCGAGGCCAGCCCGGTCTATGATAATGTTGATCTGGATTTCGACGAACAATGTATGTTGATGTACTCTTCCGGAACGACCGGGACGCCAAAAGGGGTTATTATCACGCATGGTATGATGTATTTTAGCTGTACAAGTGGCTTGTCTACAGGTGAGGCGACATCTGAAGGGGCTTCGCTTTGTAATATGCCGCTGTTTCATATTGGCGGATTAAATACGACCGCTGTTCCGGCGATGTGGGGCGGGGGTACATGCGTTGTTTTGCGCTTGTTTGACCCTGAAATGACATTGGATGCGATAAACCGTCCTGACCTTAATATTACGGCCTTATTTATGGTGCCGGCGGCTTATAATGCCTTAAAAGCCCATCCAAAATGCGAGACGACGGATTTCTCGCGTATAATTGTGGCGTTATGCGGAGCAGAAACGGTTCCCGTATCGCTGGTCGAGTTTTGGTTGGAAAAAGGACTCGTGATACAGGAGGGTTACGGCATGACGGAGACGGCGGCTGCGGGTTGTTTGCTTGATAAAGCCTATATACCCGAAAAGGTCGGCTCGGCCGGGCGTGCACTTATGCACTCCACTATTCGTATTGTTGACGCGGCAGGACAGACTTGCGCGCCAAATGTGCCCGGTGAAATTTGGTTTAAAGGACTGTGTGTGACACCCGGATATTGGCGCAGACCGGACGCCAATAAAGAAAACTTCGTCGATGGCTGGTTTCGATCTGGTGATATAGGCCGTATGGACGCAGACGGCTTTATATATATCGAAGACCGTATCAAGGATATGTATATTAGCGGCGGCGAAAATGTCTATCCGGCGGAAATTGAGAACCTGCTTTATCAATTACCTCAAATTACCGAAGTAGCCGTCATTGGCGTTAAGGACGAAACCTTCGGGGAGACGGGCTGTGTCGTTGCCGTCTTAAAGCCGGGCGCGGACTTAAATCTGGACGATATTATTGCTCATGTAGGTGATAGCCTTGCGCGATATAAGCAACCCCAATATCTACACATAATTGACGAGTTGCCGCGTAATGCCACAGGTAAGGTGTTAAAGTTTCAGCTGCGCAAGACCATTCCGCCTTTAATTGGTTTGTAAATTTTACCCTATGTTGGATCGCCTATAGAGGCATCGGACTATCGTGAAAGATTTTGCGCATAAGCGGGATAAAGCTCTCAAGCGTATCGACTTTAAAATCAGGATCAAAGGCGGGCGCGTCCCACTCATCGACAAGTTTGACGGCATAATCATACCAAGGCTCATCTACCCATTGTTTGCGCAGATCTGTCGGCGCACCCAGATATTCATAATAGTGCTCGCCTTGAAATGCTTGATGGTGGCGCAGGACATAATAGCTATCCTCAGAAACATAGGGTTTAAGCATTTCCGCGACAATCGGGCCGTGATTGGGGACATTTATGACTTTTGCCATATCGTGACAAAGGGCCACTACGATTTGTTCATCTGTCGCCCCGTCACGGCGGGCGAGTGTAGCGCACATAAGCGCATGCTGTAATTGATCGCAGCCAAAACCAAGCGTGGCGTCTTCGAGCTTTTTGAGCATGTCGATAAAACGGTCCGCTGTACCCTTGAAGTCTTCTTTATGGGCCGCCCCAATCACCATCCAGTCTTCAAGTGTCCCGTCCTGCATGCGCGTGAATTTGGCACGCGGGGCTGATTTTATATTCGTTTGGGTATTCATAGCTATCCTCCGAGGTCAATTATACCAAAAGTGGCTCGAGTGTTTTTCGCATTATATCAGATATTGGCACGGGGCGCCGCGTTTTTTCGTCAACATAAACGTGAACGAAATGTCCCTGAGCACTGGAGCGGTTTTCGGCGTTGCGAAACAGGGCGATTTCATAGCGTACAGAGCTTGTGCCCAATTTGCCAATGCGGAGACCGGCCACAACATTATCGGGGAAACTAATGGGGGCAAAATAGGCACATCCCGTATCTACGACGAGGCCAACATTCTCGCTTTTGCCAAGGTCCAGCAGACCCTTGTCAATAAGGTAGCGATTAACCACAGTATCAAAATAAAAATAATACACGGCATTATTTACATGGCCGTAAACATCATTGTCATTCCAGCGTGTCGGGATTGTCAATTTATGAGGATAATCAGAGAGGCTATGCGGGAGGGGTTTACTCAAAGATCGTCTCGTAAATATTGATTACGGCGTCATATGTCATCTCGCGGGCATTATTCATCAGGACACGGGTTTTAAGCATAGCGTCCTCTGCCATTATCGGGATGGCGTCGGCGGGTATATTCACCTCGGTTAGTGTTTGCGGCACTTTGGTTTCATCCTTTAAGCGCTGCATTTCGTCAATCAGGTCAGTACCTGTTTGCCCGACGCCAAGGTCGCGGGCAATCTCGCCGTACCAATGATCGGCCTTGGGTAGGTTATACTTCATCACCTCGGTTAAGACGAGGGCATTAGAGAGACCGTGCGGGACATGAAAAAATCCGCCTAACGGGTACGCGAGACCGTGAACAGCGGCGACTGGCGCGTTGGAAAAGGCTTGTCCGGCCAGCATCGCCCCCATGAGCATTTCATTGCGCGCCTCGACATTGCCACCATTATTACAGGCCTCTACGAGCGAGCCGCGTAGTTTGCGAAGCGCCGCCAGTGCAAATGTATCTGAGAGCGGATTTTTCTGACGAATCGACGTATAGGCCTCGATGGCGTGAACCATAGCATCAATCCCTGTCGCGGCTGTAATATGGGAAGGGAGTCCAAATGTAAGTTGGGCATCTATCAGGACGCGGTCAGCATAGAGACTATCGGCGACAATGCCTTCTTTGGCGGTGGCCCCTGTTGTGATGATGGCGACATTGGTAACCTCGGAACCCGTCCCTGACGTGGTTGGGATAAGCAGAAGTGGCAGGGTCGGACCTTTGGCATTGCCAACCCCGTAAAGGCTTTTAATGGGTTGGTCGCATCCTACGAGATGAGCGATGACTTTGGCGGTATCCATAGGTGAGCCGCCACCAAACCCGATCACCAATCCGGCATCAAATTTACGAATTAAATTTGCGCCTTTTACCACAATGTCTTCGGGCGGGTCGGCCACGACATCGTCGAAAATCAAGACGTCATATCCCGCAGCGCGCAAGGCTTCCAGACCTGCATTCATCAGGCCTAAACTGCGCACGCCCTTATCGGTAATAATAGCAATGCGCTTATTGGCGCACAGACCGTCCACATAATGGTCGAGCTTGGCCGTTCCACCAATTTCGATCCGGATATCGGACACGGTTTGAAAAGAATGCACCTTTATCTCCGCTACAGGTACTACATCAAGCAAACTATGTACGTGAGCACTGCTTTTGGCAAGCCTGATATAGCTTCGTGCTTGTCCTGATTCGGAATTAATGTATCGTTAACCTAAGTGATTCGCACAATATGAAGCTTATCCGCAAGGTGAAGTCTGTGACTTTTTGAGTTCTATTGTGACCCAATGCTGGAGATAAATTAGGGGAGTAAACGTGAAGTTTTTTACGAAAACCCAATCCGATAACCCGCTACCCACACCGGAAGATATCCGCATGGCGCGTGACTATGTCGACGCTATAAATACGGAGTTGCGCCAAAGTTCCGAACAACAACAAAGAGCGAATAAGAGATTATCTGATTTGTCCAAATCCATCAAAAGAATGGAAACGGGTTTAAGTGCAACTACACGCATCAAAGCAGAGGCAGACCGTCTTTCGGCGGAAAACACCAAAATCCAGCAAGATGTTGCGCAAAAAACCGCTCTTGCGGCAGAACTCGATAGTAAATTACGATATCTTGAACGGCTTCATAGCGATACGCGTGATGAATTGGAGCGGGCGAAAAAAGAGATCGCTGCGCGCATAGATATTGACACATCCCAGAAAAACGAATTGCAAGCCTTACAACGCGATTGCGTTACCTTGAGCACAAAACTGGAGGATCGTGAGGCCCGCCTTATAAATGCTGGCTCCGTAAACGAGCAATTGCAAAACGAGTTGCACAACCGGGCTGCGGAAATCTCAAAAAATAAGCGCGAATATTTGGAACTCCAAAAAAGCCATGAATTGCTTATGAGTGACGTTGATAAACATGCGCGCGCGCAAGAGATGGTCGAGATTGAATTAAACACCCAGCGTAGCGAATATGACGATTTAAAGTCACGTTATGTGGAAGCGGTTTCAGCTTTGGAAAATACGCGTTACAACGCCAAAGCTCAGAAGTCGGTTTATGCGGAAACCCTTAAGCGTCGCGCCGAGGAAAATAATGTCTTAAAAGCCAAGCTTGATCAGGCCTCCGCTCAAGTCAGGATCAAGGATGATATGTCCGTGCATCTGGATCAGGAAATTTCCGGCTTACGCAACCATTTGCAAACCGACCGTGAGAGACTGGCCATAATGGAACAGCGCTTTAGGGAAAAGGCGCATGAAGCCGATGAGACAGCTCAGGCATTGGAGCGAGCGCGTCAGGAATATGAGTTATTAAATGAGAAGTTTTCGACCGCCTTGCAGGATGTTGAGGCCTTACGGCGCACGACAATGGTACAGCAAACACAATTAGAGCGTTATGTCGCTTTGGGCCAGACGCCCAATCCGGCGCCAAATCAGCAGGCTATTTCCCGTTCTGTCGAGGGGCATTTGACGGCTGGAAGTGTGTTGACGCAACAACAGGTTTTCGAGACCTCTCCCTTAGACGATAATATGGATTATTCCCGGCCGGAATATGCTGACGCGCAACTTACCGATAGCCAATATCTTGGCGAGGCTTATGATGACGGGGATATAGATGATGACCGCAGAACGGCTTCAGGGGATTTTTACAGCGTACTCAAAACGGGTTAAGGGTCAGACTTAAAATCCAAGCTAAACCTGCTTGGCTTATTTCGGCGCGCCAATAACCCAATTAAAGGCACGTATAATCACCCTGCCTGGCAGGTCGGCCTTTTTATAAGGATCGCGCTCCGTCCAATTCATAACGCTGGCCCTATCGGGGGCTTCCACAATCAGCAAACTTCCACGCATTTCGCCTTCATCATCAAGCCACGGTCCGGCGGCCAGCACCTCGCAGGCTTTATCCGTTTTTAGCCAGTCCAGATGGGCCGCTCGGTTGGCCTGTCTTATGGCGAGGCTATCGGTTCTATCTTCGGAATAGATTATGAATTGCATGGTGTAATCCTTTTTGGGTGTCCCAAAGCCTCCCTTGGCCGCAGGATGGTAAAGTGTGAATCAGGATTTTGGTCCCTTTTTGCCTGAACCGCTACTTGGTCGCATTTTGGCACTTTTGCTATCAAGCGGCCAGCGCGGTCGGGCCTTCACATCCAATGGGTCAAATTTACCCTGACTATATTTCTCGGCTCCTACTAAGGCTATCATCGCGGCATTATCCGTACAAAATTTCAAGGGCGGGGCGAAAAGATCAAAGCCCTCAGACGCGCAAAGCTCTTCAAGTATCGATCTGATGGCGCTATTGGCAGCGACCCCGCCCGCGACGACAAAGCGGTGCTGGGTTTCAGAGCCAAGGCCGAAGCTGCGTTTAAACCCCTGCATGGCATTTCGGGTCCTATCTGCCAATGTTTCACAGATCGCAAGTTGAAAACTCGCGGCAATATCCGCCTTGGCTTTATTCGAGCCATCACTGCTGGCATAGGCCCGCGCCACGGCGGTTTTCAAACCGGCAAAGGAAAAGTCTGCATGGGGTTTGCCTTTGAACGGGCGGGGTAAGGCTACGGCTTGCGGGTTTCCCGATTTCGCTAAGGCCTCGACTTTGGGCCCGCCCGGAAAGCCTAATCCCATTACTTTGGCGGTTTTATCAAACGCTTCGCCGGCCGCGTCATCTACAGTACTGCCAAGCTTTGTGTAATCACCAAGCGCCTTGACGGCGAGTAATTGTGTATGTCCGCCCGATACAAGCAGCAATAGATAGGGAAAAGGGCAGGGCATAGCCAGGCGCGGCGAGAGCGCATGACCTTCCAAATGGTTGACCGCAATTAAGGGTATATCAAGCGCCATGGCGAGGCCTTTTGCACTCATAAGGCCCGTTATCACCCCGCCAATAAGACCGGGCCCGGATGTGGCGGCAATGGCTGATAACTCGCTATAGTTACAGCCGGCCTCCTCCATGGCGGTATGAATGATAGGTTCGATTTTTTGCATATGTGCGCGGGCCGCAATTTCAGGCACGACCCCGCCGTAAGGGCGATGTATGTCGTCTTGACTGGCGATAATTGATGAAAGAAGGGTAGTTGTGCCGTCAGAGCGGCGTTCAATCACAGCCGCCGCGGTTTCATCGCAACTGGATTCAATGCCTAAAATGCGGACGGGCCCGCCGTCTTTTTGTGGCTTTCTCTTGGCTTTGTCTTGTAATGTGGGCGACAAAGCGGCTATGGCGTGTGTGTTGCGGGTCATGCCCGCTGGGTAGCTCAAGAGAAACCGTCATGCAACGCTCTTTGGACAAAGCTTTACGTATTGGAACGCGCGGCTCCCCCTTGGCGCTGTTTCAGGCCAAATGGGTGCAATCCAAACTTATGCAGGCCTATGAACGCGGCGAAAACTGGTTTCCGATAAAAACCTTTACAACATCCGGGGACAAGTTTTTAGGCGAGCTTAGCGAATTTGGTGGAAAAGGTCTGTTTACAAAAGAACTTGAACACGCCCTTATATCCGATCAGGTTGATCTATGCGTCCATTCTATGAAGGATGTTCCTACAGTCTCGCAGCCCGGATTAGAGATTGTCGCAATCATGGACCGTGAAGATCCACGCGATGTTTTTATCTCCCCGCACTATAAATCCATTACAGACTTGCCAAAAGGCGCCTTGGTGGGGACGGCCTCTATTCGTCGGCGGGCGCAATTATCATCCCTGCGCCCGGATATCGAGTTTACGCTCTTACGCGGCAGTGTGGGTACGCGGCTTGAAAAACTTAATGCCGGAGCGTGTATGGCGACATTTCTGGCCTATGCTGGCCTTAAAAGACTCGGTCAAACCGATCTTATTTCGCAAATTATACCGCTTGAAACCATGCTGCCTGCACCGGCACAAGGAGCCATTGGTATAGAAACGCGCGCCGGTGATGATGGGGTGAAAAACGCCGTACGCGTTTTGGACAATCCCCAAACTCATATGGCTGTGAGCGCTGAGCGGGGTTTTCTGGGCGCACTCAATGGGTCCTGTCGTACACCGATAGCCGCCTTGGCCAAATTTACAGATAATAGCCTTGATTTTAAAGGCGCTGTTTTTGCTACGGACGGGCGGGTTTCCTTTCGCTGTACGCAGAAAAGAGACTGTAAAACCCTCAAAGACGCGCAGAACTTTGGCCGTGATCTCGGCACTGAATTAAAGGCTGAAATTGGGGGCCGCATTTTATGGGACGAGGAGTAGGCCGTGCCGCCTATCAGCGATAATATGGAACCGGGTAAACGGGTTTGGATTACGCGAACGCAACCTGGTGCAGATGAGACGGCTGTGGCGATAAAGGCGATGGGCTTAAGTCCAATTATTGCGCCTGTTTTGCGCGTAGCGAGTTTACCTATTTCTCACCGACCCGCGCCGCCAATGAAAGATAATATACTTATCTTCACCTCAAAAAATGGCGTGAGGGCCTTTTGTCGATATTTCGAGGTGCGCGCGTTTGATGTTGTAACGGTAGGGGATGCCACGGCGCGAGCAGCCCAAAAGGCGGGGTTTGAAACTGTTATGAGCGCGAAAGGGTCGTCTTCTGACATAGCACCATTGATAAAAAAGAATTTTGATACGCGCCGTTTCTTTATTCACGCAGGCGGAAAGCATGTCAGAGGGCGCATTGTAGAAGAGTTGGAAGCCTTTGGGTTTCGCGGCAGGCGTGACATCTATTACCATGCCACCCCGACACCTTATTGCCCGGTTGTTGAGGTTGAAAGTCTGGACGCTGTCTTGGTGTTTTCGCCTCTTGCAGCCAAAACAATAGCGGGATTTGAACTTGATTTGTCAAATAGCAGACTGATTTCAATCAGCGAGCAAACAGACGCTGCATTAGAGGGAATAAAATCAGGCCCACGTCTCATAGCACCTGCCATGACCCAAGAGGCCATGCTAACTACACTTGCGTCTTGATTAGCGACGTTCAGGCGCGCTAGACTGTCTATGATGAGCACACCCGACATATCACCGGAAAACTCCAAGACGGAAAATCCCAAGACGGATAAGCCCACTAAGTCGGCGGCTATATCTTCGGCCGGGAAGAAGCTTGATGGGAAGAAACCCGATAGCAAGAAACGCAGTAAACCCGGGGCATCACCTCTTAAGAAACCCGGCGTGCTGGGCCGTAAACTGGCGGCGCTCGGCGCGGTTTTAGGATTATTGGGTGTGGGACTTGGCGGGTATGCCCTGTTAAAAACAGCCACACTAGCTGTACCGGATAATACCGATATCAAGACTGAAATAGCCAGAATAGAAACTCAAAACGCTACACTTAAGACACAGATTGAACGCTTAGAGCGTCGTTTAAAATCACAGGAGGGGCGCGAGAGTGCGAACGCTGATGTCAGTGGATTGATCGACCGGATTGAGGCGCTCGAAATCGTGCCGCAATCCCCAAACGCTATTTCCGACACGGAATTAGAAAATTTGCAAAACGATGTAAAACGATTGGATAAGCGGTTCGATTTGATACAGGATTTTACGCAAAGCTCTGATGCCAATGCCGCAACAGGTGCGCAAGACGCAGCGGAAGAGGGCGGCTCTGAAAATACCGCTGTGAGTAGGATAGACATACCGCTTGAAATAGCCACGCGATTAGAGGCGCTTGAAGCTCAAACACAAACCCATGCTCAAGACGTCAAAGCGAAAGATAAACGCATAGCTGAATTGGAGGAGGCACTGTCCTTGGTTAAAGAGCAGCAGAGCGGGGATACGCCGGTGGACGCAGCCGTTACACCGAATGCACAAGCCGGTGCGGCAGTTTCACCGGGCGCGCTATTGCGAGCTAAGGCTGCGCCGCAAAAACGGCTCGCACTTGCGCCGTTCCCCGAAGAGGCTGTGAGAACGCGACTGCGCGAACTCGATCTGGCGGATAAGCCATGGTGGAAGAAAAGTCTGGCCCGTCATATTTCGGTCAAAAAGCCTGGCGAGATTGACGATGTTGATCTTATAGTCGGGGCTATAGATAGGGGCGAGATAGAGGAAGCCGTAAAATTAATTGGAAACCTGCCTAGTCAGGCGCGCTCCATGTTAGGGGACTGGGTCGAGAACGCCCAGTCCTATATTCGGGAAAACGAGGCGGGTTGATAGGAATATAAAATGGCAAAATATGTCGTCGCAGTCTTGGCTTTTATTGTAGGGTTAATAGGGCTCATTCTTTTTATCGGTGAAAGTTCCGAGCTTGTTATAAAATCTACAAGCCTTCGGCCCTTTTTGAATTTTGAAACCATTGTGAGTTGGCGCATTACCATTGTGGCCTTAACGCTCTTGGTGTTGCTTTTATTTGCGCTCTGGGCGCTTATCAGCTTTTTGATACGTCTGCCAAAACGGGTTAAATCCGGCGTGGGTCTTCGCAGGCGAACACAGGCTTTGGAAGCCATGGAAGATGCGCTGATAGCTGGAACTCAAGGCGATAAATCCAAAGCGCGAAAAAAGGCCGAAAAAGCGCGCAATCTTATCTCCAGCCCGGCTTTGGGACGCATGATTTCGGCACAGGCCGCAGAGGCTGCCAATGACGGCGACGAAGCGATTGCGCAATATAAGTCTATGCTCGATGATGAGAGGACCCGTATGACCGCTCAACGCGGTCTGGCCCGTCATATGCTAGGTAGTGGTGATATATCGGGCGCGATTACCCATTCAAAACAGGCCTATGAAGATAATAAGGACGCGCCTTGGGCTTTTGATATTCTCTTTCAGGCTTTGGTCTCTGATTGCCAGTGGCAAGAGGCCTTAAATGTGCTCGATAAAGGGATAGCCCGCAAGCATATGGATAAGCAATCCGGGCGAAGGCGTCGTGCGGTACTCCAAACGGCTATGGCGGATCAATATCATGAAAAGGCGAATATGGAGTTGGCGAAAAAATATGCTTTGGCGGCTGTTGCCGATGCCGCTGATTTCGCGCCGGCTATTTCTTTGGCGTCACAAATTCTCGCAAAAGACGGACAGACCAAGAAAGCCGCGAGCCTTATTGAAAAAGCCTGGGCGAGTACACCGCATCCGGCGCTCGCTTTATCCTATCGGGATTTATATGGTTCCGAGGTTCAAAAAGTGCGCGATAGAAAAATAAAAGCCCTGATTAAAAACAATCCTGACCACCGTGAAAGTAAAATTCTGGAAGCCGAAGAAGCCTTAATGCGCGGAGACGCTGTTCAGGCTTGGTCCGTTCTTACACCCTTATTGTCAGACACGCCGGTTAGTGCGCGTTTGTGTATGCTCGCTAGTGCAAATGAGGCGAAGCTGAAAAATTTGTCCGATGCGCGCTTATGGCTGGAGCGTGCTGCCTCTGCACCTTCGGAGCCGGATTGGACGGATATTGATCCGCAAGGCGACGGGTTTGACTATACAGATTCAGATTGGCGAAGACTGGTGTTTTCCTACGGGGAGACAGGGGCACTCATTCATCCACGGTTTGAGGCCGGCGCGGCGCGGCGTCCCGTTATGAAAGATGTCAAAGCGCCCTCAGACGATACGGAGCTGGCGATTAAGGAACCCGCAGTGTCAGAGACTGTCCAAGACCCTAACGCTAAGTCGGACACTGAGCCGTTCCGGCAACCCGATGACCCCGGATCCTCTAGTGACGGGCCTTTGGACAAAAAGAGAAAAGATGATCTGGCCGAACGCTTGGGGAACCTATTAGGGGATAAGGGCGCTGATAGCTAAAAATGGCAAGCCTGTGACTTGTTTAACCCAGCATGTTTATGAGGGCTGGTACAACATAACCTTGTGCCCAGACAATCCCCAGAAAGGCGACAAAGAACGCCATGTCCAGACCACCAAGGGGCGGGATAAAGCGTCTAAGAGGCGTCAATATAGGCTCTACAATTTGTCTGCAAATCTGGTAGATTTGTCCCATAACCGGATTGCGTAAATTGACGATATTGAAGGCCGTCAACCAGCTCATAATCATATAGACGATCAACACAATCTGAAGAAATGTCAGAATGGGTGAAACAAAAAAGACGAGAATGGATTGTAATAAATTCATGGGGCTCTCTCATGGGGGGCCGTTTAGCCATTATTCTTCACCGTTATGTAAGTCACAGTCTGTTTTGCGGCAAGCCATTTGTGACATAAACAGATTGCCTTGGACGGATTAGGCCTTAATTGCGCCCACGTCGAACTGTATATGGGCGAAAATAAGGCAAAGTCTGTCAAACCACCGCCATATTGGCCATTTATAGACTGTTTAATTCTGGGCACGTCATGGGAGGCATTATGTATAGACAAAATGGATATCGGATTTCGAAAGACCGGGCGGAGTATGCAGCGTTTGACAGTCAGGCCTTGAGGCCGGACGGGCATTCGGGTAAACCCAAGCGAGGGAAAGCTCAGGCAAGTGCAATAGTCGATAAAACACAGCCGAGCCCGAAACAGATAGGATCAAGGACAATGGCAAAAATCTACCTTGTCGATGATGATGAAAATATATTGACCTCAGTCTCTATGTTTTTGGAAGATCAGGGCTATGAGGTGCGTAAATTTCACGACGGGGTTACGGCTCTGGCCGCTCTTAAGGAAAGCCCGCCTGATCTGGCAGTTTTCGATGTAAAAATGCCCCGTATGGACGGGTTGGAACTTTTGCGGCGTTTGCGGCAAAGCTCAAATCTGCCAGTGATTTTCCTGACCTCGAAGGATGACGAGTTTGACGAAGCCATTGGTCTGAATATGGGCGCGGATGATTATATCAAGAAACCTTTCTCCCAACGCCTGTTAGGTGAGCGTATTAAGGCCGTATTGCGCCGGGCCCAGCTCACCAATATTGAGTTGCCTATGCCTCAAACGGGTGACGAAAAGGTCATTAAGCGCGGCAAGCTTGTCCTGGACCCTAACCGTCATGCCTGCTCATGGGACGGACAAGCTGTGCGGCTGACAGTGACAGAATTTCTTATTTTAGAGAGTTTGGCCAAGCGTCCCGGATATGTAAAATCCCGGGATCAGCTTATGGATGCAGCTTATGAAGAACAGATTTACGTCGATGATCGTACAATTGATAGCCATATAAAGCGTTTGCGTAAAAAGTTCCGCAAGACGGATAAGACATTCGATGGTATTGAGACACTGTATGGCGTCGGATACAAATATAAAGAAGCCTAAAAGCGCACAGGCTAAGGGCCGGGTTTCTCCTGCACGAGACCTTCAAGACAGGCACTTTAAAGATAGACGTCAGGGCCCGCGGCGGCCTACCGTTTTTTCGCGTCTGGCCCGTTTCATTTTTTTATCCAATCTTATCGGTTTGTTGATCCTTGTTGCCGGGGCGCTGACAATGCAGCGTTTCACTAAAGGCTTGGTTGCGGCCAAGCTTGATAATCTTAGCTCACAAGCCGAATTGATCACAACCATAATGGGCGATACGGCTACGGGTTATGGCCTAGCTGCCGAGCTGGACGTGAGCGAAGCCCGTGATGTGTTAAGTCGTGTGAAGCTCCCTGATCGGTGGCGCATACGCCTGCATGATAAAAGCGGAACCTTGATTGCCGATAGTCAGCAATTTGAAACGGACATCGCTGTCTCCCAACTCGCACCGATTGTTACAGATCCGCCACCGCCTGTCTGGCATGAAGTCTGGCGGGATAAAACAGAGCGCTGGGCAAGAAAAACATTTCATGAATTGCCGTGGCGGGTTAAACGCCGCGATAGGTTGCGCCATAATCTCACCGGCGATATCCGTAAGGCTCTGGCCGGAGGAAAAGTCGCGGGCGAGCGCTATAACACGGATGATGAATTAATTGTTTCATTGTCTCTACCTGTCAAAAGAGTTCAACAAGTCGTCGGTGTCGTAACGCTGGAATCCAGCGATGTTGAAAATATCGTAACAGGGGAGAGGCAGGCTTTGGCGCCCATTATTGGTCTGGCTTTGCTAGCGGCCTTATTGTCGTCTTTGGCTTTGACCCTATTTATAGCGTTGCCAATGCGGCGCTTGGCGCGAGCCTCGGAACGGGTCATTCGGTCAGCTAAAAGCCGGGACGCGATTCCGGATTTATCTCATCGCCGAGATGAAATTGGCGACCTATCAGTGGTCATGCGCGAAATGACCAACGGACTTTATGACCGCATTAATGATATTGCGAATTTTGCCGCTGACGTCGCCCACGAAATCAAAAACCCGCTAACCTCCTTACGCTCGGCTTCTGATAGTTTACGCTCTGCGAAAACCAAGGCGCAGCGCGAGCAATTGGTTGAGATTATTCAAAGCGATGTGGCGCGTATGGACAGGTTGATTTCGGATATATCCAAAGCCTCTAAAGTGGATGCCAATTTGGCCCGCGAAGCCGCGCAGACTTTGGACGTGGGTGAAATGCTCGAAAATCTGAGTGAATTTTATAATCAGACCCATCAGGGCAATGCTAAAATTGTATATGAGAAAGGCGCGCCCGAGATAAAGGACGCTCCAAAAACGAAAGATAGAAAAGACGCCGCCGCGACCTTATATATTCGCGGCTTTGCTGACCCTTTTGCGCAGGTCCTGCGTAATCTCATAGATAACGCCTTGACCTTTTCACCCGAAAACGGCGAAGTGCGCCTTAAGGCTGTTGCCCATTTGGATGCAGAACGAGGCGAGCGCATTATTATCACGGTTGAGGATGAGGGCGCAGGCATACCAAATGAGAATTTAGAGACAGTATTTGAACGCTTTTATACGGAACGACCGCAAGGGACACGTTTTGGCTCGCATTCCGGTTTAGGGTTGGCAATTTGTCGCCAGATTGTCAAAGCGCATCGCGGTGAAATATATGCCGAAAATATAACGGATAAGTCCGATAGCGATGCGGCAAATGCTCAGACAGGCGGTACGTTAAAAGGGGCGCGGTTTATCATAAATTTGCCACGTCAGTCTGTTCACGGCGGAAGCGCACATTCAAAACGCGGAAGTAGCAAACGCTCTCGGCGGTAGGGCCGTGCAAAAAAGACACGCCCACTGATAAAATCGGAGATAATGTCATAAAATCGCTTTTCTCCGGGTCGTTTTATTGATTAATTGGTACGGTTGAAAAGAGGTTTGTTTTGATCGGATTAGTTATCGTAACGCATGGAGAGCTGGCTGTTGAATTACGGCGCGCTACCGAGCACGTTGTTGGACCACAGGACCATATGGAAACCATCTGTATCGGGCCGGACGATGATATGGAACTTCGCCGTGACGATATTCGGGCCGCAGTAGAGCGGGTAAATTGCGATAAGGGTGTTATATTACTCACGGATATGTTTGGTGGGACGCCGGCCAATCTGGCTATCTCCATGCTCGATCAGGGTCGTATAGAAATTTTGGCGGGTGTTAATCTACCCATGCTTATTAAATTGGCTGAGGCGCGTCCCTCATCGTCGCTAAACGAAGCCGCCACAAAAGCCAAAGATGCAGGTCAGCGCTATATCGCTATTGCCTCCGAAATTTTACAGCCCGGCGATTAACGATGCCCTCTCAGCGCGTGAAACTTGTCAATAAAAGAGGATTGCATGCCCGCGCTTCGGCAAAATTTGTGAAATGCGCCGAGAGATTTGATGCGCAGACCCAAGTGACGAGTCATAATGATGTTGGCCACGAAACTGTTATAGCTGATAGTATCATGGAAGTGCTTATGTTGGGATCGGCTTGCGGGGAAGAGATTACGATTTCCACGTCCGGGAAGGAAGCAGATCAGGCTTTACGCGCCTTAACGGAACTTGTGGCTAACCATTTTGGTGAATGTGAATGAGGCGCGGTCCAGTGAGATGCAGACCTGCCGGATTTACCACCACTATATTGGGCGTTTTAGGAGCCTGTCTTATTACGGGCCTTGCGGGGTGTCAGACATCGAAATCCGAAGTTTTTGATCCGCGCGGGGATTACCCGCCTGATCCGTGGGTGAAGGGATATTCTAATCCGGATGACTGTCTGGGCGGGGAGGCTTTGGCGGCCCTTAAATTTGATCTCCCGGAATATCCTCGAAAAGCGTTTAATAGTGGTCGGCAAGGTTGGACGATTATAAAGTTAGACGTAGATGCGCGCGGGGAGACAGAAAATGTCACGATTGAGCGCAGTGTACCCGACAGATTTTTTCCAGGTCCCTCTCTTCGTGCTGTCCAAGACTGGAAATTTGCGCCCCCAAAAGATGGACCTTTAACAAACTGCCGTGTTTTGATCCGCTATCAATTTGGCTCTGTGAGTATTGGCGGATAAAACTTTCGCACCGGTTTTAACCGAGATTAAACGTGTTTTGAGTAGCTTTCCCTAAAAGAAAAGGCTCTTTGCATGGATAATTCATCTGAAGTTTCAATTTTACCCGTCATTATGTCAGGTGGGGCGGGAAGCCGGCTATGGCCTTTATCGCGAAAGGCTGCACCTAAACAGCTTTTGCCGTTATTGTCGGATAAAACCATGATCCAAGAGACCGTGGCCCGATTATCAGGCGAGATGTTTTTACCGCCCGCCTTTATTTGCAATGCCGCTCATGCAGGAGCAATACGGGAGCAGATGGACGCTATCAACACGGAGATGGGTGCCATTATTGTCGAACCGGTTGGCCGCAATACGGCGCCTTGCGGCGCAGTCGCCGCCCTCCACGCCGAGGCCTTGAGCCAGAGTTTGGGGCGCAAAGTACTCGCGCTTCTATTACCAGCAGATCATCACGTTAAAAAGCCTGAAGCCTTTCGACAGGCCATATCACAGGCGGTAAAAGCCGCCAGTTCGGGCCATCTTGTAACCTTTGGTATCACACCAGATCGTCCAGAGACCGGCTATGGTTATATTGAAGCGGGTGGTCGAATTGATGAGCACGCCTTTGAAGTAAAGGCCTTTAAGGAAAAACCCGACCTTGAAACGGCCAAGACATATTTGGCCTCAGGGGGATATGCTTGGAATGCCGGTATATTTATGTTTGCGCCAGAGGCGATGTTGGCCGAGATGACGCTTCATGCCTCTGATATAGTCGAGACATCTCGCAAATCTTATGAGGCGGGCGTCAAACAAGACGGCGTTTATCATCTGGACACCGAAATATTTTCACAGATAAAAGGTCGCTCTATTGACTATGCTGTCATGGAACCCACACGCAAAGCCGCTATTGTCCCAGCCGATATTGGCTGGACGGATATAGGGTCATTTCTGGCTTTATATGACGAGTTAAAAGATGACGACGGGCAGGCTTTTAAAGGCGATATTCTTACGCATAATGTGTCCGGTTGCCTTATTCAAACGGACGGGCCTCTGGTTGCTGCGATTGGTATTGAGGGGCTTTCAATTATCGTCGAGGACAATAAGGTTTTGGTTATGCCACTCGATCAGGCCCAGGACGTAAAAAAGATCGTAGAAGCTTTAAAAACGGCGGATCGTCCTGACCAATTGTAGTGTTTGATAAAAAGAACGATTGTTTTATATATAGCATATTGTAATTTCCGGTATTTATCCCTATGTGCCTGTAGACGCATAGTGTTTGAGTAAATTAACAGGATCGGAAATGACCAAAGTAAACCCCAACGCCCCGACCGAAGAAACTGTCTTGGATGTGGAGCATTACACGGACCGCCTTTTTTCTTTCAACATTAGCCGTCCGCCCAGTTTCCGTTTTCGCTCGGGTGAATTTATTATGATTGGTCTGCCCAAACGCGAAGATGAAAAGCGCCCTATTATGCGCGCTTACTCGGTCGCGAGCCCTTCATGGGATGAAAAGCTCGAGTTTTTCTCCATTAAAGTGCCTGACGGACCGCTAACCTCCCGTCTGCAAAAAATTAAAAAAGGGGATACAGTTCTCTTGGGTCGCAAACCTGTAGGGACATTGGTCTTGGATGCTCTTTTGCCGGGTAAGCGGCTTTATATGTTTTCTACGGGAACGGGTATTGCACCTTTTGCGAGCCTAATCCGTGATCCGGAAACTTTTGAGCGTTTTGATCAGGTGATTTTAACCCACACTTGTCGCCAGCGCGCAGAGCTGTCTTATGGTTTGCGGCTTGTAAAAAGCCTTAATGAAGACCCACTTGTAGGGGAAATGATTGAGGGTAAGCTTTTACATATTACCAGTCTTACCCGTGAGGAGCACCCGCTTAAAGGACGTATTACCACGTTAATTCAAAGTGGTGACTTGTTTAAAAACGCAGGCACACCGCCGCTTAATCCAGCGGAAGACCGTGTCATGATTTGTGGGTCTATGGATATGATCAATGATACGAAAACCTTGGTTGAAGGGTTTGGATTAACTGAGGGGTCTAATTCCAATCCGGCGGAATTTGTGGTTGAGAAATCTTTTGTGGGGTAGGCCGAATGCTTAATCACTTATAGCCGTAATTGATCTCACTGATCGTCAAAGTCACCCAGCGTGAGTAGTGAGACGCGTATACCTAAACCGGAATTACTCCCGACCACGCCGAGATTATTGCGGTTACGATGATAGATAAGTTCCACGCGCGTACATTCATCATCATAAATCAGGGAGAGGGATTGCCGACGGGTTATGTCGAGGTCGAGATCACGCGCAGCCCTGTAAGCCGTACTCCAGTTTTTAGCAAGACGTAGCTTGATACCCCCTGAGAGTTCTTCCGAAGGAGCATCCGGCTCCGTTGTAAAAAATGTGGTGGAATCGTCAAAGCGGAAATAGCGGGCATCGGCGGTAAAAAACCGATTTGAATATTTTATATCCGTGTCTATCCGGCTAAAATTATTATCATTATCGTCGAAGCGTACACGTGTGGCGGAGCTGAAATTCGGCCCAAGGTCCAGTTCAAACAGACCAATTATATCCGAGCTATCACCGGCCAGCCCTGATCCTAAAAAGAAATTGTCATCAAAATCGCTGGCATAGCTTTGACCAAGAAAGAGATGGGCGCGCTTGTCCTGATCCCAATTTGCAATAAAGGACGCGCCGAGATCAGCACGAAAACCCTCCTGCCAGAAATCAAAACCGGTGGATTTATTTGAGGACCAGAAAAGGGCTTGGTCTAGATCTATATCCAGACTGTCTTGGAACAAGGATATGGCGTTTCCATTTTCATCAAAGCGCGTAAAGTTTTCTAGATCGCCATCCCCGAAACTTTGCGTGACTTGAACCCTCGGCTCGATAATGAAATCAGCTGTCCCGGACGATTTAATAAACGGCCAGCGTATATCCACACCGGCTTGACCTAATGTACGGTCGAAATTTTCTGAAGACAGGTTGTCCGGTTCTATTTCAAAAAAGTCAAACCGGCCATTAGCAAAGGGTTTCACTTCAACCCCGCCCGGCGCGATAAAGTTTTTGCTCCAGTCCAAACCGCCCGTTGCGCGTAAATAATCCGTTCCGGTCTCGCGGGTCAATATTGTGGTATCCGCAAAAGTTTTAAGCCGCCCCCCGACTAGTGGATCGGTAAGGTAGTGCTCAAACTCTATTTTGGGCGCGATAATCGGTAAAACATCATCATCTTCCCGAAAGACGGTTAACAAGCCTGTATCGTCATCTTCCAGTATTGAGGTACGCAAGCTTTGAAACCCGTAGGCGCTGGTCGAAAATCTGAAATTATCATCCTGACCGACGACAAAGGCCTGAGAGACAAGCCGCCGGCTTGCTGCATCATAGAGGCCAAATGCGTCCGGCTCTTCCTCTAGGTCATTCCGCTTTAGAAAAAGATCATCAGACGCAGCTTGAACGCCAAAGCCTAATTGCCATACGTCGTCAAGATCGAATAACCCATCTGCAAAAAAGTGGGAGCGGAATTGCCGTCCTATTATCGCCTCTTCTGGATTGGTAAACAAAGCCGCGTCATCAAAGGCATTACCGTCATTATCAAAGGCGTGGGCATATGTCAGGCTGGCATTTACATTGATCTCGCCGCGGTGAAATAGGCGCCGATAGTCGGCGTCGATTAAAGGGTTTACCCGCGTTGAAATTTGCGGGGTTAATGTGAGTTCAGAGTGATCATCTAAAGCATAATAATAGGGTGTACGGATGTTAAACCCGCGCGCGCCGTCAACGCCGATAAAAGGGTTTAGCCAACCACCGGCCCGGTCAGCACTGGGGTCGGGATGGGCAAGATAGGGCGTATAGAGAAGGGGTATACCTTTAAATTCGACAACAGCGTCGCGATATTCGATAAAGTTTTTATCCTGTTTTTGCGTCACTTTTCGCGCACGAATACGCCATGTGGGCGTTTTGGTTTTACCGCCTTTATCGCAAGCGTCACAGGCCGTGTAGAAAGCATTGTAAAGCGCAACGCCTTCTTCTTCATCTCTTACAACAATTTTGGAGCCTAAAACCCCGCCCTCCGGGAAGCGCGCACTAAAATTTGAGGCCGTGCCAGCCTCTAACGTATCTGATAGTTCCAATTTATCAGCATATTGGGTCGCCCCGCTTGCATCAATCAACACCACATTGCCCGAGGCGATAACGCGCCCGGTTTCAAGCGTATAAAGCACTTCGTCGGCTCGTAATGTCCGGTCCTGATACCGGCCTTCTACTTCGCCTTGGGCTGTAAGAACGCCGGTTGTTTCATCATTGACGAGTTCGTCGGCTTCTAGATAAATAATATTGGGATCAAAGAATGGACTGCCTTCTTCGAGCTGTAAGGGTCGGTTAGTTCCCGCAGCTGTCGTTGAAATCGTTTGGGCTTGCACAGGGCTGGCAAGCATGCTGCTTGCTAATAAAAGCGTTAAAATCGCAGGCGCAGCTTCCCTTTGGGCGACCATCTTTGTGGTTTGCGCTTTTTTGCTTTGTGCAGTTTTACTATGCGATGGGGCACTATGTTGGATATTGATCACGCTTTGGCCTAAATCCCTTTTTGACTAGATAGCGAAGGGTTAGAGCAAGGTCTATGGTGATTAGCGCTAATATCCAAAAAAAAGCATGAAAAAAAGGCCATGTTCCGGTCCTATTTAAGTGGAAAAGTCCAGCTAATATCGGCCTTTTAGGCCATATGCGATGTTTGGGGCAAGGCCTGAACCTTTGGGAAATTCGCGGTCTTCTTGGAAATTATGCTTCTGCAATGCGCCGTTATTTTGCAAGAAAATTTAACCAGAAATTAGATTTGTTTGTGTAGGGAGAGCGCTAGAAAAATAAAGCGCTTCATATGACCAATCCGCAAACTTCACATTCTAATAACCCAAATAGAGGTCTCAATACACCTATTGGCAAAGCTATGTTTAAAGCCAAGCGCGCGGTGGCCGGCACGGCAATTTTTAGCTTTTTTATCAATCTTCTTATGCTGACAGGCCCGCTATATATGTTGCAGGTTTATGACCGTGTTTTGATTTCGCGGTCCATGTCGACCTTGCTGGCGCTCAGTATTCTTATGGCGGTTCTTTACGTTTTTATGGGCGTTTTAGAACTATGCCGGAGCCGCGTTCTAACGCGATTGGCCACCGATTTTGAAAAAGATCTGGGAGAGAAAACCTATAAATCTTGGCTTAAAAGGGGTCTAAGTGTGAAACCGGGTGATGAGCATTCACCAATGAAGGATTTGTTCTCGTTAAAGCAGTTTTTGTCTGGAAACGGACCCAGCTCTTTTTTCGATCTTCCATGGATATTTGTTTATGTCGGCGTGATTTTCTTGCTGCATTGGACTTTGGGCGTGATTGCTCTGTTGGGTACGGCTGCTTTAATCATCTTTGCGATTTATAATGAAATCGTCACCCGAGAGCCTTTGCAAGAGTCCATGCGCGTACGTCGCAAAGAAGTGAATTTAACCGAACAAACTCACCGCAATGCAGATGTTATTCAAGCCATGGGTATGGGGCGGCATATGCGCGAAAAATGGGCTAAGTTACATGATAAACGCGCCTTGGAAATGTTATCAAGTACGGACCGGGCCGGATCTACTACCGCGACGACAAAAGCGTTTCGGATGTTTTTGCAATCCGCAATATTGGGTGCAGGCGGCGCTTTGGCGATTCAGCAAATAGTGACACCGGGGGCTATGATTGCCGGATCGATCATTTTGGGACGGGCTATGGCACCTGTTCAGGGAGCGATTTCGCAATGGCGCGGCTTTAATGCCGCCAAAGCAGCTTATAAAAGATTAAACGTGTTTTTAGAAGCCGGTGTTGACGAGGGCGAAACCACGCGCTTGCCCGCCCCGCAGGGTTTTTTATCTGTAGAAAATATGGTTGCGGGCCCGCCGGGTGCCACACAAGCGACCCTGCTGGGGCTTAATTTTAAACTGCCCCCCGGGAGTGGTCTGGGCGTCATTGGCCCGAGTGCTTCGGGGAAATCCACATTAGCCCGGCTTCTCACTGGGATATGGATTGCGCAAAAGGGAACGGTCCGTCTTGACGGTGCGAGTTTTGATCAATGGGACCCGGATGAGTTAGGCCCTTATATCGGTTATCTGCCGCAAAAGGTGGAATTGCTTGACGGTACAATCAGACAAAACATTGCCCGTTTTAATCCCGACGCCTCAGATGCTGATGTGGTTGCCGCCGCCCAGCTCGCAGGAGTGCATGAGCTGATATTACGCTTCAAAGAGGGTTATGATAGCCATATCGGGGAGGGCGGAATTGTACTCTCAGGCGGGCAAATCCAAAGACTAGCTTTGGCGCGCGCTGTATTTGGGCGTCCTGTTCTGGTCGTGCTTGACGAGCCCAATGCCAGTCTGGATGCCGAAGGCGATATTGCGCTAACCCGTGCAATATCAGCATTGCGCCAAGCCGGCACAAGTGTTGTTGTGATGGCGCACCGACCCAGCGCGATTGCGGCGGTCGATAAATTACTAGTGTTGCGTTCGGGCAAACAAGTCGCCTTTGGCCCCAAGGCCGAGGTTTTAGCCGCCCTTAATAGCGGTGTCGCAGCAAGGCGCCAGCAATCGGCGGCAAAAGCCCGTCAAACAACTCAAAGGGTGGCGTCATGAAGCTCGGATCTTTAAAGGATAGATTACGCAAGAGGGACAGCTCACCAGAGCCGGTCAATCAAGAAATTTTAAACCATGCAGCCGTGCAAAATCGCTATGCGCAAAACCAGTCTGCGAAAAAAGCCCCCGTTTCGTCCTATAATGCCTATCTGAAAATGGGCATGGTCTCATTGGCTTTGCTGGTCGTGGGTATGGGCGGTTGGGCAAGCCTGTTTAAAATTAAAGGGGCTGTCATTGCACCGGGAACCGTTGTGGTCGAAAGCAAACCCAAAATCATTCAGCATATTGACGGGGGAATTGTTGGGTCTATTCCGGTAAAGGAAGGTCAGCACGTCAAGGCTGGTGACATATTAATGGCTTTGGACCCCACGCGGATTGACGCTAATCGCAGCATGGTACAGACGCGTTATTTTGAAGTTTTGGCGCGCGTGGCGCGCCTTGAGGCCGAGCGGGATAATCTGCCGCGTATTTATTGGCCCGAAGATATTCGCGACAATAAGAGCAATAAGGATATCGAGCTGGCCAAAACAGGACAGATGAAATTATTTGAAGCACGCCGCATTGCAGCTTCTGGCGAGGTCGAGCAATTACGCAAGCGTATCGCCCAGTTTGAAGATCAGATAAGAGGGCTGGAATCGCTCATATATACGAATAATCAGCAATTAGACCTCATGGTTGGAGAGCTGGATGATTTGCGCATAGGGCTCGATAGAGGTGTCGTAACCCGTACACGCTATAAAAGCGCGCAACGCGCGCGGGCTGCGCTAGAGGGCGACAATGCAAGCCAATATGCCGAGATCGCCCGTATTCGGAATTCTATTAGTGAAATTGAAGTGCAGATTTTGCAATTGGGAAGCCAGCGCCGGGAAGCTATCTTAACCGAAATGCGCGAAGCGCGGACCATCCTTTCAGATCAGCGCGAGCAGCTTGTATCGGTATCAGATTTAAAACAGCGTATAGAACTTCGTGCGCCCAGTTCAGGTATTGTCCATAATATCGCCGTGACCACGATTGGCGGGGTTGTTGCGCCGGGTCAGGAGATCATGCAGATTATTCCAAGAGATGATCGTCTGATAATTGATAGTCAAGTCCAGCCGCAAGACATCGATCAGGTCTTTCCGGGACAAACCACCACAGTCCGGTTCTCGGCCTTTAATCAGCGTACAACGCCTGAAGTGAATGGCGAAGTCTTAAATATGTCTGCTGACCGTTTGATCGACCCGATAACAGGCTTCCCGTATTTCTCTGTAAAGGTGAAGATACCGCTTGAGGAAATGCGCCGTTTGGGCGGAGTTACGCTTATACCGGGCATGCCCGCGGAAGCCTTTATGCAAACCCGTTCGCGCTCGGTTATGAGTTATCTTTTAAAACCTGTGAAAGACGCTATGCGTCATGCGGGCCGCGAAGAATAAGCGTTTACATCGCATTTTAAAGGCGCTTGTACCTCATACGGGCGCGGCCTTAATGAGAAAATTTAACGCGCAAGACCTTGCCAGAAATTACGCAAAGCCTCATAGTTAGCAGCGTAATTAGCCATAGGAGGTTTCGTGACAGAACAAAGCGCTATGACAGTGGATGCGGGCTTTCACATTGCCGACCCGACGACAATTCCGAGACTGGAAGGTAAGGTTTCTGAGGCAGAATGGGCGCTGCGCAAGGAATTGGCAGCAACCTATCGTCTCTGTGCGATGTATGGGTGGACTGATTTAGTGTTCACGCATATTTCAGTGCGCCTGCCCGATGAAAACGGGGAGCACAGATTTCTGATAAATCCCTACGGTGTTATGTTTGATGAAATGACGGCTTCCTCTCTTGTCAAGATAGATACGGACGGAAACATTTGTCAGGACACAGCCTATTTTGTTAATCCGGCTGGCTTTACCATACATTCCGCCGTGCATAATGCGCGCAATGATGCCAAATGTGTGATCCATGTTCACACACCTTACGGTATGGCGGTTTCCGCCCAGAAAAAGGGCCTGCGCCGATATACACAAATGGCCATGCAAGTTTATGATGATCTGGCCTATCATGACTATGAAGGCATTGCGCTGGAGTTAGATGAACGCGAACGGATTGTCGCCGATCTGGGCGCGAAGAACCTGCTTATGTTGCGCAATCACGGTACGTTAACCTTGGGAGCAAGCTGCGGGACGGCGTTTTTGCGGATGTACTTTTTGGAGAATGCCTGCAAGGCGCAGATTTTCGCCCAATCTGTCGGGTCTGAAGAGGCTTTGCATGAAGAGCCTGAAGCTATGGGTCATAAGGTCTATCAACAAGGTGCGCCAGCCTTTGTTCCGGGTTTAGGGGATAATCTTGTCTGGCCGGGACTTATGCGCCGGCTTGCCAAACATAATCCCGGATATGATTATTAGCTATTCGGATGCTTAAGCGCTTAGGGGGCGCTGTGGTCAATTTTAAGGGCGGTTTGTAGAGCGATTAAGCCGTCTTGGCCTGTCACACATATGGGCGTGCCATTTCGAATGGCGGAAATATAGGCATCATCCGCCGCTCTTAACGGGTCTTGGGCGCGCATATCAGTGATAAAACCCTCATTAATGCCAAAGGGTGTTGTGTTCTCACAAATCTTGGTCAGAAAGTCCAATTGAATACGGCCTTGCGGATATTCAATACTAAGTTTGCGCTTGCTTTGGACAGCATCTCTATTGGCATCCAGCCGCGCTTTTCCAACGCCAAAATCCAGAAATGCCAGACTCATATCGGATTGATCGGTTACAAGGCTATGGCTGTAACTCTTTATAAGGTCGGGCGAGCTACCCATAAGCCAGATGGCCAAATCAATATCATGTATCATAAGATCTAGGGTTACGGAGATATCTGTGCCGCGCGGCGAAAAGGGTGAAAAGCGTTGGGTTTTAATCGATAAAGGCCGGACTTTGATTTTATCTATGCCGATGGCTTTAAGAACAAAGCGTTCCTGATGACCTACTTGCAAGACCAGGTTCTTGGCTTCGGCAATTTGGATTAGATTTTCCGCCTCATTTGCGCAAGTCGCCAGTGGTTTTTCAATCAGGCAGTGCTTACCGGCTTTCAACGCTCTAAGTCCGTCATTGTAATGAGCGCTCGCTGGACTGGCAATAATGACGGCGTCGACCCGATCTAACAGCGTTTGCAATTCCAAAAAAAACTGACAATTATGGGCTTTTGCAAGCTTTGAACTTTTCTGGCTATTTGCGTCGTAAAATCCAACGAGTTTGGCATGTTCATTAAGCGCAATTTTCTGGGCATGATAATTCCCGAAGACGCCGGCGCCAATAATTCCGATTTTCACAATCATGGCGGCATAAACCGATATTCCTCGCATAAAGCAAGTCGGAAAAGTCGAAAATTATCGATTTTTTATATAAATCTAGACTGCGAAACGATTCAGCTTTCAACTTGGAATGAGATTTTCCTGTCGGTGCAGGCGCGCATATTCGTCTAAAACCTTAATAAAAAGCATAATTTAATCAGCAAGAAAGGCCCAAAAACGCAATAATACGGGGCTTGTTAATGGCCTATTAACCTTATTGGCTAGGATATTGTTAAGAACTTCGTCATGAGGATCGGGGTTCGCATTAACAATGGGAGACCAAGATGAACAAAAAAGAACTCGTATCTGCCTTGGCGACAAGCTGCGGTACTACACAGTCACAAGCCGGCGAATTTTTGAACGCCTTCTGTGAGACAGTAACAGGGGAGTTAAAGGAAGGTAAAGGCGTAGCCCTTCCGGGTTTCGGGCAATTTATTGCCAAATACCGTCCATCACGTGAAATGCGCAATCCATCAACAGGACAAAAAATGATGAGCCGGGCGAAGACTTCAGCTCAGTTCAAGCCTTCAGCCCTGCTAAAGGATCTGTAAGCTTCACACGCTTTTACATTTAAGTAAAATAATAGACCGCTATAAATCTTTATAGCGGTCTATTTGTTTAAAGACTTATGGATGCTAAGCTTTATAAGTCGATAGTTTTTCGGCTAGCGCCTCAATACGCAAGGCGGCCTCGATGAGACTATCTGAGGCTTGGACTTCACTGCGCTGAGCTGCGACCAGTGCCGTCTCATTTTCCTTGCGAATTTTTTCGGACATTTTTTCAGCTTGTTCCTGAACACCCTCATTTAATTCCTCTAACTCGTCTGTAAGGGTAATGCCGGCCATTACAAGCAGCCTGAGATCACCAATCTGGCCAAATTGATTGGCTAGCATATTGATACGATCATCCAGCTTTTGGCCCAGCCGCATGAGACGGTCTTCTTCTCCGTCATCACATCCGAGTGCGTATTTTCGACCATTTATATTTATACTGACTTTTGCCATTGTTAAGAACCCTCATGTCCCAGAACATCCTTGACCTGCTGTATAACACGGTCAAGCTCGGACATTGTTTCATCGGCCAGATTTGAAAACTCCTTTTCCCGTTCGGTAAATGTGTCTTCGCGCGCTTTGGCCTCATCTAATTGTGTAGCTAAGGCTATCCGGTCAACCTTAAAGCTCTCAGCTTCATTTGCCGTGTCTCTTAGGTCTTTTACTTCCTTTAACAATGGCCCTAACGAATCTTCCAGTGACCTTAACGCCTCCTGAAGCCGATCTGCGGCCATCCGAATATTCCCGTTATCGCTCATTATGCCTCTAAATCCCTCGATTCCCGTGTCTTATGACAGAATGGCCCAAAAATCATCTCAGGCCAAGTGCAATCTTATTGACTGTTTATTGACAGTTTTGAGTCTATAGGTATGCAGACTGTGCACAAACCTAGAGTTATGTCCAACTGGAGTTTTTTCATGCCCATAAAAATAGGAATTAACGGCTTTGGCCGTATAGGCCGCCTTGTTACGCGGGCTTTGGTGGAATATGACATTAAAGACATTGAGCTGGTGGCCATTAATAGCCCCGGCAAGATAGAGACCTCCGCACATTTACTGCGTTATGACAGCGTGCATGGTAAATTTGCAGCCAATGTAGAAATTGGTGATGATTATATCGATTTTGGACGCGGCAAAGTGCGCATGACACATGAGCGCGATCCGGCGAAGCTTGGCTGGGGGGATCTGGATGTTGATGTCGTCATGGAATGTACGGGTGTATTTAGGACGCGTGAGAGCAATATGGGGCATTTCACCGCCGGGGCAAAATCTGTCTTAATCTCGGCACCTGCTGACGGGGTGGATAAAACGATTGTCTACGGGGTTAACCAAGCCGAGCTTAATCGCCATACTAAAATTGTTTCCTGTGCATCTTGTACGACAAATTGTCTGGCGCCTATCGCCAAAGTGCTCATGGAAACTGTAGGAATCAAGCGTGGATTTATGACGACGGTGCATTCCTATACTCAGGATCAGCGTATTTTGGATAATTCTCATAAGGACCTTTACCGCGCGCGAGCCGCAGCCCTTAATATGATACCGACCTCGACGGGCGCTGCCAAGGCTGTCGGTCTTGTTTTACCGTCTCTTGCCGGGCGTTTGTCAGGTTCGGCGGTGCGCGTACCAACGGCAAATGTTTCTATGGTTGATCTGGCCTTTCAACCCGAGAGGCTCACGGATATAGATGTTTTAAACGCAGCAATATTTAAAGCGTCTAAGGGCGAGCTAAACGGTGTTGTGCGCTACACAGATGAAGCCTTTGTATCGTCAGACCTTAATCATGATCCGAATTCTGCCATTTATGCCGCCCCGCTCGCAAAGGTGCTAGACGGAGATTTGATTAAAATCGTGGCATGGTATGACAATGAATGGGGCTTTGCCAATCGCATGATTGATGTGGCGCGTTCAATGGGTGAAAATTTCAAGGGCTAATAGGCAATGGATTTTAAAAGATTAAAAGGCGTAAGGCTTAAGAATAAGCGGGTGCTTACGCGGGTTGATTTTAACGTTCCGCGTAATAAGGACGGGGATATTACGGATGATACACGATTGGACGTGGCCATTCCGACGATAAAGCATTTGCAAAAAGCCGGCGCTATTACCATTTTGCTAACCCATTTTGGCCGACCTAAAGGCAAGGTGGATGCGCGCCTTTCAACCCGCTTCCTTGTGCCCGCGCTTGTTGAAAAATTAGGGAGTGAGGTGTTCTTCAGCGCGGAGATAAATCCCGGCGTCATTAGTGCGCTCCCTGCGGGGGCTGTAATTTTGCTCGAAAATACACGTTTTGATCCGCGTGAGGCTAAATGTGAGGACAGTCTCTCGGAAGCGTATGCGGCTTTAGGGGATATTTTCGTGGCCGATGCTTTTTCCGTTGCCCACCGCGCCCATGCGTCGTCCACGGGCATTGCCAAATATTTACCCGCTTATGCCGGCTTGGCGATGGAACGCGAACTGGACCATCTCTCGCAAGCCCTTGATAATCCGAAATCACCTGTCATGGGTGTTGTGGGCGGTGCGAAAGTCTCAACCAAGATTGACCTCTTGAATAATCTGGTCAAGAAACTCGACATGCTGGCGATTGGCGGGGGTATGGCCAATACATTTCTTGCCGCTCAAGGTCGTAATGTCGGGGCCTCGCTTTGCGAACATGAGCTAACCGATATGGCCAAAACCATTCTTGCCAGCGCTAAAAAGGCGGGCTGCGAAATTATACTGCCCGTTGATGTCGTATTGTCTAAAGACTTCAAAGCCGGTGCCAAGAACAGGACGGCAGGTCTGGATGATGTAAAGAAATCGGAAATGATCTTGGATGCCGGGCCGGAGACGGTTAATATGCTGGCCGATAAAATAGATAAGGCCAAAACCTTGATATGGAACGGCCCGCTTGGGGCCTTTGAAATTCCGCCCTTTGATACGGCTACTGTCGCTGCAGCAAAATATGTTGCCAAACGCGCCAAAACCAAAGGTCTTATTGCTGTGGCCGGCGGCGGGGATACAGTGGCGGCCCTTAAACACGCACAGGCCAATGAGGATTTCACCTATATTTCTGCAGCCGGAGGGGCTTTTTTGGAATGGATGGAAGGAAAATCCCTACCTGGCGTAGAAATATTAACACAAAAAGCTTAAAAGACGCTGTGAGTGACTCGTTTTAGTCTTGTGGACTTATTTGCTAGGAGAGCGACATGAATTTGGAAGATTTAAATAATATTGCTGTAAAAATGGTCACGCCGGGTCAAGGCATATTGGCAGCAGACGAGTCGACTGGAACGATCAAAAAGCGGTTTGATACCATTGATACTGTCTCAACCGAAGACAGCCGTCGCGATTGGCGCGAAATGCTCTTTAGAACCGAAGCGGCCATGCAAAATTACATTTCCGGTGTGATTATGTATGACGAGACGATCCGCCAATCGGCTAAGGACGGCACAAGTTTAGTCGACCTGCTTAAGAAAGTAGATTCCATTCCGGGTATTAAAGTCGATATGGGGACTACGCCTCTGGCTGGACGTCCCGGCGAAACGATAACCCAAGGGCTTGACGGGTTAAGAGAGCGTCTGGCCGAATATTATAAGCTAGGGGCGCGTTTTGCGAAATGGCGCGCCGTTATCGAGATTTCTCACCCCGACCAGCCTATCAAGATCACGCCGTCCCGCGGTGCGATCAAGGCCAATAATCATGCGCTGGCCCGTTATGCTAGCCTGTGTCAGGAAGCCAATATTGTCCCGATTGTAGAACCTGAGGTTCTTATGGGAGGCGCGCATTCTGTCGAGCGGTGCCATGAGGTCACAGAAGAGGTGCTAAACAGCCTGTTTACCGAACTATATGAGCAAGGCGTAAAATTAGAGGGTATAATCTTAAAGCCGAATATGGTTGTTGCCGGAAAAAAATGTCCGACCCAACCGAGTGTAGAAGAAGTCGCCGAGCGGACAATCAAAGTGCTTAAAAATACGGTACCTTCATCCGTGCCCGGAGTGGCCTTTTTGTCTGGCGGGCAAGACAATGAGGTCGCGACAGAGCATTTGGATATGATGAATAAGATAGGTGGGTTTACGTGGAATTTGACCTATTCTTACGGTCGGGCTTTGCAACAATCTGCGCTTCAAGCGTGGAAGGGCAAGACGGCAAATTATGATGCGGCGCAGGCGGCATTTAATCACCGGGCTAAAATGAACGGTTTGGCTTCATTAGGAAAATGGAGCCTTGATGCCGAAGCGATGAGTAACGCCTAAGCCCTCAAGACCAGAGACTGGGCGCTATAGTTTGGTCATGACAGCTTGATTTATCTGCGTTATGGGAAGGGATGTTGATCCCCTCCCAAAAACATCTTTTTGATATTCCGCAAAGCCACGCTTATTTGAATACTGCTTATATGTCCCCTCTTATGCACTCCGTTGCGGATGCCATGATTGAGGGTACATTGCTAAAAAAGCAGCCTTGGACATATCAGCCCGATGATTTTTTTACCTATCCGGAAATTATGCGAGGATTGGCAGGGGATATTTTTGAAACCTCCGCCGATAATATAGCGATTATTCCCTCTACCAGTTACGGTATTCAAATCGCGGCCAATGCCCTATCTCTGAGCCCCGGCCAGACTATAATCGTCCTTGACGAACAGTTTCCGTCCAATATTTATCCGTGGCAGGATAAAGCCCAAAAAATTGGCGCGCAGTTAAATATCCTACCCACCCCGCCTGACTTTGATTGGACGCGGGAGATCTTGGCAGCCATTAATTCTGAGACGGCAATACTTGCTGTGCCGCAAACACATTGGGCGAGCGGAGCCACACTTGATCTTGCAAAAATAAGAACAGCTCTTGATGAGGTCGGGGCGGCCCTAGTGCTAGATTTAACCCAGTCCTTGGGGGTGCAAAGGCTTGATTTAACATCCGTGCGCCCCGATTTTGCTGTGGCTGCGACCTATAAATGGCTCATGGGGCCTTATAGTCTCGGTCTCTTATATATTGACCCGAAATGGCATAAGGCCGCGCCATTAGAGCATAATTGGATAAACCGAGCGTGTTCAGAAGATTTTACGGCTTTGACACATTACCGCGAAGGCTTTCAAAACGGGGCGCGTAAGTTTGATATGGGCCAGCGTTCGAATCCCGGACAGCTTATGGGCGCCAGTGCGGCCATGCGGCAAATATTGGATTGGGGGATTGATAATATTTCCGAGACATTGGGCGAGAAAACGGCCTATATTGCCGAGCGGTTAAGCGCGCATGGCTTATCGGTTTTACCCCGAAATTTACGGGCGGCGCATTATTTGGGCCTCATATTTGAACAGGGCGTGCCAACGGGTCTGGCTGCGGCCTTGTCAGAGAAAAATATTTTCGTATCTGTGCGAGGTCGCGCGGTACGTGTCACGCCGCATCTTTATTCGTCTGAGGCGGATATTGAACGGTTTATTTCAGCTATAATGTCATCTGAACTGTAATTCGGGGCTGTCTTGGCCATATTTTTGCTTTAAAGACGTCCGAGAGTTTTAAGCTATCTGCAAATTTGGAGAGCAATATGTGGAATAAATCAATGAAGCTGGCTTTAATGGCAGGCACTTTGATTATGGGTGGCCTGACAACATCGTCTGTGGCCAATGCGCAATATGGGGACCTTAGCCCAATTTTACTTGTGGAAAGCGGGCCTTCGGATAATCCGCAATACCGCCGTATGGTCTTTGTGAAATTTCTCTCAGGGGATCATGTGAGTGTGAATTACAAAGCCTATAACCGGGCCGAATTTATCCAAGTGCCGAATACATTATCGCTAGAGACTATTCGTGAATGCTCAAATGGTGCGGCCACGTCGTTTGGTGACATTAAAGCCTTTGAACGGTCTGAAGCCCGTAAGAAAAAACGTGGTGAAGCCCCTGAAATCGTCAGGTTCTGCATTAAAAATATCCAGAATTGGGAGGGGGGTAATCGGGACCGCTATCTGGACCCGATCTTTAACGGCATGCCGTATGCCGCCTCTTTAAATTACTAGGCCCTAAGGCAATTATGAGGCCCCTCAGGGCCAATATACACTCGAAAAACCTATAGCAGGTCACGTAAATCCGGGGCCTGCCATTTTCCTCGAGCCAAGGGTGAGAATAATAAATCCCGGGAATAAAGCCCAAGCAAGTAATCCGGTGCGGCAATGTCGCTGCCCAGTAAGGCGCTGGCCGCAGAGCCGAGTTGATGAGGCCCGCGGAACGCGTCTTCTAAGAATTTTGCGATAAGGCGTAGATAGACAATTGTAATTGTATGGTGATAGCCGTCAGTCTGTGTGTTTTTTACGCCGCAGGCTATATTATAGTTTTTGATAAGACCGGGTAGGTCGTGTTCGGCGGTTTGCAATCCGCGTTTAAGCACAATAGCTGTGCCCGCGCATAAATGTGCTCCGTGCGTCCATTCGGGCTTGGGAAGACTGCATTGGATTACGCCGTCATAAATGCGCACGACCTGCTGCGTTGTTACCGTATCACCGGGATGAATGAGCCGATTAGTCATATGCAAATTTAGATTTGCCGCGGCGGGGTGACAAGATGAAATTTTACTCATTTTCTGATTTAACGTCTTGGTATTTGTGGCCTCTGTCCCTAAATATTGAGATATGAAACTATCATTGAAACCCTTATTGGCCACAGCGGCGGCTTTTGTTATGGCTTTTAGTCTAGGCCAGATTTGGGGACCTTCCGAAGCGGCGGCGCAAAACGCGTCGTCAAATATTTTGAAATTTCAGGGCGCAAGTTCGGATAATGGGCGGATTGTCCCGCAAAATCAGGCGCAGGTTCAGCTCTCCTATTCTCCTGTCGTCAAACAAACCGCGCCGGCGGTCGTCAATGTGTTTACCTCGCGTACGGTGCAGGCCCGTAGAAGTGATTTTTTTGATTTCATGTTCGGCGCACGCCAAGCCCCGCGCGAACGGTTGCAAAGTTCGTTGGGGTCTGGTGTCATCGTGCGCTCTAACGGCGTGATTGTGACGAATGCCCATGTGGTCAAGGGGGCTGAAGAGCTGAAGATCGTGCTTAATGATCGCCGTGAGTTCGAAGCCAAAGTCGTCGCCCAAGACGAGGAAATTGACGTCGCGGTTTTGCAAATTGATACGAAGGGCGAGCGTCTTCCGTTTTTGCGGGTCTCGCAGGGGCAGGCAGGGCTGGAAATTGGCGATATTGTATTGGCAATCGGTAATCCCTTCGGGGTCGGTCAAACCGTAACCAGCGGTATTGTCTCGGCCTTGGGACGTACGAATGTTACAGATATTTCGTCTTTTATTCAGACAGACGCGGCAGTTAATCCGGGCAATTCTGGCGGGGCGCTTGTGAGTTTGTCCGGCGAGCTTGTCGGGGTAAACACGGCGATATTTTCTCGCTCGGGTGGCTCAAATGGTATTGGTTTTGCTATTCCCGGAGAACTCGTTGCGCGGGCTGTCGATAGTGCGCTGTCAGAGGGCCGGATTGTACGTCCGTGGATTGGTGCACGCACACAGGGCCTTGATAGTAATATGGCCGCCGCTCTCGGGCTTGACCGCTCGCGCGGGGCGATCATAAATGACATATATCCTAACGGGCCGGCAGACCAAGCAGGCTTGCAAGAACGCGATGTTATATTGTCGATTGACGGGACCGACATAAATGACGAAAGCGGCTTGAAGTTTAAACTGGCGACTTTGCGTAAGGGCCAAACGGCAAATGTAAAGATATGGCGGGATAACCGGGAGCGCATAATTTCCGTGCGCGCCGATACGCCTAAGGAAACGCCAGCGCGTGATGAACGCCTTATTGACGGCTATCATTCTATGGACGGGGCCACTATTGTTAATCTCTCGCCAGCTTTAGCTGATGAGCTGGGTGTAGATCCATATCTTTCCGGCGTTATGGTCACTAAAACAGTTCGGCGCAGCGCGGCGGCCGCGAATGGTTTGCGCCCGGGTGATCTTATTGTGAAACTTAACGATAATGATATCAGCTCGACCCGGCAATTAGAACGCATTCTAAAAACCGTGACTAAGCCAGAGGATTTTGATTTATCTATTGATCGTAACGGACGTATCTATGAAGTACCGGCGCGTTATTGGCCGCGTGAGGATACACAATAAACTGGATATGACGCGCGCTATATCCTGCAAGCTCTGGTAATTTTGCAGGTTCCAGTTTACCACAGATAAATGTCTGATCTTTTTCAATCTGCCGGTCTTGAAAAGGACGCGCCGCGTCCTTTGGCGGACAAGCTGCGCCCGCAAACAATAGACGAAGTTGTTGGTCAGGATCATCTATTGGGGGACGCGGCGCCTTTGGGCCGTATGCTGGCTTCTGGCCGCCTTGCCTCCATGATTTTATGGGGCCCGCCCGGTGTAGGAAAAACGACAATTGCTCGCCTGATTGCCAATCACGCGGACATGGAATTTGTACAATTATCGGCTGTTTTTTCAGGAGTAGCAGATTTACGCAAAGCGTTTGAGGCCGCAAAACAGAGACGGGAAACGGGGCGGGGAACATTGCTTTTTGTCGATGAAATACACCGTTTTAACCGTGCGCAGCAGGACGGGTTTTTACCTTATGTTGAGGCCGGGGTGATTACCCTAATCGGGGCGACTACAGAAAACCCCAGTTTTGAACTCAACAGCGCCTTATTGTCTCGCGCTCAAGTTTTTGTCCTTAACCGACTGGATGTAGCGGCGATGGAAAAACTACTGGAGCGGGTTGAGCATTATGCGGGTAAGACATTGCCGCTTAGTCCTGAGGGCCGCGAGGCGCTTATGGGATATGCTGATGGGGACGGGCGTTACCTACTTAATCTTGCGGAAGAGGTTTTGGCTATCGACCCGCCTAAGCCCTTGGATGTGGCGGGCGTTGCGCAATTATTGCAAAAGCGTGCCCCTGCTTATGATAAATCGCGCGAGGCCCATTATAATATAATTTCGGCTTTACATAAATCAGTGCGTGGTTCCGATCCTGATGCGGCGCTTTACTGGCTAGCGCGTATGCTGGACGGAGGTGAGGACCCACTTTATATTGCGCGGCGTTTGGTACGGATGGCGTCTGAGGATATAGGCTTAGCAGATCCGACGGCGCTAATGATAGCAGGTGAGGCGGAGAGGACCTTTCGTTTGCTTGGTTCACCTGAGGGCGAGTTGGCTTTGGCCCACGCAACTGTGCATCTCGCTACAGCGCCAAAATCAAATGCTGTCTATAAGGGATTTAAAGCCGCAATGGCTGCGGCGCGGTCTACCGGATCTTTATCGCCGCCTTCCCATATTTTAAATGCGCCGACAAAATTAATGAAAGATTTGGGCTATGGTCAAGGCTATGCCTATGACCATGATACAGAGACGGGTTTTTCGGGTCAGAATTATTTTCCTGATGGGATGGCTCGCCCTGTATTTTATCAGCCCAAAGGAGAGGGGCGCGAGGCCGCAATAAAACAGAGACTAGAGGCGTGGACAAAATTGCGCTCCAAAAAAAACGGTGAAATTTAATTCTCAAAAATCCAGTTTGGGTATTATAGTCTCATTTTCAAAGACATTATTGGCTTAAATAAATGTTTAATATGCTTACATTCTATATGAATAGCGGTTAACACATCAGTAAGGTTCGGAGCAGGGGTAGCTCCGTTTAATATGGAGGGAGAAATTTCCGTGCGTAAAATAGTTCAATTAGATGATTATAAAGACATTGCCTTCTTTAAGAAAAATACAAAAGCAATGGAATCAGGCTTTGCAAAATTTAGTGTTGGTGATCAGTATTACTTTTGCCGATATATTGACGGGGCCATTGCCTTAATCAGCCAGGATTACACCTCTGAAACGGGCCGGGATAACGGTGTTGAATCGGTTAAGAAAAATTCCAAAATCCACCAGCGTTTCAAAATTGGTGAAATGAAAAAAGGCGGATACGGCCTGAGCTTGCGCGCAGGTAACCATCAGGAAATTGCGATAAGTCGCCTTTGTAAAACAGAGGATGAGGCTGGCCATCTTGCGGGGCGCTTAAGTGGTAAAGTCCGCGCTAAAGCAAAAGTTGCGACTAAGCCCAAGCCAAAACCTAAGCCCAAGCCAAAACCTAAGGCCAAACTCAAGCCTAAGGCCGCAAGTGCCTCACGTCGTAAAGCTGTTGAGCAGGATTATAAGCCACTTGCGTTTTATGAGCGTCAGGCCGCAAAAAAAGAAAACGGGTTTTCTTCCTTTAAAGGTGAGGACGGTAAACATTATTTCGCTTATTACCAAAAGGGCCGGGTTGAATTGATTTCAGAGGGTTATCCGACCAAGACAGCTATGACGACCGGGCTTGAATCTACGCGTAAAAATCGGGTTTTAGAAAAGCGCATTCAATATAAGGGGCCGTTTAAAAATGGCATGTATGATTACCGGGTGAAGGCCGGTAACGGAAAAGAAGTTGCCCGTTCGCGCTGGTATAAAACGGCTGCCGCTGCTTCAGGAGCGGCTATGTTGGGGTGGGGCGTTGCCGCTGCTGCTATGCCTGTTGCCGCCAAGGCGAGCAAAAAGCCTGTTGAGAAAAAACCTGCGGATAAAGAAAACGACTATCTCCCCTGTCAGGCTTACCGAGGGCATAGGGTCAATGATGAGAAAAACAATATTGCCTTTTTCAAGCATAAAAATGGGCAGTTCTATTTTGTCCTCTATGATACTGACGGCGATGTCCGACTTCGCAGTGAGGGGTTTAGAACAGCCCAAGAGCGTGATCAGGAACTTTCTGGCGTCGTTCGTCTCAAAGATGAAGAGAAATATTATGTCCGTCTTGAAAAAGGGCAACATTATATTGATGTGCTCCATGACGAAACAGGACGTGAGGTTGGTCGGAGTTGCTTGCGTAAAAAAGTGGTCGCCCCTGTCGTTAAAGCGCCCGCTGCTGTGGCACCCGCTGCCGCTGCTTCTGTTGCTGCAGCCTCTGCTGGCGCGCTTGCAAGTAAGGCTCCCGCTGCTGCTGTGGCACCCGTTGCTGCTGCGGCCTCCGCCGGAACAGCTGCGAGCGCAGCCAGCGGAGGGGGCTTGCGTTGGCTTTTCTGGCTGCTGCCCTTACTGCTTCTGGCTTTGCTCTTACTCTTTGGCTTAAAGAACTGTCAGCCTAAGTCCGCGCCGCCTGTGGCCGTGGCCGTGAGCTGTTGGGACGGAAGTGAAGCGAAAACACTGGGAGAGTGTCCGGCGCGCCTCGTTGATTGTTGGGATGGTACACAAGCGAAAAACGCTGCGGCCTGTCCGGTTAAACTGGTCACGTGCTGGGACGGCACTCAAGCCAAGACGCTTGGTGCGTGTCCGGCGGAAATTCAGACTGTAACCTGTTGGGACGGTAGTACGGCCGAGACATTAAGCGCTTGTCCAAAAGAACCGGCGCCAAAACCTGCTGAACTCGCACCTGAGCCTGTTGTGGTTACTCGCGGCGGTGATGTGTGTGCCCCGTCTGATAATCCTCTCTTTAACGTGCCAAGCTTTTCGACACCGGCAAATGTGACGCGGCTGGGAACCTTCCCGCAATTTGGCGAGTCTCATAGTTTGAGTGCCGCTCAGTTTTATAACAAGCTTGCGGCACGGTATAATTCCAGCACATTTGATGCGGCCTATCTCAATCTGGTTTTCCGGTCTTTGGGATATAAGGGTGGATTTAGCGATGCAAACGCCTCCATGTTTAGCGCGGTAAGCTTGCCTCAAGGTACGAAAGGTGTGCTGGGTTATGGCGAGTTTCATGGTAATCAATATTCACAGCTTAATGTGACAAGTGCACGTGATCTGGAAGCATTTAATGTGCGCGCCGCAAATGGACGCAATGTCAACTTCATGAAGACTTGCGGCAATTTCATGTATGTCTGTGAGTAATAAAGTTTAGAGAATTTTTGAATCCTGATTAGAATACGGCGCTTTCGAGCGCCGTTTATTTTTGTAACAAGACAAGTCCCCATTGCAGCCCTGTCAACAACAGCGTATCACCCCCTTCATGAACGGTTTAATATATGTTGCACTCGGCGGTGCTATAGGGGCCAGCTTTCGTCATATTCTGGGCGGTGTTGTTACGCGCCTGTCAGCTTCGACCTTTCCATTGGGTACAATGACGGCCAATGTTCTGGGCGGCTTTCTTATGGGGTGCCTTGCGGCCTTTCTATTGGTAAAAACGCCTGAGAGCGACACTTTGCGATTGTTTTTAGGGGTTGGGCTATTGGGCGGGTTTACGACCTTTAGCGCCTTTTCTCTGGATGCTTTTCTCCTATTACAAAAGAAGTCCTATGGTGCTTTTGCCGCCTATATTGGCGGCTCGGTGATTTTGTCTATTCTGGCGCTTATTATCGGTATGATTTTTATGCGCAAAGTGCTGGCCCTTTGAGCGGCGTACAGACATTAATCGTCCCCGAGACGGATGCGGGATCGCGCTTGGACCGGTGGTTTAAGCGGTTATTTCCGCATATCCCGCACGGCCGTGTTGAAAAATTACTGCGTACGGGCCAATTGCGCGTGGATGGAAAGCGCGCCAAAGGCAATCTGCGTCTTGAAGGCGGTCAAACGGTACGTATTCCGCCTTTGCCCGATCCGTCGGAAATGCGGCAAACGCCGCAAATGGGTCAGGCTGATATTGACTTTATGCGCAGCCTTGTCCTTTACGAGGACGATGAGCTTATTGCGCTAAACAAACCTGCAGGTTTGGCGGTTCAGGGGGGAACAAAAACAACACGTCATATTGACGGCTTATTGCCCGCATTGGGGCCGGGATGTCGTCTGGTACACCGCCTTGACCGCGATACGAGCGGGGTTTTGCTTATTGCTAAATCGGCTGCGAGTGCAGCGCGGGCGGGGCGGGCTTTTCAAAGTCGGCGGGCCGAGAAGATTTATTGGGGTGTCACAAATGGTGTGCCTAAACCGGCAGAGGGCGAGATCAAGGGCTATGTTGCCAAAGGCGTCCTTGATAACCGGTTTGGCAATAAACATGCGGGCAAAGAAGTTATGCAGGCTGTGCGGCACGGAAGTGACGGGGCTAAACATGCCAGAACGCTTTACCGTATTGTTGCAAAAGCAGGCCAAAAAGCCGGATGGGTGGTTATGCAACCGCTAACAGGCCGCACCCATCAATTACGCTTACATATGCAGCTTCTGGGTACGCCCTTAGTAGGCGATCCCAAATATCTTACAGATCGTCCGGCCCCTATCGGACTGGACAAAAGATTACATTTACATGCTTTTTCTATACGCCTGCCGCGGCCAGACCAGCGTGATTTGTTTATTAAAGCCCCGCTTGATAACAGCCTTATTCAGAGTTTTGCCAGTCTTGGGTTTGAGCCGAATATGCCGATTGAAGCCTTTGAACTATAGCTATGGCGAAACGCTTTTATAAACATGTCAGCGTAAAGGCGGTGGACCGTCAGCCTAGATTGGTAGGAGAACATAACGAAAAGACTTACGGTGTTTTCCTTGATGACCGAGAGCTTAAAACCCCCGGAAAGCACCCTTTGCATGTGACCAACAAGGCGCATGCAGAGATTATTGCCCGCGAGTGGGACGCGCAAAGTGAGACGATTGAACCTCATAAAATGCCTGCAACCCGTTTGGCAAATGTGGCCTTAGAACAAACGCCAAAAAACAGGGAGCAGGTGATTAATGAGGGCTGTAATTATGCCCGTTCTGATCTTTTATGTTACCGCGCAGACGGGCCTGCTGTGCTAAGTGAGCGCCAAGATGCTTTATGGGGACCATGGGTGGCTTGGGCAGAAGGGCAAGGGATAGCCCTGAATGTGACCACGAGCATAATTGCTATACCGCAAGACGAGGCGTCGATAATGAAAGTCAAAGCCCGTTTAGAGGCAATGGATAATCTGGATTTGACATTATGCGTGCATTTTATAGCGGTTTTTGGGTCGGCCATTTTAGGTCTTGCCGTGCTCGCGCGGGATATTTCCGCCGCTGACGCCTTTGAACTTTCCCGCCTTGATGCCATATGGCAGTCGGAACAATGGGGCGTCGATGAAGAGGCCCAGCGGACGGCGGCCGCATTGCGAGAAGACATTATGGCTTTATCCGAATTTATTATCTGACAAGGAGATATTATGGCCCAGCCCGTTATTGTTAAAGAACGCCCCGGCGGCATTTACACGAATGATGTGATGACAGGGCGTCATCATCTTTATGCCGATGAACCCGAGACTTTTGGAAGTGCTGATCTTGGCCCGACACCTTTTGAGTATTTATGCGCCGCTCTTGGGGCCTGTACGACAATTACCTTGCGTATGTATGCCGAAAGAAAGAAATGGTCTGTTGAGCATTTAAGTGTGGAAGTGAGGCACAAAAAAATATCCTCTGGCGAAGGGCCGGCCCGAGATGTTTTTACCCGTGATATTACTATCCTTGGTGATGTGGATGCCGCCCAGCGTGCTCGCATGATCGCGATTGCAGATAAATGCCCCGTCCATAAAACCCTATCGGCCAGCTCTGAGATTGTTACGCAAGGGGTTTAAGCCTTTATCAAATTTATGTTCGCCGTTTCGGTAGCGCCGAAGACGTCCTCGCTAGGGCTGTCCGGTTAAAGCGTTCAAGACACCGGGTTTCCAGCGGTTATTTTTGATATCAAATAGAGAAAAGGCGCCGGCAAAATCCCAAACGCACCAGCTAAAGCCCGAGCTTTCTATGGCGCGGCGTCTATGGGCTAACCAATTGGCCCGCGCGCGCGCGTCTATTCTGTCTATAACGCCGAACTCCCCGACAAGTACCTGACGACGGGCGCGTGAGGCAAAGCCATTGGCCAAGCTATACGTGTCTTTGAGGTCTTGATAATCAGCACGGGAGCCCCATTGCGTGCCCATTGGAAAGACCGGGTCCATCCACTCGGCACCTTGATGTGTAAAAGCATGAGGTCCGTAATCATGAAAAGTTGCTATGACATTCGGATCTGCGGGCCAGTTTATCGCCCCGAGCGTATCAACAGAATTCCAACTATTGCCGCCAATGATAATGGGGCGTGTCGGATTGGTTCGCCGTATCATAGGAATGATTTGCGCGTAAATCTGATTTAAATCAGAATTTGAGATAGCCCGCGTAGGTTCATTTAAAATTTCAAAATAAACATTAGAGGGTGCTCCCCGGAAAACAGTAGAAATTTGTCCCCAAATGGCTTGAAAACGCGCAAATTCCTGTCTTGGATTATTGATGAAATCCTCATAGTGATGCACGTCGATTATAACGCCCAGACCATTGGCTTGGGCTTGCCCGACGACTTGTTTGATGCGCTCCATAAAGGGTCGGGCAATACGGAAAGGGGGGCGGCTTTGTGTATGGGCATCCCATTTTATGGGAATACGGACAGTATCAAATCCCGCCTGTTTAATATATTGAAAGTGACGGGCCTCTATCTTATAGCCCCAGTCCCCTTCATTTTCCGCCTCTAAGGCATTTCCCATATTAATACATCGCCGTGCCTGAAAAGGCGAGGGCACTGCGTAAGCACCCTGAAGGGAAGCGGTTTTAACCGTTCTATCCGCAGTTATTGCATCTGTGGGTATTTGAGCGGCGGATGTGTCAGCGGTTTCAATGCGGGAACAGGCCGCCAGTACGCCCAATAGGGCCATACACGCTAAAGCTGATTTTTTAAAACGCATAGATATATACAACCTAAAGATGAAGTTAAGTCAATACTAATTAAAGGATCAGATGCAGGAATAACACCAAAACACCTAAGGAACTGTAATTTTAAAAGCATTATTTGCAATCAGCGCGGAAAATGTAGATAGGGGGGCATGAAGAAAATATTTCTATCTCCAGCAGGCCGTATGGGACGCCGTGAATTTTGGGTAGGCATTCTCGGGCTGTTTCTTTTCGTTTGCGCGGTCAATTTTTACTTGCGGCAGTTTCCGGCGCTTGAAGTGTCATTTTGGATTGCGCTTATCTTTCCCTTTCTGGTTTTGCATATGAGTTACGCCATTTATGGAACTCGCTTGCATGATATGGGGCGGAGTTTTTGGCCTCTTACGCTCTTAATTGTCCTGATTATACTCCTGACGATATTCATCATGTTGGCTTTTGGGGGCGCTGAATATTTCGCTGAATTTGCACGGTATGAACGCAAGGCTGTGATTGACGAGGCTGAACGGGAGCGGTTGATAACACAATATCAGCAAAATTTGGCCGAGAGTCATGCCAATATGATTTTGTCGCTCAGCTCGACGGCTCTGATTGTGGCTTTTACGCTTTGGTGCGGTGTTTCAAAACCTGACCCAAAGGCTAATCGTTACGGCCCGCCGCTATAAGGATTTGCAATTTCTTGCAAACGTCGTGATAATTCAGCTTTAAATTACAAAAGATAGGAGAGGACAATGGAGACTTATCTGAACCCACAAGGTCGGTTAAATCCGGCCGAATTTATAAAGGGCGGGTCTCTCCTGATTGTCTTGGGTGTCATTCTATCTTTACTCCAGCAACTGGGTATCGCCATTATAATGGTGTTGTCTAATCTTGTTATAATTTTCATGTTCTATCTTTGGGTCGTCTTATGGATTAAGCGCTTTCACCAAGCGGGCCGGTCGGGTGTGTTTGCGCTCATCCCGATTATTTTATTTCCGATTGGTTTATATTTCACGGCATCTTTCATTTTCGCCGAAGAATTTAAAACGCTGATGGAAGCTTATGAAAGCGACATTAGTATTGAAGATCTCGCCCTATTAATGGACGACTTAGTCAAACCTAAAGAGGTTTTGTATCTATTGGTCGCTACACTTTACAGCTTGGCATTTCTTCATATTTCTAACCGGTTGATCACGTCAGACCCCAACGATAATCAATACGGTCCAGCTTAGCTTTTACGCTTAATTATCAAAGCTCTGCTCACGTACCTGTCTATGGTTGGGGCGTTATCATACGGGCACTAGCGGCCCAAATAGCTTTTCAAAATTAAGCGCTAAGGCCTCGTCCAGCACCTGCATGTCAATATCTTGGCCGAGCCTGTGCAGAGACGTTACGCCGTGCTCAGATATTCCGCACGGTATAATGCCATTAAAATGGGAGAGGTCCGGATTAAGATTAATACTGATACCGTGGAAGCTAACCCATTTTTTTAAGCGCACACCAATAGCGGCAATTTTTTCCTCAACGCCGTCCTCATGTGTTACCCAAACTCCGACGCGTTTCGGCTTTGTGGCGGTTTCCACACTAAAAGTGGCCAGACTATTTATTATCCAGCGCTCAAGGCCCCTGACAAAGGCGGACACATCCCGCCCGCGTTTTCTAAGGTCTAGCATGACATAGGCCACGCGCTGCCCGGGTCCGTGATAGGTATATTGCCCCCCGCGTCCCGTTTTAAACACATCGAACCTATCTGGACGGATAAGGTCGCCCGGCTTGGCACTTGTTCCGGCTGTATAAAGCGGGGGATGCTCAAGCAGCCATATCATTTCCGGTGCTGTCCCAGACGCGATCTCCTGGGCGCGAACTTTCATAAAGTGCTCGGCTTTCTGGTACGGGGTTAAACCCGGCGATACCGTCCAGACGATCGGGTCAGAGGCATAAAGGCTGTCATCATGCATATCGATTGATAAGGTCAGATTGATGACGAAATCAAGATAATAAGCGTGTCGTCAGGGCGCGTTTTTTACTTCACAAAGCCAAAGGGAGTGGCTATACCGCCGCTTACTCAATGTGCGGCCGTGGCGGAATTGGTAGACGCGCAGCGTTGAGGTCGCTGTGGGGTAAAACCCGTGGAAGTTCGAGTCTTCTCGGCCGCACCAAATTTCTTCTGATAATGGACACGTAAGACCTTGTAATTGTTTAGGCCGAACGCCTACAGAGCAGGCCTTATCAGCCAAGGATATAACTTGACCTCGCCAGTCATTCTAAATTAGTGTCTATTAAACTTAATATAAGTTTTCATAAAAATTAGTAATTGGGAGGAGATAGACAATGTCTACATTTATGAAAGTCGGAGCCGCAATTTGCATAGTCGCATTGTCGGCCTGCTCAACAAGTGAAGCGGCTAAGCAAACCAGAGATACATCTTCAGCGGTTGTAAATGCCCCTGCAAAAGCTTTTAATTTGAAGAAGGCGGAAATTCCAGCATATCTGACCGACCTTGGTAATCCCTATGAGGGTGGGCGTTTTAGTTCTTGCGCTACACTGTCTGCAGAGGTTGCTCAATTAACCGAGTTTTTAGGACCTGATTGGGATTCACCAGATCATTACAGCAATAATAAAAAGGGCGTGAGTAAGGGCGAATTTTTTGACTCAATACTGCCCTATGGCGGCGTAGCCCGTCTTGTTTCGGGCGCGAGCAAACATGAGAAAAAGGTTCTGGAATCTATCGATTATGCCAGTGTGCGCCGGGCGCATTTAAAGACGATAGCGGTCAGCAAGGGGTGTCCGCTTTAACGCCCATAGCTTGATTTGAGACGTTATTGTCTATTGGGTCATATGCTTGGCGTTAGGTCGCAACTAAACCCATATTGATTAGCGCGGGTCAAAAACGAGCTATGAAAATTATCATTGCAGGCGGAGGTATTGGCGGTCTAACCACAGCTTTGTGCTGCGTTCATTTCGGTCATGACGTCACTATATTAGAGCAGGCCTCCGAATTCTCCGAGATAGGGGCGGGCATTCAGATCCCGCCCAATGCCATGAAAGTATTTTGCGCACTGGGCGTGGACGGCCTTATAACACAAAATGCCTTTCAACCCAGCTCTATCGAAGCGCGCATGGGTGAGAGTGGCCGCTCTATTTTTACCATACCTTTGGCAGATCAGTCTGTAAAAAGGTGGGGCGCTTCCTATCTTCATCTTCACCGCGCCGATTATATCAAGGCGCTTAAACAGGCTTTGCGTAAGCGCGCACCCAAGGCCTTGCAGTTAGGTGCGGCTGTTAGAGCCTATAGCCATCAGTCTGGACAGCTTAGTGTTACGTTAGAGGATGGTCGGCAAGTCTTTGGCGATGTCCTTATAGGCGCTGACGGGATTAGGTCGACTATTCGGGCGCAAATGTTTGGGTCTGATAAAGCGGTGTTTACGGGTAATGTCGCGTGGCGCGCTGTCCTGCCCCTTGCGGCGCTCGGAGCAAACCCTCCAAACCCAACGGCTTGTGCTTGGATGGGGCGGGGGCGTCACGCTGTGACCTATAGAGTGCGGCGTGGAGAGTTGGCGAATTTTGTCGGCGTTGTTGAGCGTAAGGACTGGACGGAGGAAAGCTGGACGGAAACGGGGACGAAAGAGGAGGCTTTGAAGGATTTCCAAGGATGGCATGAGACGATTATCACAATGTTAAAGGCGGTTCAGCCGGGCACACTTTACCGGTGGGCGTTATTTGACCGTCCGCCTTTGCCTAATTGGTGCGACGGGCCTGTGACATTGCTGGGCGATGCCGCGCATCCCATGCTGCCCTTTTTGGCACAGGGAGCGGCAATGGCGGTTGAAGATGGTTGGGTGTTGGCGCGGGAGCTCTCAATAGCGGGACGACCAGTTGAAAAATCCCTAATGGCTTATCAAAAAAGCCGGCAGGCCCGTACCGCTCGCGCTCAAGCCGCCTCTAGAGCCAATATGAAAACCTTTCACCAAAACACGAGGACCGGACAAATCGCGACTTACGGGCCGATGTGGCTGGCTGGCAGGTGTGCTCCTGTCTTGGTCCATAAACGGATGGATTGGCTTTACGGTTTTGATGTAACCAAAGGTGAGGGTGCGCAAGCGGCCTAAAATGAGCCTGAACGCGCGTGTGGATTTACGCTTGGATTGCATGGGCTAGACTGACTTTACATTCCAAGGCAAAATGACCATCTTGATGGCATAACAGCTCAAATTTAGGATAGGCAGGGTTATGAGTGAAATATTATCTACCCATTTTGATAAGACAGGCATTTTGAGACTGACCCTGCAAGATAATGCACGGCGTAATGCTTTGTCAGAAGCCATGTTGAAAGCTCTTATAGCTGAAATTGGCAAAGCGTCCGAAATGCCGGATGTCAAAGTGATTATTTTGGCTGCACAAGGGCCAGCTTTTAGTTCCGGCCATGACCTAAAAGATATGACGGCAAAGCGCGCGCAGGCGGACGGCGGACGTGATTATTTTGCCCATATTCTCACTCTGTGTTCGCAGCTTATGAAAGATATTATTGCCTGCCCTAAACCGGTTATTGCTGAAGTTGCCGGTGTTGCCACGGCGGCGGGATGTCAATTAGTGGCCAGTTGTGATCTGGCTATAGCGGCCCAAACCGCCCGTTTTAGCACGCCGGGGGTCCATATCGGCCTGTTTTGCTCAACGCCCATGGTAGCCCTTTCGCGCAATATTGCCCACAAACAGGCTATGGAAATGTTGCTAACCGGCGATATGATCAGCGCGCAACGAGCCCGGGATATTGGCTTGGTCAACAGGGTTGTGCCAGAGGCGGACCTCACGGAGGAAACCTTGTCCTTGGCCCAGCAAATCGCGGCCAAGTCCAGCCATACAATCGCTATTGGTAAACGGGCCTTTTATGAACAGGCGCAGATGGATTTAAAGCAAGCTTATGACTTTACGTCTGATGTTATGGTCAATAACATGCTTACGCCGGATGCCCGTGAAGGGATTGGCGCTTTTATCGAGAAACGAAAGCCAAAATGGTCTGACAGTTAGGCCGAAGATCCGTCTTATGAAAAGGCGGGCATGACATCGTTTAAAATCTCTTCAGCCCTTCTGGCTTCTTTTGGGCGCTCATGCCGCTATCAATCCAGTAGGCGGGGTTGTCCAAATTTAACATCATTTAAATGTGATCATCGGTGTACAGACTGTGTACTGACAAAAATCGATAAATGTCTATATCTGTAACAGAATGTGTACTGACTCTTACAAACAAATGTTTTAGCTACGTCCTAGCTTTCGGTGGGTGATATGAGCAAAATTAGATTAAAGGCAGCACTGGTGATGATACCAGCTTTGCTCATGGCGCAGCCATTATATGCGGCAGAGGCGGCTAGCCAGGCTGTGAGCGTACATAAGGCGTCTAATGGTCTATTGTCGGATTCATCGAAAAACACCTCTCCAAACCCGATTGCAAATGCTAATGCGTCCAGAGCGGATGTGTGTGCCACGGGGCTTATGCCAGCGGCGCGTCATATTTTTAACGCCGTGTCCCCTAAGGTGGAACCTGATTCTAACCTGAAAAAATTAGTCAAGAAAGAAGTAAAACCGAAAGTATTTTCTGGTAAGTTGAGTGCGAAAGATGCGAAAAAGAGCGCTCAAGAGGCTACTATATGCTTGAGAATCCTAAAACATGGGGATACGAACCTATAATAGGTTCGAAGGCCATTTATAGGTTTTCGCTGTTGGGCATAGGGCATAGGGCGAACATTGCGAACATGGCATTTTTTTCTAGACAGTGTGTAAAAGCGGGTTTTTTGCTCTCATTTGTGGCTATGTGTGTTGGGCTATCAGCGTGTAGTACGACACCGCCTGTCGTGCGTAAAACGGCCCCGGACTTAAGTGCCGAAATTTATGATCCGATCGAAGACTTTAATCGTGGTATATATAAATTCAATGAAGGTGCAGATAAATATTTCATAAGTCCTTTGGCAAAAATTTATGATTTTATTCTGCCAAAATTTGTCCGTAAGGGCGTCACAAATGTAGCCAGAAATCTGAGTGAACCCGTGATTTTCGTCAATGAAGTCTTGCAACTCGACGTCGACGATGCGGCTGATAGTCTGGGACGGTTTGCGTTTAATTCGACTATTGGCTTGGGGGGGCTGATTGATGTTGTTGAACGTGATGCGGGTATCTCCCAGCAAAGAGAGGATTTCGGGCAAACCCTTGCCACATATGGCGTACCGTCCGGGCCGTATATTGTGCTACCTTTATTGGGGCCTTCAACAATGCGCGATGGGATCGGTCGGATCGCCGACGGGGTCACCAATCCTTTACGCTGGGTGAACTTTGATGGCGATCAGGGCGTGCAGATCGGAAGACGTGTTGCAAAAGGTCTCGATTCAAGAATAAAAGCGGAGCCCTTTCTTGAAAATGTCCGCGCCTCTGCGGACCCCTATGTAAATCTACGCGGTCTTTATACGCAAAACCGGTTAAACAATATACATGAGGATGCGGACCCGTTTGACGGTTTTGCCGATATAGATGATGATTTTGATGACGGTGAAAGTGATGACGGCTTTGCCGATTTCGAATAAAATAGGATCAAACCATTTTATAGGCTTGATCCTGCGTTGATCTGTCGTCCTTAAAAGGCGATATAGGTAAAATGCAAACACCTAAAAGCTATAATCCGAAAATTGAGTCGCTGCTGTCAGGCTGGATGCGATTGGCCCGCCGGTTCAGGGTCTGGGTAATATTGTTTTGGGGCCTCTGTGCCGCTATTGGGGCCTGGCTGAGTATTTCATTTCTGGGTATTAACACAGATACAAGCGAAATGATTGATGCGGGCGTCCCTTACCGCGTGGCGCAAACCGAATTTGAGGCGGCTTTTCCCGATATAAACAATCAAATACTGGTTATCATCAGAGCCTCAACGCCAGATGGTCTGGATATATTTAGCGCCGAAATGTCTAAGGCGCTGCGCGGGTCTGATCTCGTTACCCGTGTGAGTCATCCGCCGTCAGACCCTTTTTTTGCGAAAAATGGATTATTATATCTTGAAACTTCGGCGCTCGAAGATCAGCTCGCCCAGCTCTCAGAAGCCGCACCGCTCATAGAACGGCTGACCTTAAGTCCGAAAATTGAGACATTGTTTGAAACACTTGCCCAAATGGCAGAACGCGACACCCTGCCAGATAATGCTGAAACATTATGGCAGGCAGTAGGTGAGACATTAAAAGCCAATCTCGACGGCCGGCGCTTGCCTTTCTCATGGCAAGAAACTTTTAGCGATGAAAAGGCAGGGCCTTATCAAACAGTCATCGTCATTGATCCCGTTCTGGATTATGCCCGCTTAAGACCCGCTGCGCCTCTCCAAGACCTTATTGACCAGCTTGCCAAAGACAGTGTTGAGCGCACGCAAATAAAAGCCGATATTTACGTTACGGGTAATCCGGTACTGCGCTCTGATGAACTTAAGAGCGTTAGTCAGGGTATAGGGCTGGCCTTTGGCATTTCCTTTATCATTGTGGCGATAATCTTGAGCCTTGCTCTACGGTCTCCTTTGTTAGTGGGATGTGTATTATTATCGCTCATTTTGTCCATTGTGATGACCGCAGGTTTGGCGGCCCTGATTTTCGGCGAGCTTAATCTTGTGTCTGTGGCTTTTACGGTTTTAATGGTGGGTCTGGGCGTTGATTTTGCCATTCATCTCTTAATGCATTTGCAGAGCAAAAAACGGGCGGGCTTGTCTGTGCCGGCGGCGTTTTACCGTACGTCTCGCGGGATTGGAACCGCCTTGGTTTTGACGGCGCCGTCAACAGCTTTGGCTTTTCTGGCTTTTGTACCAACGCAATTTGTCGGCATATCCCAACTTGGCGTCGTTGCGGCTATTGGTGTGACTATCGCCTTTCTTGTTGCCACCAGTTTTTTGCCCGCTATTTTTTCTTTCCTGCCTGTTAACGCTGAAAGCCCGGTCCGTTCGTCAGTGAAGCCTGTGATAGGCGGTGCTACGCCGCGCTTTAACCCTGACTTACGCAACCGTCTGGCGGTGGGATTAATCGGGCTGGGTCTCTTTGCGCTGATTTTAATGCCGCACGCAAAATTTGACGCAGATCCCATGGCCTTGCGAGATCAATCGGCTCCGTCAGTGAAGGCCTTTGAGCTGTTATTTGAGAAACCTGAAACCGTACCTTATCGCTTAAGTGTTTTAACAGAAAGCCCGCAAGCCGCTCAGCGCCTCTCCGATGAAATCACACAGCTTGAGAGTGTTAAATCCACGCGCAGCCTGCTCGATTTCATTCCGCAAGACCAATATGACAAGATTGACTTGATCGATTACGCCGCAATCGGGCTTGAATTTGCCTTATCAGGCGAGGGCACTGCGCCAAGCCCGCGCGATGATGTTACGAACCAGCTTTATCATTTGCTTATAAAGTCCGATAATGAAGCGGGACGCGCATTGGCGGGCGTGCTGCAAACATGGCAAAAGGGTTTAAAGACGGAGCCGGGACTTCGCGAGCGCACAGAGCGTGATCTCTTTGTTTATTGGCCACATCAACTCGAAAGGCTGCGCGCCCAAATTACCCCGAGCGAAGTTTATCAAGATGATCTGCCGCCGGATTTGCTGGCGCGTTACCAATCTACGTCAGGCAAAACGCGACTGGAAATACTACCGGCCCAAGACGTCAGAAATCTGGATAATCGTCGCCGTTTTGTTACAGATGTCAAACGGATTATACCTACAGTAACGGGCTCGGCCCGCACTGTTCAAGATGCGGGCGATATTATTCAGATGTCTATGATACAAGCCGTGCTCACGGCTCTTATCACGGTCTCTATATTACTGTTTTGGGTCACTCGGAATGCCCGTCTTGTCTTGATTATGCTCACACCGTTATTATTGGCGGGGGTGTTAACGACGGCAACAGGCGTGCTGTTTAACCTGCCTTATAATTTTGCAAATGTCATTGTGCTGCCCCTATTAATCGGGATCGGTGTGGATAGTAGCTTGCACATTGCGTTAAGCGCCGCACAGGGTAAAGCCAAGGAGCAGGGTCGGTTGGAAAAGAGGCCTTCAATGTTTGATAATGTAACACCGCGCGCGGTTATATTTAGCGCGGTGACAACTATTGCTTCATTTGGCAGCCTGTCATTTTCAGCCCATCGCGGCACGGCCAGTATGGGGCTTTTACTTATGATTGCTATAGGGTGGGTTTTGCTATGTACCCTTTGTGTTACGCCAGCTCTCTTGCAGTGGACCTCTCGTAAGCGTGATCTGACGTGACTATTTTTTAATGAAAATAGAGACATTATTCAGACTGCATACAGACAAGTTTTACTATATTTGAGACATGTTAGCCCTTGGAGTAAATTATGTTACGCCGTAACCGGACGTTTAATATTTTCACGACGAGCCGCAGAGCCGTTATTTTAGGTTTGGCTTCAACCCTGATGGTGGCCGGACCCGCTGCGGCGCAAATTAGTCAAGATCAGGCCGAGAGCTTTACGAAAACCCTTGTGGCTGAGCTTGGCGGTATTGCCAAAGACGGCGCGCGTAGTGAGGCCACCCGCGATCAAGCCTATCGTCAGGCCTTACAATCCCGTCTGGGGAGTGAGGCTATTGGCAAGTTTTTGTTAAAAGGTATTCCGGACGGCGCTGCCAGCCCTGACCAATTAGCGCGTTATAATGCGCTCTTTCCTCGTTATATTGCCGCCGCTTTTGCTACTCAAATTGGCGGTTTGGCAGAACGGCAGATCAATGTCACCCAAAGCCGGGCGCGCGGTGAAAGAGAAGTGATTGTGCGTAGCGAACTCGTCAATAGTTCCGGCATAAAAAAGGCTTCAATTGATTGGCGCATTCGCTCAATTAAGGGCCAGCCTAGACTTCTGGATGTATTAGTAGAGCGAAGCTCACCGCTTGTAACCAAGCGTCAGGAGTTTTCCTCACTGGTGAAGCGCGACGGCATGGCGGCCTTGCTCGCCCATATGGAATCTGTGGCGAATTAGTCTTACAGTAAACCTGTTTCTTTAAGCCATATTGCAGCCTTCTTAACCGCGTCCTTGGAGGGCCCTACCTGCCATCCAAGGGCGCTTAAGGTTTGCGAATTATCTATATCGACTTTACGGCGCGCCAGCCTGACACCTTCGAGGCTGGCTAGGGGTGCTCGCCCTGTAATCTTGGCGCCCACCCGGGCGATATGGGCGGTTAAGGCCGCCAACCCATAGGGGACATTTCGTTTTGGAAGTGTTTTTGAAGTGAAGGGTGCCAGCCAAGCGAGAAGCTCTGATAAGTCAATATCTTCGCCGCCAAGCATATATTTTTGTCCCGCCGGCTGCTGCGCGGCCAGTATATGGGCTTTGGCGATATCCTCGACGGCGACCAGATTTAAACGGCAATCCAAAGCCGCGGGCGGCGGTTTTTTTAGAAATTGGCGGATCATGGCTGTAGGGGCGGTAAGATTAAAGTCACCCGGCCCGATTGGCACTGTCGGATATAAAAGGCTGATGGGCTGGCCGGACAGCATTGCCTCGCGTGCCATAATTTCGGCCTTAAGTTTGGACCGACAATAGGGACCGGCCATCGCAGATATATCCGGCAAAGTGTCAGATACGCGCAGAGCGGCGTTCAAGGCCTCGCGCCAATCACGCAAAATGACTTCTGTAGAGGTAATAAGCAAATGCCGGACATTATGCGTTTTTGCCGCTTTAATAACGGCCCGTGTGCCATCCGTATTTACCCGTTCATAGCGGTGGGTTTGCGGTATGCCTAGATGGGCCAAAGCCGCCAGATGAAAGACAATATCCCGTCCTCGCATGGCTTGCGCTAGCATGTTGGGGTCAAGCATTGAGCCTGTAATCCAGTCAATCTTGTCAGGAAAATCATCCGGCTTTTCAATCAAATCCAGCACACGCACATTTGCGCCGCTATTGGCTAATTGGGTAACCAAATGGCGACCAATAAACCCGCCTCCACCAATGACAAGATATGTATCGCTCATTTTAGGCCTCGCGGTAGGTCGCACACAGCCAGAGCCTCATCAAAGGCCGCGCCCAAATAGAGTTTGTCTTTGATGGCTAAGGCGGTGGTAGCACCTGATATAATGCCCTTTGGTATATCAAATATTTCGGCTTGATTATTTGGGTTGATATGGGCGACCCGACTGGGGGCTTGTTTTTTGAACCCTGCGCGAAAAAGGGCAAATTTGAACAAATTGGGATGCAGGGCCGCCCATAGCGTAGGCGGCGTGTTTGTGTCTGTACTCGTCTCCGCAAAGGACAGGCTAAGATTATCTGGCCCGCCCGGCAGTGCGATATGGCGGTTTAGAATGAGCTCGCCTTTTTTGTCATGGTTATAAAGAGAGAGGCGCTTCTTGCGTGTTTCGGCGATATATAAATTTAAACTATCGGTATTGGGCGTTGAGGTTTTGTGCATAGCAACACCATTGGCAAAATAAAGCCCTGAGACAGAAGTTTGAACAGGCGTATTCCGATCTGGCCTATAATGCATCACACTTGCACTATCAGACATGAAAATGTTTTCTCGGTTGCGTCCTTGTTTTGAACAAGCCGTGTGGTCAGATGTGACATAGAGAGAGGCCTGATATTGCGGAGTATCAGATTGGGTATCAGATTCGGTACCGGGCCAAGATATGAGGTCATTGGCATTGCAAAATGCACCGGCTTGTGCGGGAAGATCAATCTCTACCCATTTGTCGTTTTCTAAATTTAAGCGAAACTGGCGGATCCGTGCGGAAAGTTTCTTACGGTCACCTAAGTCGCGGTCAATGACGCTTAAATACAGGGTGTTACCGTGTCGAGACAGATCAATGCCGTGTGGTGTTAAGTGGGGATTTATATCGAGTTTTTTGACGGCGTTAAAATTCTGCGGATCAAGCGTGTAGATACCGCCGATTTGGGCTTTGCGCCGATCATAGGCCGACAGAAAAAGTCTGTCTTGCAGCCTATCATAGGCCATGTCTTCAATGCCTGTTAGCACGTTCCCCGCATAAGAGAGTGTGACACGCTTACAGGACAATAGAGGATAGCCAGACTTTGTGCCCCTATACCCGAAAAGAAAAACCACACCTAAGCCTAAACATAAAAAAACGCCTAGAGCCAAGATGAGGGATTTAGACTTTCGCTTTGGTGATAGGTTAAGGCGTCGGAGCATAACCCCAATCTGCATATAGATCAGACCAGTTCTCATCAATCTTTTTCATCAAATCGTCCGGCATGTTAAAGGCGTTTTTCTTATAGTCTTGTATAGTATCAAGATAAGCCGAGAAGGCCTCTTTATCGGCATTGAAATCGCCTAAACCCAGTTGGGCATAAACGCGCGATAACTCGCCAAGGGGGTCTTTTTGAAATTGGTCAAACCGTATCTCGGCATATTGGCTGGCTGGCATGTCTTGTGTCTGCGCTTTAAGAGCCATCATCATCCGGCGATATGTTTTAAAAATAACCGCATCAATATCGATATGTTCATAATTCTGGAGAGAAAGTTGCGGGAAAAGTTTTTCGTAAAAATTCCGCATGGAAACGAAAACCGCATGAGGGTGGCGGTGAATATGGATAAACTTTGCCGCATTGAATGTCTGGGCGAGATGGGCCGGACGGGCCGTATAGACCGGATTTTTAATCAGTAATCTGCGTCCACCCTGATCCAGTGTCAGTTTCAGGTACAGATAGTGTAAGCCTTTTTCCCAGGCTTTGATCTCGGCGTCGCCAAGTCCGTCAAAAAAGGTGCCTTGGTTGAAATAGCTATCGAATTTTTCTGGAAAATAAAGCGCGTGGTAATAGGAAATGTCACTCATATTTGCCAGAGCAATCTCGTCTTCCTGCGGGCTTACGGCGTCTACTTTGACATTGTCTATATAGCGGCTATTGGGTAGGCTTTTTCGCAAAAGTGGGCCAAAGAGGCGGCCTATAACCAATATATCCCAAGGCAAGGCTGTGGAGAAAGGCGAGACAAAGCCAAATCTATCCGCCTTGCTCATAACATTATATAAATGTGTGGTTCCGCTTCGCCAATGTCCCAAAATAAAGACTGGCGGGTCGATAGGCTCTATTTTTTTTCGTTTGAGATGTACGATTAACCGCTCAACCAGACTAAACGGCAGACGTCCTATGGCCGCTAAAATAATCAGAAAGAAAAGACGGCGCCGCCCAGTCCCAATACCGCCTGAGCGTTTATAGAGTTTTAGCAATGTGGAAAGGTTAGCGCCAAAGAGCGGATGTGAATAATTTGGTTTTGTCACACACAAGCCTTTCAACAGATTTCGCTTCGCCCATAAGGCAAATATGATCCGATATAACCCTAAGCGCTCTCTATAGCATTAAGTTATTCAAGGGCATATATACCAAAATATGCAATGATAAACTTTTAGTGAAATGAAAGTTTATTTCTAGATTTAGGTAAAACTATACTATTAAATCAATCTGTTATGGTGACAGGGGGCATTTCAGGATAATTGAGAAGCCAAAATTGAGTGAGAAGGATTTTTTTCATGGGTCTTGAAAGTGTGGGACTGGAAAAAAAGATTATTTTGGCGCAACCGCGCGGGTTTTGTGCTGGGGTGGTGCGCGCCATTGATATTGTAGAGCGGGCATTGCAGAAGTATGGGCGTCCTGTCTATGTCAGGCATGAGATTGTGCATAACAAATATGTCGTTGATGGATTGCGCAAAAAGGGCGCTATTTTTGTCGAAGAGGTTGATGAAATTCCGGAAGGGGCCGTGGCTGTGTTTTCTGCGCATGGTGTCTCTAAAACGGTTATTGCAAATTCTAAAACGCGTAAATTACATACGATTGATGCCACGTGCCCGCTGGTTACAAAAGTACACAAGCAAGGCCAGCGCTACGCCGGACAGAACTATGAGATTGTCATGATTGGCCATGCCGGCCATGCCGAAGTCGAGGGCACATTAGGCCAGATAGACGGCACGGTGCATCTTATTGAAACTGTGGCTGACGTTGCACAATTAAACGTCTCTGATCCCGAGCGGTTGGCTTATGTCACTCAAACGACATTATCCGTTGATGATACGCGCGGCATTATTGAGGCTTTGAAACAAAAATATCCGCAAATTATCGGCCCCGATGTGAAGGACATTTGCTATGCAACCCAGAACAGGCAAGGTGCGGTTCGTGATATCGCTAAACATGCCGATCTTATGCTGGTTGTCGGGGCGCAAAACTCATCTAACTCAAACCGGTTACGTGAAATTGGCTCCGAATTAGGGTTGGAAAGCTATCTTATAGACGATGCGAGCTGTTTTAATCCTAAATGGCTTGAAAAGGCCAAGACGATTGGTGTAACAGCGGGCGCGTCAGCCCCGGATATTCTTGTAGATCAACTGGTTTCGCGTCTGGCGGAGTATGGATATAAGACGGTAGAAATTCTGGATGGTATTGAAGAAAATATAAGTTTTAATATACCTTTCGAGTTAAGACATATAAAGGAAACCCGCAAGCAGGTCGGTTAGGCCTGACGGGAAATTTAAACGAGACGATTAATCGGAAAGCGAAATTATGGGTGTTCCATTAATTCAACAAATTGCTGTTGGAAAATATATTCTAAAACAACGTCTCAAAGGCAATAAGCGTTATCCGCTTGTCCTTATGTTAGAGCCGCTTTTCCAATGTAATCTCGCCTGTGCGGGGTGCGGAAAAATCGATTTTCCAAAGCCGATTTTACAAAAGCGCTTAAGCCTTGAAGATTGCTTAAAGGCGGTGGATGAATGCGGTGCACCCATGGTTGCCATTCCGGGCGGTGAGCCCCTCATCCATAAAGAGATAGGCGAGATCGTTAAAGGGATTACGGATCGTAAGAAATTTGTATCGCTTTGCACCAATGCGATTTTACTTGAAAAAAAGCTGCATTTATTTGAGCCGTCTGATTATCTTTTCTTTTCCGTGCATCTGGACGGTCTTGAGGAGGAACATGACAAAGCCGTGTGTCAGGACGGTGTTTTTACTAAAGCGGTTAAAGCTATTAAGGCGGCAAAGGCGGCGGGCTTTAACGTCAATGTCAATGCCACAATTTTTGATGGCACCACAGCCGAGCAGATCGCTGAATATCTCGATTTTACGAAAGAGCTGGGCGTCGGGGTTACTATATCGCCGGGCTTCTCCTATGAACGGGCGCCTGAACAGGAATTATTTCTAAACCGCGAGAAGACAAAAAACCTGTTCCGCGATGTCTTTAGCAGAGGCAAGGGCAAAAAATGGTCGCTTAATCACTCCCATCTTTATCTGGATTTTCTAGCGGGCAACCAGTCTTATGAATGTACGCCTTGGGGAATGCCCACACGCAATATTTTTGGCTGGCAAAAGCCCTGCTACCTCATTGGCGAAGGTTATGTCGATACTTTCCAAGAGCTTATGGAAACAACCGACTGGGAGAGTTACGGCACGGGCAATTACGAAAAGTGCGGCGATTGCATGGCCCATTGCGGTTATGAACCGACGACAGTTGTCGATATGGTTTACCACCCGATCAAGGCGCTTAAAGTTGCCTTGCGGGGAATTAAAACCAAAGGCCCAATGGCGCCCGAAATCGATCTCTCGAAACAACGCGCAGCAAATTATAATATCCATGAAGAGCATGTCGATAAAATGATGGCCCAAGAAGCGGCTGAGTAATTTTCATATCCATAGATTTTAAAAAGCCGCTCTGAAAGAGCGGCTTTTTTTATGGGCTGTCAATATAGATATAATGAGAGAACTTTACTTCAATATCTATTCCAGTTTCCCTGTCGTAGGAAAAACGCGCCTAAACGTTGACTGGTTGAAACCCACCGCACGCCTCGACAGCCCTTACCAAAACCCCGCAAGCCCGCTTGTTCTGCTGGCCTAACCGAATAAGGTCGGGCAGGTCTTGCGGGCGGCGCATCAGCCCTTTTATCACGGGCCAGAATTGCGTTTCGCCTTTGGCGTTGATGCCGTTCAGCGCGGCTTGCGGCAAGGCTTGGTAGGCGGGGTCGAGAACGGCGCGAATCACTAGGCAAGGCAGGCCTGCCTCGCGCGCCGCTTTGGCAATCGCAAAACTTTCAACATCGACAGCCACTGCTCCGCTTTGGCTGTGGAGCTGCGCCTTGGCCTCGGGTGTTGTGACAGCCTCGCTTACAGAGATAAGCGCGCCTGATTTCGTTTCGGGTAAGTGCCGAGATAGTGACTCCAACCACTCACTGTCTAGCGAGAGTGTTTCACTCTCCATCATCACGGTTCTGGGCACTATAAGATCGCCCGTATCTATGCCCTCAGATAGTCCGCCGCAGACACCAAAACTGATGAGGCGCGTCGCCCCTTGATCGATAAGAGCGCGGGCGGCGTGTCTGGCTCCTTCAACTGTTCCCGCCGCACAGGCGAGAAGCGGCACTGTGCGACCAGTTTTTTGAAAGGTTTGGAGAACAAGCTTTCGCTCTAATTCAAGGCCGGTGACGATGCCTAACATTACATGCCAAAAGCCGGCACTTTACTATTGCTTGCCTTTAAATTCTTGAAACGGGCTAAAGCCCAGATCGGAAAAAAGGCACTATAGCCGTGATAGCGTAGATAGAAAATGCGGGGAAAGCCGACTGCCGTATGCCAAGGCTCATCCCATTTTCCGTCGGTATTGCGCGATTGCATGATAAATTCAATCCCGCGCTTAACAGCCGGATTATCAACCTCGCCGACCGCCATAAGGCCGAGCACCGCCCATGATGTTTGGGACGGCGTGCTTTCCTTGCATTCGGCTTTGCGGTCCTCGTAATAAGTCGCCCCGTCTTCGCCCCAGCCGCCGTCAGCATTTTGCCGTGAATAAAGCCAGTCAACGGCCTTGCGGATATAGGGTGCATCATGGGGCTCGCCCAACACATTAAGCGCACATAGAACCGACCAGGTTCCGTAAATATAATTTGTGCCCCATCGTCCGTACCAAGACCCGTCATCTTGTTGTGTATCTTTGAGATATTTCAACCCTTTCGCTACAACGGGATGGGCGGTGTCGTGACCGAGTTGTGCAAGAAAACTCAGGCAGCGCGCGCTTACATCCTCTGTGGGCGGGTCCAGTAGCGCGCCGTGATCGGCAAAGGGGACGTAGTTGAGATAGTCTTTATTATTGTCAATATCGAAGGCCCCCCAACCGCCATTGGTCGATTGCATACCCAGAATCCATTCTTCTGCTCGTGCAATGGATTCCTTATATTTGGGATCGCCGGTTCTGTGCATGGCCATGCCAACAACCGCCGTATCATCGACGTCGGGATAATGGTCATTCCAATATTGAAAGGCCCAGCCACCGGGACGAAGATCAGGCGCCTTTTTAATCCAGTCGCCTTTTACGTCCAGAATTTGGCGATCAATCAGCCAGTCACAGCCCTTTTCGGCCGCCTCTATGCTCTGCGTATTTCCGGCTTCCAACATCGCATGGGCGCTTAAGCAGGTGTCCCAGACGGGCGAGAGGCAAGGCTGGCAATATATTTCGCCATTATCATCGGTCAGTAGTTTTTTTAAGGCGTCTTTGCCTTGGATCATAAGGGGGTGGTCTTTGTCATAACCCAACGCATCTAAGGCCATTACTGCATTGGCCATAGCTGGAAAAATCGCGCCCAGACCGTCTTCACCATTCATGCGGGGTATAAAGAAATCGAGGGCGGATTGAATGGATTTTTTACGAAACCCCTTTGGAAAAAACCGTTCGACCTTGCGCAATATCTTGTCGACTATGATAAAAAAATCGCCAAGCCATTTACCGGTCGTGTTTTTATGATAATCGGTCACGCTTTCAGGATCGTCTTTAAAAAGCTCCTGCACCGAGACTTTATGCGGGTTTCGGGCATGGGGTTTTAGCGCGGCAATCACTAATAAGGGCGTGACAACTGTGCGTGACCAATAGGACATTTTATAAATCGTTACGGGAAACCAGTCCGGCATGCGCATGATTTCAACGGGCATGACAGGGACGGCCTTCCACGGGGCTTGGCCAAAGAGGCAGAGGGCATAGCGGGTAAAAACATTGGACCGTTCTGCACCGCCAGCAGCAAGGATCTTTTCGCGCGCCTTTGTCATATGCGGCAGGTTTATATCCTCGCCAGCCAATTTGAGCGCATAGTACCCTTTAATCGTTGCGGATATATCCATATCGCCCTTGTAAAAAAGCGGCCAGCCGCCATCCGGGTTTTGTATGCGGCGTAAATAGACACATATTTTTTCCTGAAGCTCTGTGTCTATCTCGTCCATATAATGCATGAACATAATATATTCTGCGGGTATGGTTGCATCTGCCTCAAGCTCGAACAGCCAATGCCCGTCTTTTTTCTGACGATTCGCCAGACCTTCGGACGAAGACTTTATCAGTGTTTCAAGCTCTTGATTAAATTTTTCGGTCTGGGGCGCAGCGGTTGAAATAGTCATGCTCTAATCTTTGTCTGGGCTTTTGCTATACCTAAGCCCTCTTTATATTTCATGTCACGTTTTTGTGCAAATTGTGCAGCCTTAAAGCCTGAGCGAATAGCGCCTTCTATTGTCGCAGGCAGACCTGTATTGGTCCAGTCACCGGCAAGGAAGAAATTATTGTAATCTGATTGTGTGTCCGGGCGATAGGCTTCCAGATCGGGCGTTTGGGCCAAGGTTGCCCGTTTCTCCTTTATGATACGGTAAGGCGGCATAGCGGGTTGGGCGGTAAATAAAACCGATATGTCTTCCCAGACGATCCGGGCGAGTTCTTTACTCGGTATATCTAACAGGGCATTGCCCGCAGATATGGTGACGGAGGCGAGATTATCCCTGACGAAAACCCATTGCGCTGTGCCGCCAATTAGGCCGATGAGCGGAGCTGGCCAATCAATATTGACGGGGCTATCAAATTTGTAATGCAAATTCACAATAGCGGAATAGGTGAGAGGTAAGGTCAGCCCGTCCAATATTTGCGTAGCGGGTGCAGGTGGTAAGGCGGCAATAACACAATCCGTCCCGGAGAGACTTACCCGGTCTTGGGTGAATATGAGAGCGTTGACGGCTTTGCCGTCTTTACCGAGAGATTTTAAGCGTTGGCCCATATGAATATGAACGCCGTGTGATTTTAAAAAGGCGAGCGCAGGGTCTATAAAGGTTTTTGCAAGGCTGTGTTTGGCTATAAGAGGCCTGCAGGCTTTGCCGCCTTTCAAAGCGCTCTCTCGTAAAACATTTGCCATGAGTGTGGCGCTCGCCGTTTCAGGGGTCATATTAATAACGGCAACACTCAGCGGGTCAATCAACCGGCTATAGAGCGGATTATCCTGTGCGATATATTTATCCAGCGTGTCAGAAGGTTTTGCCCGCATGAGTTTGAGTAGGGATAAGTGCGCGCGAAAATCGGCATCCGGGACGCGGGCATTTTTGTTAAATATCCAAAATGGAAGCGGGGAGGGGTTAAACTCGATATCCCATCTCTTTGTGGTTTTTAAATCCATAAAGGGAAATACGGCACGCTTTGGTCCGACCAATTGGTCTTTTGCACCGACTATATCCAAATAGTCTTGAGCGCAGTAATTACCCGATAAAAGCAGGTGATTGCCATTATCTATTTCACATTTAAGCGCCGTGTCAAAATATGAACGGCACCGGCCACCCGCTTGAGGGGCAGCCTCATAAAGGTGGATATCTGAACCTTTGATGGCGTATGACGAGATAAGCCGGAGTGCACTGGCCAAGCCTGCTAGCCCGGCTCCGATTATATGGAATTGCCCCATTAGAAAAATCCGTATCGCAGTCCAATAAAGAGTTTTTCAAACTTTCGTCCGATTTTCACCAGCTTGCTTGATCGGTAGAGTGTTTGGGGCTGCCACTGCGCCGCGCGGAGCCGTTTGAGGTTCTGATAATATACCCGCATCATTACATTTGGCGCGCGCATAGCGTCTGATTTGCATAGCGACATGGCGGCGGCGGCTTTGGTGTAATGGTCTTCAGCCAGTCGTCCAAGATCAGCGCAGACTTTCGGGAGGTCATGATGTGAGGCCACGTCACGAGGCGTATGTTGATCCATGCCGTACTGAGCCAGTAGGTCTTGCGGGAGATATAGACGGTCTATTTCGGCATCTTCAGGGACATCGCGAATAATATTCGTAAGCTGTAATGCTCGTCCCAAATGATTTGCGACCGCGCGTCCTTTTGCATCAGGCTGCCCGAAAATGGGAACGCAGAGACGGCCTACTGCTGAGGCCACCCGGTCACAATAAAGATCAAGCGAGGCCATATCCGAGAGAGCCACCGGGCCGTGCGCGTCCATTTCCATGCCGTCAATCACAGCTTGAAAATCGGCTTCTTCCAAATGATAGTCTGTAATGGCCTTTGATAGAACCAAGAGGATAGCGGCCATGTTTTCGTCGCCCGACTGAGGCGCGGTATGGGCATATAGCCCGCTTATCGCTTGGCGCCAATTATCAAGCGCCCGGCGTTTCTCCTGATCTATTCCGTCTTCATCGGCAATATCATCCACTTCCCGGCAAAATCCGTAGACGGCGAAAATCGCTTCCCGGCGCGCCTTGGGTAATAGACGCATCGCCCAGAAAAAAGATGTCCCCGACGCGCCGACAATATTACGAATGCGTGTATGGGCCTCCCCCATATTCAGGGCGTCATTGGAGGAATTGACTGGCAGGGTATTTGTAGCCAGATGGGGTGTCATGGCGTGGCGTAGATTTTTCGATCAATAATGTCCGGTCGGTATTCAAGATCGGTTTGACTGACCGATAGCAGGTTTAATGCTGTTGCGACAATATTATCGGCCATTAAGCCAGCATCGATATATTGTTGCTGTGGTGAACCATGGTCAACAAATCTATCGGGCAGGGTCATAGGGTATATCTTGGCACTATTTTGCAAGTGCCCGGATTTCGCAAGGTGAGTCATAACCGAAGCCCCAAAGCCGCCTGAACTGCCTTCCTCAAGTGTTATGAGGACTTCGTGATTTTTTGCCAGCCTTTCAATAAGCTGGGTGTCCAGAGGTTTAGCAAAGCGCGCATCTGCAATGGTTGCGCTAAAGCCATTGGCTGTTAGTATTTTGGCGGCTTCTAGGGCCTCATAGAGCCGTCCGCCTAAAGAGAGAATGGCGACTTTCGAACCTTCTTGAACAATATAGCCCTTTCCGATTTCCAGCGGCGTACCTTTTTGCGGGCGGTCTATGCCAAAGCCTGCTCCGCGGGGATAACGAAAGGCGCAAGGACCTTCATCATAGGCACTGGCCGTACTGACCATATTTGTCAGTTCCGCTTCATTTGCCGCCGCCATAATCACCATATTGGGCAGGCAGGAAAGATAGGCCAGATCAAAGCTACCGGCATGGGTTGCACCGTCATTTCCGACCAGTCCTGCGCGGTCCATAGCAAAGCGTACGGGCAGGTTTTGCAAGGCCACGTCATGTATGATCTGATCATAAGCCCGCTGCAGGAAGGTTGAATAAATTGTTGCAAAGGGCTTTAGACCCTCACAGGCAAGCCCGGCTGCGAATGTTACGGCATGTTGTTCGGCAATGCCCACGTCAAATGTGCGCTCAGGAAAAACCTCCCCGAAAATATCCAGCCCTGTGCCCGACGGCATGGCTGCCGTAATGGCGACAATCTTTTCATCACTTTTAGCTTCTTCTATCAGGCTTTCGGCGAAGACCTTAGTGAATGTGGGTGTCCCGCTCGCGAGTTTAGGGGCCATCTCACCGGTTTCGGGGCAAAATTTACCCACAGCGTGATAGTTCTCCTTGTGCGGCTTGCTAAAGGGATGGCCTTTGCCTTTTTCCGTTATGATATGTAAGAAAACAGGACCTATAGATGTGTCGCGTATCGCGCCCAAGAGCGGGACGAGGTGGTCAAGATTATGACCATCTACGGGTCCGATATAATGGCACCCCAATTGGGCAAACATAGTGTCTTTACAGGCAAGGCTATCGTCCTGGTTATGCGCACCTTTTACAGCTTTCTTTGAAGGGGCTGTCCCGGTTAATTCGTTTATGGCATTGTCTATGCCTGTGTTATCCAACAGACCATCGCGTTCCACAACGGCGTTGAGGTAATTGGTCAAAGCGCCTTCGCTCGGCGCAATAGACATGCCGTTATCATTCAAGACTACCAGCATTTGGCTGTTAGAGGCTCCGACATTGAGCAAGGCCTCATAGACCATGCCGCCCGTTGCGGCGCCGTCACCCAAAACGCTTATGACATTGAAATCTTTGCCAAGCTGGTCGCGGGCTACGGCCATGCCAAACCCGGCAGAAATAGAGGTTGAACTATGGGCAGCGCCAAAAGGATCAAATTCGGACTCAGAGCGTTTGGTAAAGCCGTAAAGCCCGCCTTTCTGACGTATAGACCGGATAGCATCGCGCCGATTTGTTAGAATTTTATGGGGGTAGGTCTGATGGCTTACATCCCAAATGATTTTATCTTCTGGCGTATTGAAAACATAATGAAGGGCAATGGTAAGCTCTATGGCCCCAAGGCCTGCGCCGAAATGCCCGCCTATACCGGATACGGCGTCAATCATTTCCGCTCTGAGGTCGCTTGCGAGTCCGTCCAGTGCAGTCGTGCTAAGAGAGCGAAGGTCTTTAGGGGTCGAAATACTATCAAGGATAGGTGTCTTCAACGTTTTCATCCCTACTCCATTCTTATATTTTTTGGTTCTTGATTGAAACCGTCTAACTTAATGAAAACAATGACACTATCTTTGAGGAAATACCAGAGCCGACTACATCACGTTTAGTTAAACTATATTTAGCCTGAGTCATACAGCCTCCCTCAATTATTGTAAACTCGCCCGTGCCAGCCTGAATGTTTGCCTTTAAAATGCAACCAACCTGCTTGCAAGGTCATGCCGATAAAGAGATGTGCAGTAAAGGGCATAAACAGGCCCTCAGGCCAAGGGCGCTGATAGGCCCGCAAGGTTGGATAAAAGGTGAGCGCCATTAGGCCCCAAGATAGCCCGCCCAGACAGGCCAAAATAGGGGCGGCATAAAAAAGGCCGTATATAAAGGCAAAAACGGGCGGGGCATATAGTATCAACATGCCCAAAATCGCAAGAAAAAGATAAATATATGAGTAGCTTAGCTGCGCAAAAGCGGTCCTTGTCACCATTTTCCAAAGACTAGTAAGGCCTGTAGAGGGCCGGAGAGAGCGACTGTTTACGCCGTGTCCTAGCCAGATTTTATAGCCTTTATGTTTTACGGCTTTTCCGAGCTCGCAATCATCAATCAATTTGTTTTTAATGCTGTGAAAGCCCCCAATAGCCTCGAGCGCATCCCGGCGGATCAATATGCACCCGCCAGCAGCACCCCCACGTTTATGTTTGGCATTATTTATACTGTTAAAGGGATAGAGCATTTGAAAATAATAGATGAAAGCCGGAATGATGCGATTTTCCCAGAAACTATTGCAATTAAGTGACACCATAAGTGACACAAGGGCAATGTCCTGTTTTTGTGCCCGGTTTACCAGACGGCGCAATACATAAGGCTCGTGTTGAATATCGGCATCTGAGAGCCAGTAATACTCCGCTTTAAGACCAGTGTCTTGAATATAGTCTAATCCCGCCTGTAAGGCCCATAATTTTCCGCTCCATCCCTTTTCTAAAGGCGGAGCTTGAATGATGTGGGCCTGCGCGGTCGGTCTTGCGGCCTTTGCAGCCTGTTTTGCGCAGTAGGCGGTTTTATCTGTGCTGGCATCGTCGATCAGTATAGTTTCGAGTGTGCCGTGATAGTTTTGCGATAAAATAGAGCTAAAGCTTTGCGTAATCAGCTCTTCTTCGTTTCTGGCGGGTGTAAGCGAGAGAATGCTTGGCCAGTCTTGAGCTTGTGGCGTCTCTACAGGGTCCAGAAATTCCCGCCTGCGCCAAAAGCCGTGATGGGCAAAGCACAGATAAAGCCAGATGATAAGGCTTAGGACACTCAGCACAAAAATCATAAACGCATTAAGCCTTTTAGAGAGACCATCAACATGGCGGGTTTGGAAAGTTCCACGCGCACCGCAATGGGGTCTTGCTTGTAGAGGCGTTTTGTCAGGGTTTCAGCCAAGGCCTGTATGACGCGTGTTTCAGCGGATAGATGACGATTTTTCATGGCAGGTGCGAGACTGCGGGAGCGATCCAGTAAGACCGATGTCCCGTCGAGCATTTTATTAAAAACGCGGCGCAAAGCGGGACTTGCCGCAGGCGCTTTAATCACATCGACGTCCAGACCCTCTTGGTTTAACCAGTCTTGCGGGATATAGACACGGTCCATATCCTGTTTATCGGCCAGTACGTCTTGGAGGTGATTGATAATTTGCAAGGCATGACACAAGGCATCAGATGCCGGATAAAGGGCAGGGTCTTCGCCGTGTAAATCCAGAAGAAACCGTCCGACAGGGGCTGCCGAGCGTTGGCAATAATCTATCAGCGCCGCCCAGTCTTCATATCGCGATTGGACCGCATCCTGTTCAAAGGCAGAAATGAGATCGAGACCGCGTTCAAAACTGATATTTTTCTCGCTCAAGGCCCGGTGTAATTTTTCAGCACTGTTGAGGTTCGGGTCATCACTACCATGTGACAGAGCCTCTTTGAACTTTGCTAGGCGGCCCAGCTTTTCTTTAGCGGTAAGGGCGGGATTATCAGCTATGTCGTCTATTTCGCGGGCGAAATTATAATAACACATAACATGCGGTCTTAAAGATTTAGGAATAAGGATAGACCCAACAGGAAAATTTTCATCCCCGGCCCCTTTTTTAGAGGTGGTCGTCATTGTTTGATCCTGTGCTCATCAAATTTGTCTTTAAGGATCATATTAGCGTGAAAAGCCCCGTCTTGGCTATAGCCACCTTTTTTCTATTAGACCACGCCTAGGAAAAGGCCTGAAATCCGGTCATTGCCCGTCCTAATATCAGTGCGTGTATATCATGCGTACCTTCATAGGTGTTGACCGTTTCCAAATTCATCGCATGGCGTAATATGTGGTAGTCTTCCGAAATGCCGTTGCCGCCGTGGATATCGCGAGCTATCCGCGCGATTTCCAGCGCTTTACCGCAATTATTTCGTTTCATCATGGAGATGGCTTCAGGTATATAAGCCCCTTCATCCAGCAAACGCCCGAGCCTTAAGGCGCCTTGTAATCCCAAAGCAATATCGGTTTGCATATCAGCAAGCTTTTTTTGCACAAGTTGGGTTGCAGCAATGGGTTTTCCAAATACAATGCGCTCAGAGGCATAGCCAAGCGAGGCTTGCCAGCAAAATTCTGCTGCCCCCATGCTTCCCCACGCAATGCCGTAACGCGCCTTATTCAAGCATGAAAACGGTCCGCGTAGGCCTTTGACGCCCGGCAAGAGATTATCTTCAGGTACAAATACGTCATCAAGCGCAATTTCACCTGTTATTGACGCGCGCAAAGACAGTTTATTGGCAATTTCCGGCGTTGTGAAACCATCCATACCGCGCTCGACAATAAAGCCGCGTATGGCGCCGTCGAGCTTGGCCCAGACTATAGCAATGTCGGATATGGGTGAATTGGTAATCCACATTTTTGAACCTGATAATTTATATCCGCCCGCAACGGCTTGCGCTTTGGTCCGCATAGCACCCGGATCAGACCCCCCGTCCGTTTCGGTTAAACCAAAACATCCTACAAACTCACCAGACGCTAATTTGGGTAAATATTTGTGTTTTTGTTCCTCTGACCCAAAGGCCTCTATGGGGTACATGACAAGCGATGATTGTACGGACATGGCAGACCGGTAGCCACTATCGACACTTTCAATTTCTTTAGCGATTAATCCATAAACGACATGTGATGCGCCTGACCCGCCGTAATCCGGTGAGACCATGGCACCCAATAGTCCTAATTTTCCTAATTCCACCATTATGTCCCGATCAAAAACGCCCGTTCGATTGGCTTCAATAACGCGGGGCATAAGCTGGTCTTGAGCATAGTTTCGCGCGGTATCACGTATGATTTTTTCCTCTTCTGATAGTTGTGTGTCCATCATAAAGGGGTCTTTGGGATCAAAAAAAACTGTCGGATTTTCAGCCATAAAATGGGCCCTGCGTGTTTGCGTTAAATGACATAATAAAATTCGTAACCTAAATCAGTCTTTTAATAAAACGGAAATTACGACAGGCAAGAGAATTAAGATAAAAGAGGTATCAGTTTTAAACATATTCTGGTTCCTACCGCCATAATTCATAGTCTGGGTTTACAAATAAAGGGAAGGCTTACCCAAAATGATGAAAGGTGGGGCGAAGATAATCGAGACGTGGCTTGTTCTATAAGGCAAGACAGGTAAGATGGGTAAGCACTTAAGCTCATGGCTGAAATTGATGGAATGGACTTTACGAAATGGAAGAAACGTTCGAGAAATCCTTTAGTGTTTCCCCAAAACTTTTAAAGCAACTTTCTGTAAAATCGGATTTTAGAGGGTGGTGTCAGACACTCAGTCATCTGGGCGCGATTTTCATTTGCACGATAGGCCTCGTCTTAACTTGGGGTTCAGTTATCGCCGTGCCTCTATTTTTGTTACAGGGAATTTTGATTAATTGCCTCTATGCGGGCGTTCACGAGCTTAGCCATAATACGGTTTTTAAAACGCGCGGCCTGAACGAATTTTTTGGCAGGCTATTTACATTTTTTTTGTTGATGGGACGTGACCAAGACAAGTTTGAGCACTTCCAACATCATCGCCACACACAAGATGTTGAGCTAGATGCAGAGATTATTGGGAGTAAACCTTTCACCCTTGTGAGCTATATTCTCTATATGTCGGCTATTACCTATTGGCCCAAACGCATAGGGGAAGTCTTGAGGCTGGCAGCGGGGCAAACCAGATACTGGCCGTGGCTCTCGGAGCCTCAGCTTAAAACGGTTCAAAAAGAAGCCCGTTTTATGTTGCTGGGTTACGGCGTTATTTTGATAATATCTATTTTACTTGGCACGGCAGCCGCGTTGAAGTTTTGGTTGTTGCCTATGTTCTTGATGAAGTGGTTTCAGAATTTACAAAATACGGCCGAGCATTTGGGCATGCCGCATGTCCAAGACATTCTTGTCAATACACGCACGATTGAGGCCCATCCTATTATGCAGTGGTTGTTATGGAATATGCCCTATCACATGGCTCATCATAGTTATCCTATGATTCCTTTTCACAAGCTTAGCACGCTCCACGGGGGTGTTGTTGAAACGTTCGGAGCCGAGCTGCCAACTGTCACCCATATAAATTTTCAAAAACATATGATCCGTAAATTAATCAAGGAGGGGACGTCGAGCTATACAGGCCATGACATCACCACCTATTAGGATAGCTAAATGCAAAAATTGAAAGTCTACCAATCTCTTTGGGCCATGGAATTGCGCCAGCCCGATGGGTTTGAATGGACAAATGAAGAGCGTTTTAAAATGATGGCTAAAGCCGGGTATGATGGTGTTTGTCTTGACCCGGCCGCGCATGAGATAGACGAAATGCTTGCTCTAAAACCCTTATTTGAAACCCATAACTTGGCCTGTATGGTGAATGCCTTTCCTAAAACTGATGATGATTTACGCCGCCTTCTAAAATTCTCAAAGGATATGAACGCGACGACATTTAGCATCATTGGTACTGTTTATCCTGTAACGGCAGCCAAAGCCGTTCCTGTCATCCGAAAATGGATAGAAATTGCTGGTGAAATGGATGTGGATATCATGTTTGAGACCCACCGCGATTGCATCACAAATGATATGTTTTTGACGTTAGAATTATTAAACGCCGTGCCTGACATGCGGCTATGTGCTGATTTTTCTCACTATGTTTTAAACCGTGAATTATCCTTGCCCGTCTCAGAGGATTTTAAACGCCATTTTGAAAAATTAACGCAGCATTCCGATTGCTTTCAGGGACGTATTTCTAGTCATGAACAAATCCAAATCCCAATTGCCTTCCCGCAACATGCACAATGGGTCGATCTGTTTAAACAATTTTGGAAAAATGGATTTAAATCGTGGCGGGCTCGGAGCGCGGAAGATGCGGAACTTGTCTTTCTTTGCGAATTAGGTCCCCCGCCATATGCGATAACTGACGCACAGGGTGATGAGCTCTCAAACAGGTGGGAAGAGGCGCTTGTGATCAAAACTTGGGTTCAGGAGATATGGAACGCGCTATAATTTAAGCGAAAACTTAGACCTTCGCGACGTCAGGGACCGTGTTGGATATGGACGGGATGCAGCAAAGTTTTTTAATTTGGTGCGTGCAATCAATTAATGAGGGACGTAAGGATTGTGCCCCATAATAATAAAATAGGTAGATTGATTTTGGACGTAGAGGCAAACCACAACGTAACGCATAAACCCAAAATGGGATTTTGGAAATGTTGGGCCATGTCGGTTGGTGTGATGATCGGCTCTGGCGTTTTCCTCCTGCCAACAGTTCTTGCGCCCTTTGGCTCTATTAGTTTTTTAGGATGGATAGTAACGAGTTCTGCCGCAATCATTATTGCCCTGATTTTAGGCCGCCTTGCGGGCCGAACCGAACGTTCGGGCGGTTTCTATGTCTACACTCAGGAAGCTTTTGGAGACTTAGTCGGATTTTTAATTGCTTGGGGATATTGGCTCGGAATTATATTCGCAATCACAGCTATTAGTACCGCCTTTGTTGGCTATTTGAGCGCAGTCATTCCTGCCATTGGCGTAAGTAGTTTTTCGCAAGCGATAACAGCGGCTATTGTTATTTGGACCTTTGCCGCCCTTAATATCAAAGGTGTGGGTTCAGGCGCCTTCATACAATTAATAACAACAATCCTTAAGCTTATACCATTGGGCGTTATAATTTTATTAGGTATAACGGCGGGGACGCCAGACAATATTCCCCCGTTTAATCCGCAGGAACAATCCGTTTTAGGCGCGGTTGCTGCCACAGCGATGTTGACCATGTGGGCCTTTATCGGCCTAGAGGCGGGCACTGTCGCCGCTGGTGATGTAGTCGATCCCAAAAAAACAATTCCGCGCGCGATTGTGGCCGGGACACTCACCGTAACCTTTGTTTACATCGCCGCAACAGCTGCCGTTATGATGCTCGTGCCACCAGACATCTTAAAGACATCAGAAGCCCCCTTTGTGGATGCTGCGAAAACACTAGGCCCAATAGGGGCCGGACTTATTGCCTTTGGCGCGCTTATTTCAACGGCCGGCTCCTTAAATGGCAATATTTTCCTGGGAGGGCAAATGCCTATGGCGCTTGCCATAGATGGTTTGGCCCCAAAAATATTAGCGCGTAAAAATAAAGGCGGAGCTGCGGTTTGGTCATTGATAATTTCCTGTGTGATCGCGACCATTTTATTAGTTTTCAATTATCAAGAGGGATTGATCGCGGCCTTCACTTTTCTGATCTCAATGTCGACACTTTGCACACTCTTGCCTTACGCACTCTCCGCGATTGCTGAGTTTCGTGTATCCCGAAACGCCTCTAAAGTCTGGGCGTTCATTGCGCTGATAGCCGTTGTCTATGTCATTTTCGCTATGATCGGCTCGGGTGTTAAAATTTTGGCGTGGGGCTTAATTCTTATCCTGGCAGGTTTGCCATTATATTATTTGAATAGGAAAACTTCACTTACGAATGCAGATTAATAGCCAACCAAATTCAGTCAATATTGTTCAGTATTGTGGGAAGATGCTATTTAAGAATGAGAGAAATGGCGCACCGGGGAAGATTCGAACTCCCGACCCCTTGATTCGTAGTCAAGTACTCTATCCAGCTGAGCTACCGGTGCTTAGAGCGCGTTTAATAGCGCAAATTAGTTCACATATTGTGAAGGCGGCTTTAAGCCTATTCGAGGCGGCCTTGCAAGTGTTTTTTCCGTCTGTGGTAAATATCCAAATTGTGCCGATTTAGAGGGCTTTGCAATAATGGCGCGTCTCTATTTGTGGGTCGTCAGGGTGTTGCGCATTTCCACATGCGCTAAAGCCTATTTTCTGGTGAAAAATAGGGGAGTCGGGATTATCAGGTTTTGTAAAGACGTCGCAGGCAATATAGGGATAGCCAAGGGTACGGGCAAAGGTTTCAACATCGGCATAAAAGCTGGCGTCCATATCCATTTTGCCGAGCCTGTTTGTCTAAGTTGACATGCTCAATATAAAGAAGCGCTCAAACTTTTGCCGTACCGGTTTATATTTCAATGATCCGGACTTTAAAATGGGGCCTATCACAATGTATCTATGACGTGGTCTCGGTTGGAATCGTGGTTTAGTTATTGGCAAAATATACGCCGCGCATTAGGGCTCTTGCCACGCAGCGCGCTGCTGCCGCCCCGAGACCCGCCAGTTCAACCGGGCTCTGGCAGTCTATATCCCCCGTAGACAGGGCAAAAAGCGTATCGCCGTCCAAAGGTGTATGGGCGGGTCGCACAGACATTGTAATGCCGTCTTGACCCATTATCGCCAGACGTTTGAGCTGTTTTTGGGACAGCGCCGCATTTGTACCTATAACGCCAATAACTGTTGATTGAGCGAGCGGGTTTTGCCGGGCCTTTAACAGGGCAAGCTTGGTGTCAGATGGCGGGGTCAGTTGATAATCCGCAGGTGGGCGCTTGCCGCCAAATTCCCCGTTCACCTCATAGGGCCAAGCCCAAGGACAATCACTTGCCGGCATAAACGGCGAGCCTATCGGATTAGCCGCAATCAAGGCGGCGACCACCGTGTTCCCCACAATCTCGGACGCTGTTCCTAACCCGCCAGCATATAATCCGGCGGTTGCGCCAAACCCCGCACCAACCGCTCCTTCAGGGCAATTTGATGCCAGATTTTCGCAGGCCCGAAATCCGAGGTCTCCAAAAGGAGGCTCAACCCCCCAAGCTTTGTCACCGCCATTGGCATTATCAAATAAAATGGCGCTGGGCACGATTGGGCTTACCGGAATAGGCTTGGGACCGGGGGCATAGCCTATATTTTTTGCGCCTAGAAAGCGGCATACACTATCGGCTGCGGCCAGCCCGTAAACCGACCCCCCTGAAAGACAAATCCCGTGAACGTGTTCGATAAGGCCGCCGTCTTGCAGTGTATCGGTTTCGCGCGTACCCGGCCCGCCGCCGCGTATGTCCACAGCGCAGCGTGCGGGCTGGTTTGGAATGATGACGCTGACACCCGTTTTAACACGGGCGTCATGGGCATGTCCGACTTTTAAACCCGCAATATCTATCAGGCTATTTGTCGGGCCGGTTTTAAAGGCGGTTTGTGTCATATTTGCCCAGCGGCCTTTTGCATAGCCTTGGCCAGTATGACGTCTTTTTCGGTTACCCCGCCCGCATCATGGGTGGTTAAGGTGACATCGACGCGGTTATAGACATTAAACCATTCCGGATGATGATCCATCTTATCAGCAATAATTGCTATTTGTGTCATAAAGCCAAAGGCGGCGGCAAAATCGTCAAATTTAAAGACTTTTGTTATAAAGTCGTCGCCGCCCGTCCAGCCGTCGAGCTCTTGAGCCACATTTTTGGGATTCAATAAAGTCATTTTCGCTTTCATATTTAATCTGTAAAGGGGTCCGTCCTAGAGCTTGATTACACCAGTTTTCAGGTTTTGGCGAGGGGGCTTAGAGCCATAGACCCGCTCATAAATGAGGAGGTTTACGGTCGTGACGCGCTGTACTTGCCTTTTTTTCAACGCAAATTTGCCGTATTTTAACCATAATTTCAGCCAGAATTTATGAGAGCTAAATATATTATTTTGGCATTATTTGACTTTGCGCTAACTAAAGAAGGAGGCCATATGGGAACCATGACTATGCCAAATTCTTTTTTGCCTCGCAGCCGTGGGTCGGTAAAACCGTCACTGCGCCTCTATCCAGCCCTTTGGGTTAGAGGGGCTAAAATTTTATTCTTTGCTGCTCTAGTGTCTATTACTTTGGGTTCGCTTACGCCGTCACAAAGCTTTGCCGGACCGGATTTGAATGACAAATTTCTACACTTTATTGCTTACGGGTCTCTGGCAGGCTTGGGGGGTATAGCTTGGCCTGAACAGCGTTTGAGATTTACCTTTATCGCCGTCTTGTTTTGGGGTCTAGGGATTGAGCTATTGCAAGCAATTATGCCTTTGGGCCGCCAAGGGTCTTTATATGATGGATTGGCCAATGGTGGCGGCGCACTCTGTGCTTGCCTTGGATTATATGCCCTGTCGCGATTTAGGACGAAGAGCTAATTTAAAACAGGGCTGAATGCCTATAGGAGATCATAAATCGGGCGCATGAGAGACTAAGGTCTGGATATAATCGCGCCAAAGGCGAAATGGCCCAATATTTGCAGGCGTGTACCAGATTAGATAATTCGTTGCGACTTGTCGCGGTTTTAAAAGGATGTGGATATGCATATTTCGAAAAAATCCATTTTTGGAGTTTCATCATTTTTTCTTGGAACGGCCATAGCCCCTTTGGCAATGGCGGGTGCGGTAGGCGGACATTCCGGCTACGTTCCTGATGGGTTGCCGCCTAATCCATCTGCTGGGAAATGTTATGCACGCGTGGAAATTCCTGCTCAATATAACACTTCGACTGAACGCGTTATTGTTGAAGATGCCAGAACCCGTATTGATATTGTTCAAGCTGTCTTGGCGCCGAGACAGGAAAAAGTCCTTGTTAAAGAGGCCAGCACGCGGTTTCGGGTTAGACAACCAAGTTATAGAACTGTGTCTGATCGTATTGTAACGCGGCCCGCTTATGAAAAACTTTCAGTTAGCCCGCCGCAATATAAAACTGTGACGGAAACGGTACAAACCTCAGCGCCGTCACTTGTTTGGAAACGCGGAAATCCGGGCGATTTGATTAAACAAGGTTATAAAATCCACTCTACTGCGGACGGTGGTCATAGCGGACGTGGCTATAGTTCGACAACGCAATATGGGCAATCCGGCGGAGCCAATTGTGGCCCGACATGCGAAATCTGGTGTCTTGTTGAAGAGCCAGGTGCGACAACGCAATTTAACCGAAAAGTTATTTCTGTGCCGGGTCAGGTGCGCCGTACTACGGTTCCCGCCCGCTATCAGACGATCATGAAGCGTGTTGTGTCTGATCCGGGCGGGGTTGATCAAATTCCTGTTCCGGCTGAATATCAGACCATTACGATTGAAGAGGTCATAACCCCAGCGGGCGAGAAAGCCACGGTCGAGCCGCCTAAATATGGAAATGTCGAAAAGAAAGTTCTCGTCAGTCCGGCGCGTTACGAATGGCGCGAAGTCATTTGTAAGCCAGGGACTGGGTCCTTTAGCAGTTCAAGCCATAGTTCAGGTTCCTATTCTTCGGGATCATATTCTTCTTCTGGATCATATTCTTCAGGATCGTCTTCGTCTTATTCAGGCGGGTCTTACACAGGATCATCTACGGGTTCGACAGGACATTCTTCCGGTACGGCTTATAGTAGTCACGGCGCCGTGAGCTCATATGGCTCAGGGTCATCTGGTCACGTGTCATCCTCGGGTCAAGTGTCATCCTCGGGTCAAGTCATCGGGACGGCACCAACGGTTCAGGATTTACAATCAGGTCAGATCAGCTCAGGCTCATATGGCTCCGGGACATCGGTTAATACCGGGGGGTCGACGGGGTCTTCATATGGTTCGGGGGTTACTCAGCCGGCTTCAGACGCGCTCGATAAGTTTGAGAGTGGCCGCGTTGATTTTGATGGCTGGTTTTAATATGTCTTTGACGAACTCACCACACTCTTATTGTTTTAACGGGGGTTGAATAATAAGAGCGAGTTCGAAAGATTAAATTGGCCGCCTTGTGCGGCCTTTTTAATGCCAGCCATTATCCTCATGTGCTAATCGGGTGCGCAGCTAGAGCGTTTTAAGCATAATAAATTCCCGGTCAATATGCGTGCCGACCGGAAAATCATATTCGGCGATCTTTGAAAACCCGTTGCGTTCATATAATTTTTGCGCCCCGATATTTTTAAAATAGACCCCCAAAATCACTTCAAGATAAGAGTGTTGTCGGGCAATGTCTATGGCATGTGAAAGTAGAGTTTGACCTAAACCTTTTCCCTGATGGGTTTTGTCGATGTAAAGTTGGGCCAGCTCAAGGGCGTTATTTTTTGGCGAGGTTACGGGTAAGCTATTGGGGCCTACCTTGGCATAACCGATAATCGGGGCCCCAGACATATCTTTATCCCTGATAATCCAGATGTGGTTGGCAGGGTTTGATATTTCTTTGGCGTAATATTCCTTGGACCGACTTTGTTTAAGAAATAAATCCAGATTTTCTGCTGTGTAGAGATAGGCGAATGTGTCCATGAAACTCGCCGTCGCAAATGCGGCGAGTTCAGTTATTTGCTTAGATGTGACCCGTTCTATATTGGGTGATCCAAGGCCTATTTTGGCTGACATTTATTTTAGGTCATCCTGATCAATCAAACCATCATTCGCGATTTTTTCTTTATCAAAATACTCTTTTGCCAATTTCATAACCACGGGCGAGAGTAGGATAAGCGCTATCAGGTTGGGAGCCGCCATTAAGCCTGTCAGGCTATCTGCGATAAGCCAGAAGGTTGCGACTACCAGATTGTCATCTCCGGTTTCAAAGGATAAGGCGAAGGTTGATACGAAAACCGCTAAAATCCAGAAAACCCGAAAAATTGGAATTGACTTTTCTTTAAAGAGGAACGCCGCGCATCGTTCGCCGTAATATGACCAGCCGATAATGGTCGTAAAGGCAAATATAACCAGACATAGGGTCACTATGTGTTCGCCAAATCCGACAAGCGTGGCATCAAAAGCTGCCGCTGTTAGAGGTACGCCGATTTCACATCCCGGAGGTGTCGCACCGGATTCGAGTAAGGATAATATCGCTGGGCTCGCTAGACAATCTGCTGACATAACGCCGGACGTTAAAATAACCAGTGCCGTGATCGTACAGATAATCAATGTATCTATAATAGTACCTAACATCGCAATTATGCCCTGATTTACGGGGTCATTATTTTGCGCGGCCGCATGGGCGATAGGGGCTGAGCCTTGTCCAGCTTCATTGGAAAATAATCCCCGGGCTACACCTTTTTGCATGGCCAGCATCATTAAACCGATAGTAACACCCGTTCCGGCCCCTTGTAGGCCAAAAGCACCTTTGAAAATAAGCCCGAAAGCCGCCGGCACATGCGCGATATTGGCCGCAATTACAACAAGCGCAGCTGATATATAAAGGAGCGCCATAAAGGGCACTAACCGGGATGCCACGGCCCCAATACGTTTTATCCCGCCAAAGACAACGCCCGCCACAACAACGGACAATATGACGGCCACAATCCGCGGATCAAAATTATAGGCGCTTTTAAGCGCATCTGCGATTGAATTGGCCTGAACGGCGTTACCTGTTGAAAGCGAGCCAATCATCCCGAATATGGCAAAGGCGACGGCCAGCCACATAAATTTTGGCCCTAATCCGTTTTTAATATAATACATCGGCCCGCCAACGCGGTTCCCATTGGCGTCAATCTCTCTATATCTTACCGCTAAGACGCCTTCGCCAAATTTTGTTGCTGTCCCCAGAACGGCTGTTACCCACATCCAGAAAACCGCGCCCGGTCCGCCAATGGCAATGGCGGCCGCAACACCCGCAATATTTCCCGTTCCGACAGTGGATGATAGTGCGGTCATCAAGGCGGCAAATGGGGAGACATCGCCAGCATCAGCTTCACCACTACGCTTCTTGAAGAGTTGACGAAATCCATACCTGATTTTCAAAATGGAAATAAAGCGCAATCCGACTGTTAGAAAGGCTCCAACACCCAAAAGCAATATCATCATGGGGGGACCCCAGACGAATCCGTTTAAGCTTTCCATTAATGACGCGAATGTTTCCATTTTATTCCCAAGCAGTTCTGATTTTTGTGCTGACTTTAAGTCCGCAACATAGGGGCTAAGAGCGTTTTATCCAAGACAAATTATTCCGATAACAAATTTTGTAATAACCGCTTTAAAATAAGTGCAGTAAATCATCTCGATAAGGGTTTTCAAGTCTGTTTTATTCGGTTACGGACTTTGCGTAAACGTAGTTTCGATTAAAGGATAAGATACGATGTTTGAAGCTCTACAGGCCCGCCCGCCAGACGCCATTATGGCTATTATGGAAATGTGTAAAGCCGATAGCAATCCTGATAAAATTGATCTGGGTGTTGGTGTCTATAAGGACGAGGCCGGTCACACGACGATTTTGCAATCTGTAAAAAAAGCGGAACAATTATGGTGGAAGGAAGAAGACACCAAGACATATGTGTCCACTACCGGCAATATCAGATTTCGCGAGCTGATGTTGGAGCTTATTTTAGGGGCGGATAATCCGGCTATTAAAGAAGGCCGTATTGCGAGTTCACAGGCCGCAGGTGGCTCTGGAGCTTTGCGACTTGGGGCAGAGCTTTTGGTATCAATGGGTAATGAGCTGACCGTTTGGGCCAGTACGCCGACATGGGCTAATCACATACCGCTCATCAGTTCGGCGGGCTTGAAAATAGACAGCTATCCTTATTATAACCGCGAAACGCTCGGTGTTGATTTCCAGGATATGTTGGCGCATTTATCACATAACGCCAAGGCAGGTGATGTGGTCTTGCTCCACGGTTGTTGTCATAATCCGACAGGCGCAGACCTAAGCCGAGCGCAGTGGGATGAACTGGCGGACTTTCTGGTTGATAAGGGGCTGATACCATTTGTGGACCTAGCTTATTTTGGTCTGGGCGAAAGTATGGAGGCCGATACATATGGTACGCGCAAAATTATTGCGACCTGTCCCGAAACCCTACTTGCGGCCTCCTGTTCAAAAAACTTCGCGCTTTACCGCGAGCGCGTAGGGCTTATTGCCGCGATTACCAAAACCTCTGAGGCCGCGAAAATTGCGCAAAGCCAGTTTGGGGCTATTCAGCGTAAAATTATTTCCATGCCGCCCGATCACGGCGCGGCTCTTGTAGCGCGTATATTAGGGGATCCGACCTTAAAAGCGGAGTGGACTTTGGAGCTTGAAGGCATGTGTAAGCGCATGCGTGATTTGCGCGCTTTACTTTCTAAGGCCTTAAATGTCCAAGGCGGGGAAGCTATGGCGCGGGCGATTATCGCCCAAAATGGCATGTTCTCAACCTTGCCTTTAAGTCAGGCGCAGGCCGAGCGATTACGCGCGGAACATTCTGTCTATATTATGAACTCAGGACGTATGAATATTGCAGGGGCAAATGCGCGTAATATCCCCAAATTAGCCGAGGCTATTCTGGCGGTTCTTTAGGGCGCTTTATCAGCTAACATCAAAATGATCCGGTCGGTAGCCTGGGTCAGGATATTGCGGGTTCATTGTCTCCAGCGTGTCTTTGACAATGGCGCTAATAATGGCACCGCGAGTCGCGCGGTTGTCTGAGGGGATTATATGCCACGGCGCATGAGGGGTTGATGTGCGCGCAACCATCGTTTCATAGGCATTCATAAAGTCAGGCCAGAGAGCGCGGTCATCCAAATCACCCGGATTGAATTTCCAGCGCTTATCTGGGTTTATCAGCCTGTCGCGTAATCTTTCACCTTGGGTTTCCTTTGAAATATGGAGCATGAATTTTAAAATTGTTGTTCCGTTTTCCGTAAGGTGTTTTTCAAATGCGTTGATTTGCGCATAGCGGGCCTCAATCGTTTCGGCACTGACGAATTTACGGACTTTAACGACCAGTACGTCTTCATAATGGGACCGGTTAAAGACCGTAATTTGCCCCTTTTTTGGACACACATTATGGATGCGCCAGAGAAAGTCATGGGCGAGCTCTGTTTTGCTAGGCGCTTTGAAAGCGGCGACATTGACATTAAGCGGCGGTGTGCGGTGAAAAATAGCAGAGGTCGTTCCGTCCTTACCCGATGTGTCCATGCCTTGCAGCACGATTAACAGGCTACGATCTGCTTCTCCGTAAAGACGATGGGCGAGCGGGTTAATAGCTTTGGCATTTTCTTTTATAGCCGCCCGCGCTGCCTTTTTACCCTCAAAAAGATCTACGCGCGTTGGACAGTTCAGTAAAGAAAATTTGGTATTTGGGTCTGCCCGATATTGCGTAGAAAAATTCATTCTGGTCTCTTAATGGCTCTGGTATTGCTAGTTTGATTTTGAGATGTTTATCGGGTTTTGACAAGCGCAAAGCTTGATATTTGCACTGAAGCTTTAATACCCGCTACTCTCCCGTTCACGAAATTCTCATTAGGCGTGTGCCAGACTTACGCTATGATGGTTGTAGGAGATATCAATGAAAAAAGCTTGCCTTATCATAACCGCCTGTATTTTTGCGGCTTGTTCCAATGCTCAAACGACAGCGCAAGAGGTGACGACCCCGGCCGACGTCCCGTCTGCGCTTAATGCGTTACCCTCTAACGCCGCTTGGGATGTTGATAATACGCAAAGCTATATACGGTTTACGGCCTCACAGACAGGTACAGAATTTACCGGTAGTTTTACGGATTTTGATGCCAATATTAAATTTGATCGTGAAAATTTAGAGGCCGCATCCGTTGTTGTGGATATAAATATGTCCAGCTTTGACGCGGGAAGTGCTGACCGTGACGGGGCTTTGCCGGGCAAGGAATGGTTTTATATCAAGACCTTTCCAAAAGCACAGTTTGCCTCTCAGGATTTCATCTCCTTAGGCGGCGATAATTATGAGGCGCGCGGTGAGCTGTCTTTGCGAGGGGTCAGCCAACCCCTGACATTACCCTTTACCTTGACCCTTGACGGGGACCGCGCAGAGATGGGCGGGCGCGTGAGCATTAATCGTAATGATTTTGGTGTCGGTCAGGGCGTCTGGTCAACAGATGAGTGGGTGAGCCTGAATGTCGATATTGATGTGAAAATATCCGCAAGGCGAACTGGTTCATAACGGCCTTATTGGTTGCTAACTAAGGTCTTCCTTGAGCGCTTCAAGCTCCAACCATTCATCTTCTAAACGCCCTAGCGCGGTCTTTTGCGTCTCTAGCTTTTCTGCAAGGGTATTAAATTCAACGGGATTTGACCCAAAGAGATCCGGGTCAGAGAGTTGTGTTTCCAAGACCGCAATATGAGCGGCGCATTTTTCCATTTCGACAGGCAGTTTTTCTAGCCTGTGTTTGTGTTTGTAACTCAGCTTGCCTTTGGGTTTTGGCGATGCATTACGGGGCCCGTTACCATTGGAGCGGTTTGTTTGCGCAACTTTATCGGAGCGTGTGCGTGCCTTAACCCCGTAGCCGCGCTGCGCAATCATATCGCTATATCCCCCGGCATAAATCTCCCACTTGCCATTGCCTTCATAGGCGATTGTCCGGGTGACCGTTCTGTCGAGGAAATCACGGTCATGACTTACAATCATAACAGTGCCAGGATAATCCGCGACAACTTCTTGCAAAAGGTCAAGCGTTTCAAGATCAAGGTCATTTGTCGGCTCGTCAAGAACAAGAAAATTGGAGGGTAGTCTCAGTCCGCGCGCAAGCTGTAGCCGCCCGCGCTCTCCCCCTGATAAAGCGTGAATGGGTGTTCTGGCCTGTTCAGGTAAAAACAAAAAATCCTTCATATATTTTATGACATGGACGGATTGATTATTGACGACAACCTTATCTCCGGCACCGTCTGTGAGGGCTTCAGATAACGTCCATTCAGGATTTAGGCTTTCACGCTTTTGATCAATGATTAAGGGTTCGAGGTTGACCCCGCGTTGAATATCTCCTTTATCGGGCGGTATCTCTCCCATGATGATTTTCAATAAGGTTGTTTTACCCGATCCGTTTGGCCCGACAATGCCGATTTTTTCTCCGCGTGAAATTTTAACGGAAATATTGTCAATAAGTGTACGACCGTCATAGGCCTTACTGATATTGTCCAGCTTGGCGACGGCCTTGCCCGATTTGGACGCTTGTGTTGTTGTGAAATTTACATTCCCGCTTTGCGCGCGGTGCTCTTTTAATTGAGTGCGCATAGTTGCCAATTCCTTTAAACGCCTGACATTACGTTTTCGGCGTCCGGTAACGCCGTGAATAACCCAATGCTGTTCGCGGTGGATTTTACGGCTGAGCTTGTGTTGATCCAGCCTTTCCTGTTCCAGAAAATTATCCCGCCAGTCTTCAAACCCGGCAAAGTTTTGTTCAATAAGGTGGGTTTTGCCGCGATCAATCCAGACCGTATGCCGCGAGAGATTTTCCAGAAAACGTCGGTCATGGGAAATCAGAATCAAGGCCGTGTTCATTGACCCAAGTTCTGCCTCCAGCCATTCAATCGCGGGAAGATCAAGATGATTTGTCGGCTCATCGAGCATTAAAATGTCCGGCTCAGGTGCCAGCGTACGTGCAAGGGCCGCCCGGCGTGCCTCGCCGCCAGAGAGGTGTGTTGTGGATTGGTCTGCCTTTAGACCTAACGCATCCAAGAGATAGGGAATGCGGTAAGCCTGATCCGCGCCTTCCAAACCGTCGGAAATATAATCAGACAGGGTTGGAAAGGATGATAGGTCAGGTTCTTGGGGAAGATAGCGCAGGGTTGTGCCGGGTTTGATAAAACGCTCTCCGCCGTCATGCTCTACCAGACCAGCGGCGATTTTTAAGAGGGTGGATTTGCCTGAACCATTTCGGCCTATGAGACAAATCCGGTCTCTTGGCAGAACTTTTATATTGGCACCTTCCAATAAAGGAGTGCTGCCAAATGTCAGGTGAATATCCTGCAGTGTCAGAAGGGGCGGTTGGCTCATTAGGGCTGAATAGTCAGCCCAGCACCTTATGGCAATAGGCTGCAGGCTTTCGCCCCTTTTTATCTCTCTGTCCTTAAAGATTTGGGTAAAATTAAATGTGTTTCATCTGCCTTAATTTTCTTTGACCAAGGCGGTGATTTTTAGCATGAGAAGATATGAGGGATTTGGGTTTGTTTTCAACGGTTTGCCGGGCCTGTTGTCTAGGCGTGATAAGCCTTGGCATGAGTGCGGAAAGCGCCCGAGCGCAGACTGTCCAGAACACCCAGACTGCCCAAAACACGCTGGCTAAGGACGAGGTGCTGTTAGTCCCTGTCATTTGGGAAGATAATCTCATTGTGACGGGTGTGTATGACGCCCCAGCTTCAACGCGTGATATCGGCGCTTCCGTGCGTTCACTTTCAGCTGGCGATCTTGAAAACATTGCGCTTGTCCATCCGGCTGAAGCGCTCAACGGTGTGGCAGGGGTGAATATACAGCGCGGTAGTGGTCAGGAGCACCTTAGCGCCATTCGCTCTCCCGTACTGACAGGCGGGGCAGGGGCGGGAAGCTTTCTCTACCTTGAAGACGGCGTACCTTTGCGCGCGGCAGGGTTTGCGAATGTCAACGGGTTGTTCGAAGCGGGTACGGAATTTGCGGGCGGCATAGATGTTTTCAAAGGGCCGGGGCCTGCTTTTTACGGCTCAAATGCCGTGCATGGTCTAATCGGGATTAACTCACAGCCTGTTGAGGCCCCTAATTTTTTCAGACTATTGGGGAGTACGCGCGGCCTTATCTCGGCGCAGGGGGGCTATAAGGTTACACCCAATCTACGCGCTTCGCTGTCCTTGGTACATGATGACGGGTTTCGCGCCGATAGCGGCTTTGATCAACAAAAGTTTCAACTAAAGTACCAAAATGACTTTGGCCCGTGGTCGGTTGACTGGCTAACCTCCATTGTCAATCTCAATCAGGAAACAGCCGGATTTATCGAAGGCGATGCCGCTTTTCAAGATGATGATATCCGGTTTACAAACCCCAATCCCGAAGCGTTTCGCGATTCCAGAGTGTATCGTACGCAAGCCCGGTTTGAACGTGAGACCGATTACGGCACAGTGGCGCTAACGCCCTATGCCAGACGGATAGAGCTGGAATTTTTGCGCCATTTTGTGCCGGGTCAGGCTTTGGAAGAGAATGGACATACATCGATCGGACTGCAAAGCGCGCTTTATGATGACGGGTTTAATATCGGCATTGATGTGGAATATACGAATGGATTTTTGTTTGAGTTCCAAGAGAACCCAGATCAATTCTCTTTCGTCCAAGGTCTGCATTATGATTACGAAGTGGACGCGGTGGTTTTAGCCGCTTACGCACAGAAGGATTTTGACTTGGGTCCGCAAACTGTTTTGGATGTTGGGGTTCGGGCGGACTATACACATTATGCTTATGATAACCGGGCTGATGTCGGGCAATCGGGGCGGTTTATTCGTGTAGCCGATCGCAATGATGATTTTTTCACAGTTACGCCCAAGGTCAGTCTTACCCATGATGTGAATGATAAACTGGTCCTGTATGCACGGGCAGCGCGCGGGGCGCGTGCACCTCAAACCACAGACCTGTATTCCGTGCAATTACAACAAGTCGCTGGTGAAGCCGAGGTCGAAACGCTGGATAATATAGAAGGCGGGGTGAAATATTTTGGGGATAACTGGCATGTTGAGGCGGCTTTGTATGCACAATGGAAGGATAATTTTTTCTTTCGAAACGCAAATGGGTTCAATGTGGTAAACGGGCAGACCCGCCACCGCGGTCTTGAAGTCTCATTTTATGCCGCCTTGGCGCCTTGGCTAACCCTGTCCGGGGACGGTACGCTGGCCCGCCATACCTACGCTTTCTCTCTGGATGAGGGTAATGCGGCCAATACAATTACCGAGGGTACGCGTGTTGATACGGCCCCTGATACCTTGGCCCAGATGCGGGCGACATTTACCCCCTTGGACAATTGGCAGGCCGAACTGGAATGGCGCCATGTCGGGGCCTATTTCACCAATCCCGGGAATACAAACCGTTATCCGGGTCATGACGCCTTTTTTCTGCGCGGTAGCTATCAGCTCTCCCCTAATTTCAACCTGTTTGGGCGCATCGATAATCTGTTTGATCTGCGCTATGCTGACAGGGCTGACTTTGCCTTTGGTGATGAACGTTTCTTCCCTGCAAGACCCCGGACTGTCTTTTTTGGCTTGTCGTCAGAGTTTTAACACTCTAGTTCACGCTTATGCATATATCTGACAACAAACTTGCCCAGGTGGTCGACCGGTTTGAATTGATCGAAGCTCGTATGGGCGCGACCACTAAAAGTGACGAAATTGTCAAATTGGGCAAGGATTATGCCGAACTTAAACCTGTTGTCGAAGGTGTCAGGCGTCTGCAATCTGTTCGCTCAGAGATGGAAGACCTTGAAGCGATGTTTGCTGATCCCGAAATGGGCGCTATGGCAAAGGAAGAATGGCAAGGTTTAAAAGAGAGTTTACCCGATCTGGAACATGAGGTTTCGCTTCTTTTACTGCCAAAAGATAAAGATGATAATGCCTCTATAGTGCTTGAAATACGCGCCGGGACAGGCGGTGACGAAGCCGCTATTTTTGCGGGTGACCTTTTTGCCATGTATAATCGATATGCGTCTTTACAGGGCTGGAAGGTAGAAATTGAAAACGATTCTGAGGCGGATATGGGCGGATATAAGGAAATCGTCGCCTCTATATCCGGCAATGGTGTTTACGGGAAGTTGAAGTTTGAATCCGGTGTACACCGCGTTCAGCGCGTCCCTGTCACAGAGACACAGGGCCGTATTCATACATCGGCTGCGACTGTAGCTGTCCTGCCGGAACCTGAAGATATTGATATAGGGTTTTCCATGAATGATGTGCGGGTCGATACAATGCGTGCTTCGGGTGCGGGCGGGCAGCATGTCAATAAAACTGACTCGGCTGTGCGCATGACCCACATACCCACAGGTGTGGTGGTTGTGTGTGATGCAAAATCCCAGCACATGAACCGGGCAAATGCCGAGCGGCTTTTGAAGATGAAGCTTTACGATATAGAAAAACAGCGTCTTGAAAGCGAGCGGGCGGATGCCCGGAAAGGGCAGGTGGGGTCGGGGGACCGCTCTGAACGCATACGTACTTATAATTATCCGCAAGGACGGGTCACGGATCACCGTATCAACCTTACGCTTTACAAGCTCGATAAAATCGTCGCGGGGGACGAGCTTGAAGATGTTGTCAATGCTTTGATCGCTGAAGATCAAGCCAGCCGTTTGGCCGAAATGGAAATGGGATAATTTATTCGATAATGCGGACTTGGCGTGTTTCGCCGGGCGTTATAATGGCATTAAAGGAAGCATTTATCTCGTCAACATTGCTGATATCGAAATAGTATTCTGATTTGGCTAGCGCACAATCCTGAAAAATCTGACTGGACGAATTTATATTCGATGAAGGACCCGTATGCAGAGCCTGACATGTTTCATCCGTTTCGATATCATAATTCGTGATATGACCATTGGGAGACGCGCAATCAATTAACATAGCCGCACCTGAGTCTGGGGCTTCAAAAGAAATGGCATAGACCTCAATGCCTTCTGTTTTTGCGCGGTGACAGGCGGCAATTGTGCGCTCTGTAAATGAAGGTCCGCCCGATCTGTTTAAGTGGTTGTCAACTTCGCCGTCCGTCATGATCATCATAACTTCACGCCGGGTTTCATTCGGTTTACGGTCATCAAGCAGCATATCTACAGCGACCTCTGTTGCTTCCGCCGGCACAGTACCGTTTCCGGTTCTCAGCCTGTTGACTTGTTGGATCGTGTGTGAAGAGCCATAATCAAGAATGGCTGTAAATTGTGGCCGGTAACTTCTGTTATAGGCTGTCAGACCAGAACGCATATCTGCGCCAAGATCATTATTTTCAAAAAAATCTTCAACACTGCCTTCTAGGGCATCAATCCGTCTTTCTCCACTTTCCAGTCTTGCATTCATAGAGCCTGAAATATCCAGGACCATCATAATAGAGAGCGGGCCTGTATTTGCGCTACTGGTTGAGGCGGTACTTTTCCCGGCCATTTCTATGGGATTGACACCAACTATGGAGGCAAAAACCGGGGTTAATTTTGCATGTACATCTACGGCGACGGCTTCTGCCGCATCGTCAAGTATAACCGTAACATTATAATCCGATAGCTTTGCATTACGATTTGATTGTTCCAAGGCAAAATTCTTAATGGCTGTCTGGGCATCTGATCCGCTTAATGCCTTATTGAGATAGACGCGATTCACCCCGAAGACGGAGGCTTGGTCAGCCGTTTTGGTTAAAAATCTCTGCGCTGAAAACATCCGAGCAGACTCAATAGTAAGGCCTGTTCCGCCTAAAATGAGTAAGGATGATAGCGCCGCCATTATAGAGAAATTGCCAGCTTTGTTTTTAATAAATTTGGATAGGTTAAGTTTTTTCATAACACGCTCAACTTCGGCGTAGTCGAAATCCCACTAATTTATAATCTACGCCCAAGACGTTAAAGCATAAATATTTTAATATAATGCTGAAAAATATGCTTAGGGGTTTATTAATTTTTTGAACGCTGAGGCCTGATCGTCAAGGGTATCCGCGCTGTTGCTGTGCGATGTTAACCGCCTACATTTAGTCCCAGTACTAAATATTTTGCTGTCGCCCAACCGAAGATTTTCTCGGGAACAAAAAACCGCGCCTCAGCGCGGTGGTTTTGTTGGTTGCGGGGGTAGGATTTGAACCTACGACCTTCAGGTTATGAGCCTGACGAGCTACCGGGCTGCTCCACCCCGCGATATTATCCTAAGACCTGACCCTATATGTGTCGGGCGCTTATATATCAAGTTCAATATTGCAAAATTGTGAAAAATTTTCAGCTTTGCTTATGGCTCTTGAAAACGGAGGTGGCGGCCTAATGGTGCGTAAACTATTCTAATTATCATGGCTTTAGAGACTAGGGGGTTAACGCTTAGATATCCAAAATATCGTCTATTGAGCAGAATTTTGAAACGTTTCGGGCTTTGATTGATCTAAGGTGAAGCTTTCGTGCCATACGGTCATGATTTTTTTGACGAGTTCTTCTTGCAAGACAGGCTTGGCGATAACATCATCAAACGCATATTGTTTACAGACTTCTATGCGGTGGAACTGAACATCACCGGTTATGGCAATGATTTTGATATTAGCCCAGTCTGTCTGACTTTCGCGAATTACACGAGTCGCTTTGAGACCATCCATGATCGGCATGTGTATATCCATTAAAACTATGTCGACAGGTTGGTTTGTGAGAATGTTTACGGCTTCTTGACCGTTCCTTGCCATATAAGGCTCGGGAAAATCGTTGGCCAGAAAAATTTTTATAACCTCACGATTAACGCCGCTATCATCGACGATCATAACTTTAGGAGATCTGATATTTTCGATGCCATCGGTGAAATTCGATATTTCATTCATAAAAACGTCCTCTTACGTCTCGGCTTATAAGTGAGAAGTGTGGACTAATCATAAAGATTGAAGACAAATTACGTTCAAATATGTGATATAAAAGGGAAAATTTGCTTTAAATTAAAATTTCCGAGCGGATTTTGGTTGCAATTTTCTCAAGTGCATCCATGTCTGCCATTTTTCCGCTGGTATGGCTCTTCATGTCGTCTTCCTTATATATCGGAATAATATGGAAATGCAGGTGAAAGACGGTTTGGCCGGCTAGGGCGCCGTTAAATTGCATTATTCGAATGCCGTCAGGTTTGAGTGCACTCTTAACGGCTTTCGCCAGTCTTTGTGTTTGCACAATAAGCGGCGTTAAATTATCTGGGGGAACATCGAGCAAATTTCGGGCTTCGGTTTTTGGTATAACCAGACAATGTCCGTGGCTTTGCGGAAAAACATCCATAAAGGCAAGGACATACTTGTCTTCGTAAAGTTTAACGCAGGGCATGTCCCCTTTTAGAATTTTTGCAAAAATATTTTCGGGATCATAGTTTCCTATCAGGCTCATTCTTTATCCTTTCCTTTGTTGTAAGGTGTGTTGCCTTTTTTAAAGGGCGTGTGCTGCGCTAAAATTTCTACATTTTGTTCAACGGCGCGGCGTTCATGTCTGAGGTAATTATCGACCGCGTCTCTTAGACCCGGATGTGCGAGATAATGGGCTGAATGGGTTGTAACGGGTTGATAGCCGCGGGCTAATTTATGTTCACCTTGCGCCCCCGCCTCCACGCGGCCAAGCCTGCGTTCAAGCGCGGCGTCAATAGCCTGATAATAACACAATTCGAAATGTAAAAAGGGCTTATAGGCCAAGCTTCCCCAATTTCGGCCATATAGGGCCTCCGAGCCTATAAAGTTGAGAGCCGCTGCAAAAGGTGTGTCGTCCTGTGAGGCAATGATGAGCAAAATATCCTCTCGCATCGTGTCTTGCAGAATAGAAAAGAAATCACGGTTTAAATAAGGACGCCCCCATTTACGCTGGCTGGTGTCGAGATAGCAGCGGTAAAAAACATCCCAATGATGGGCTTTTAGGTCGTCTCCGGAAAGGCGTTCAATATGGATATCGCTCTGGGCGGCCTTGCGTTCTTTGCGAATATTTTTGCGCTTTCGCGATGATAGGCTATTCAAGAAATCCTCAAAGCCGGAATAGCCGGGGTTTAAAAAATGAAATTGGCGGTCTTCGCGGTGTAAGAAACCTGCCGCTTGTAAGACCTCTTTATCATCATCTTGTAAAAAGGTGAGATGGACGCCCGAATATTCCCATTCATGGCAGGCCTGTATCATAGCGTCCATGACGCCGGCTTTGGCCTCCCGACTTGTCGCTAAGAGACGCGGGCCCGTTACAGGCGTAAAGGGTATGCTGCATTGCAATTTTGGATAATAGCGCGTGCCAGCCCGCTGCAAGGCGTCCGCCCAACTATGGTCGAAAACATATTCACCCTGACTGTGGGTTTTTGCATATAGGGGCGCGGCCCCGCGCGGATTGCCGTCCTTATCTTCTAGCCAGATATGTCGCGGCGCCCAACCGGTATTTTCATGGACACATCCGCTTTCTTCAAGTGCATTTAAAAATGTCCATGTGAGGAACGGATGATGCGACTTTGGTAGATGGGCGTTCCATTCTGACTGACTGACCTCTGAAATACGTGTCAGAATACGGGCATTGTAAATCTTGTGACTCACAGCAGGCTGTGCCCTAATATATTGATTTGGATGCTGATCTTTATTTTACTCGATCTCAATGATGGCATCGATTTCTACTGCGACGTCCAGAGGCAGGCTGGGCGCACTTACAGCAAAGCGGGCATGTCGCCCTAAATCGCCAAATACATCCACCATTATATCCGAACACCCATTGATGATTGTGGGAATATCGGCCTGGGTTACGGTCGGCAGGGCCTGAACAAACCCGCCGAGTTTTACAATACGTTTAACGCGGGTAAGATCACCGTCACACGCTGCTTTCATTTGAGCGATCAGATTGAGTGCAGAAAATTTCGCCGCGAGTTGGCCTTCTTCAATGCTGAGGTCTTCGCCAAGACGTCCAAGAATTGTAATGTCGCCGATTTTGGAAATTTGTCCCGAAATGAAAACCAGATTACCACTTTTCACATAGGGTACATAATTAGCCACCGGCGGGCTGGCTTCGGGGAGTTCCAGACCGAGTTCTAATAGTTTCTTTTCAATCGGGTTCATTGCAAATTCCTAATATTATACCTTGCTTTGAGCTATCTGATTTTACAAATTGGGTCAAAGTAAAAGGCGATATTATGAGTGATACTGAAATAGTCAAATTAGGTAGGCCGGAAAAATCAAAAACGGTTTTAGAGTTTCTGGCCCTTAGACGCTCCAATCTGGCAAAACTCATGACGGGTCCGGGGCCTGACAAAGAGAGTTTAGACGGGATTTTAAAAATCGCCGCCCGTGTACCCGACCATAGAAAGCTCGCGCCGTGGCGTTTCATTGTTTTTCAGGATGAGGCGCGCAAACGCTTCGGGGAACATTTAAAGGCCCGATTTACGGAGCAAAACCCGGACGCGAACCTTAAAGCACGAGACTTTGAGGCCGCTCGCCTGCTGCGTGCACCGAGCGTGATTGCTGTCATTTCAAGTCCGAAAGCGTGTCCGCGAGAGACCCCCATCTGGGAGCAGGAATTATCAGCAGGCGCGGTTTGTTTTAATATGCTGCTTGCGGCGCAGGCCAGCGGGTTTGCCGCGCAGTGGTTGACCGAATGGTTTGCCTATGACGATAAAATCAAAAAAGCTCTGTTTTTAGACGATCAAGAGCGGGTAGCAGGATTTATTTACTTGGGCACTGCGGTTCATGATTCTGTTGAGAGGCCACGCCCCGAAATGTCGGATATTGTTTCTGTTTACTAACTCTTAATTTTCGACCCGTTAAGCGGTTGTTTTTTATAAAAATTATTCAATTTTTATTCAAAAGCAGACATGGACTCAAATTGTTTAGGTTCTATTCATATTGTACTCTCTAATAGAACAATGGTTAACACATTAGTGGAAACCCGAACCCCGCCGTCACCAAGCGCCCCGTGTGACGCGGGGTTCACTTTTTCTGGATATAGTAAAGTTTTTGACGCCTTTTCCTAATATTTCTGATATGCAGGAAAAGCTGGATTATGACCGCCTTATGGGTTAGGGCGCTTGTGATCTTTAGTCTCAACGCCATTGAATAGAACGGGCGCATGTTATGACATCCGCATCAGATGAAAGCTTAACCACCCAGGAAGACGCGGCAATGCCGGTCGCCGGACGTGACAAATCGGCCGAAAACAGGGGTTTAAGCTTTTTTACCGACCAGGCTCCAGACCCAGGTACGGCAACGCAGATAACACAAGATGTCTATTGGTTACGATTTAGTCTGCCCATGACCGGTCTGAACCATATTAATTTATGGGCGCTTAGAGACGGGGATGAGTGGGTTGTAATTGATACGGGTATTGGCAATCGTGACAGTAAGGCAATCTGGACAAACCATTTTGAAAATCTCATGCAGGGTCGGTTGGTAAATCGCGTTATTGTAACGCATTTACATCCAGACCATGTCGGGCTGGCTGGCTGGATAAGCCGGAAATTTGGCGCACCGTTACTTATGACGCGCGGGGAATATTTTTTATGTCGGGTATTAGCCGCTGATACGGGTAAAATGGCCCCGAAAGAAGGCCTCATATTTTATAAAAAGGCCGGATATGATGAAGGCCAGCTTGAACTCTATAAAATGCGATTTGGCGGGTTTGGCAAAGCAATTACGCCGTTGCCCAATAGTTATGATCGTCTTACTGAAGGTCAGAAACTCAAGATTGGCGCGCATGAATGGGAAGTGATTATTGGCTCAGGCCATTCACCTGAACATGCCTGCCTATATAGCCGGGAGCTAAATATCTGTATTTCCGGGGATCAAATTCTCCCCAATATTAGCTCAAATGTGTCGGTATGGCCGACAGAGCCCGAAGCCAACCCGCTAGAGAACTGGATTGATAGTTGTAAAAAGCTCAGAGATATCTTGCCTGAAGATGTTCTCGTCTGTCCCGCCCACGGTATTCCGTTTAGGGGCGCACATAAACGTTTGTCCAAATTAATTGAACATCATGAAAAGGCCCTCGCACGCCTTTACGAATTTTGTAAAACACCGCGCATGGCAACAGAGGTTTACTCTGTGCTGTTTCGCCGGGAGATTAATGACGGTAACCGTATTATGGCGGTGGGCGAAAGTGTAGCGCATTTAAACTGCCTAAAAGAGCGCGGGCTTATCTCGCGCCGGCTAAATGACGCCGGACAATTCACCTATAAAGCCATCAAGCCGCGCCGCTAGGTCGTATGAGGGTCGGTTGGATTACCGGAACCGACTTGTATCCCATACCTTTGAGAACGGTATTGATCTACCACTAGCCTGAACAATCATGACATGATCGCGCGTTAAGTCTCTGGGGTGATCGACGCCGCAAGAATGCGCTATCATTTCGACTTCTTCGCGCATATTTTTACAATAATTCATGACGCGCACGGCTTTATTTGTTGGGTCTAATCCGTGCTGAAGACGTTTATTGTGGGTGGTAATACCTGTCGGGCAGGTGTTCTCATTACATTTCAAGGCTTGGATACAGCCAAGGGCAAACATGAAACCGCGCGCGGAATTGACAAAATCTGCCCCGACGCAAAAGGCCCATGCCATTTCGGCAGGTGTAATTAATTTGCCGCTCGCGATGAGGGCAATATCGTCACGAAGCCCTTCTTCCCGCAAGAGATCATCAATCACAGGCAAGCTTTCCCGTATTGTCAGCCCAACATTATCAAGCAGGGGGAGAGGTGCAGCCCCTGTTCCCCCGTCACCGCCGTCTATTGCCATATAATTCGGAGCGCTGGAGGCGCCTCGGGCCTTAATTTCTTTTACGAGCGCTTCAATGGGGGCTATATTCCCGACCACAAATTTAATACCGACAGGGCGGCCAGATGTTTCTCTGACTGTGTGGATAAGATCAAGCAATTCGCCCGGATTGCTGACATCGACATGACGATTGGGAGAAATAGCTGATTCACCGACGGGAATGCCGCGAATTTCAGCGATTTCTTGTGTGACTTTAGTGCCTGGCAAGATACCTCCTTTTCCGGGTTTGGCACCTTGGGACAGTTTGATTTCTATCATTTTGACATTGGGGTTTTCGCAAACTTTTGCCAATTTATCGGTATTCAAAGTCGCGTCGTCATTTCGGACGCCGAATTTGGCAGTCCCCATTTGGAAGATAAGATCACAATCTCCCTCAGCATGATAGGGCGAGACGCCGCCTTCCCCGGTGTTTAGCCAGCACCCCGCCAATTGTGCGCCGTGAGACAGAGCAAGGACTGCCGGCTTTGATAAGGATCCGTAGCTCATAGCCGAAATATTAAAAAAGCTATTGGGGGTATAAGGATGGCGCGTATTAGGGCCAATAACAAAGCCGGGTTTTGGGCTATGTTGGCCTTCAAGTTTAGGAAACATACCATTTGCGAATATGGCCGTTCCGGGTGTCAAAACGCGCGTCGAACCAAACGGGGCGGTTTCTTTGCCGTGTTGGGCGACGTCATATATCCAGTCGCGTTCAGCGCGGTTAAAGGGCATTTCTTCGCGGTCCATTGCAAAGAAATATTGCCGAAAAAATTCGCCCAAAGTTGTGAATATCCCCCGAAACCGACCAATAACGGGATAGTTGCGTCTAACACTGTCTTTGGTTTGGCGGACATCGATAGTAAAAAGGACTAATATAACCAAGACTAATAAGCCCATCAAAAACAGGAAGAGTGATCCTAGAAAATCAATGCCGATTAAAGCGGATCCGGCAATTTCTTCTATTGAATCTGATCCGTAGGTTTTTGCTGCAAAAATCATATATAATCCTTATTTGATTGTGATCATTTAGCACGGCTTACCGTCTACGCAAATAACTCTTGTATATTATCCGCGATATGCGTCATTCTGTTGCAAAATCACACGTAATATGGAGGGAATAATGACGGTACGAAATTTATTTATTCTTTTATGCGGCCTTTCCCTGATTGGGGCTTGCCAGAAGGCAAGTAAGGAAAATCATGACAAGGCAAGTGCTGATCGAGCGTATTCGGATCAAAATGTCGCGCAAATCGATGTGAGTGACAGTGTTAAGGCTGCCCATGACAAAGTGCGACGCTTTCTAGATTTTTCTGATAGGGCTGATATTGAACGCGCGGAACGCGGCTTTATCGCCAGTTTTGAGGGCGAGCCTATCACAGCGGCAAACGGCGAGACGGTCTATGATTATGCGGCCTATGATTTTCTAAAATCGGCACCAGCTGATACAGTTAATCCCAGCCTATGGCGCCAAAGCCAGCTTAACGCCAAACATGGTCTGTTTAAGGTTGTTGAGGGTATTTATCAGGTCAGAGGTTTTGATCTTTCCAATATTACCTTTATTCGCGGAGAGACGGGTTGGATTGTCGTCGATCCTCTTATCTCACGCGAAACGGCTAAGCACGCCAAAGCGTTGATTGATAGCGAACTTGGCCCGCTGGGTGTAAGTGCCGTTATTTTTACCCACTCACATATCGATCATTTTGGCGGGGTTAGAGGTCTCATCTCGGAAGAAGACCTTGAAGCTGGCGTACAATTGGCCGCCCCGATAGGGTTTGTGCGCGAAAGTATAAGTGAAAATATTCTGGCCGGTAATGCGATGGCGCGGCGTGCCAGCTATATGTTCGGCTCATTACTGACCAAAGACGCGGCCCATCAGGTGGGCGTAGGGTTGGGCCAAGCCATTTCTACGGGAACGCCGGGCTTGTTATACCCGAATGTGGATGTAACACATACGGGCCAGAAGATTGTGCTGGACGGGGTCGAGATGGATATAATCCTAGCCCTTGAGTCCGAAGCGCCTTCTGAGTTTATGTTTTATATGCCGCGCTATAAGGCGTTTTGTCAGGCTGAGGTTATTAATCATACCTTTCATAATATGTATACGCCGCGCGGAGCCAAGGTCCGCGATGGACGCTTATGGAGCCGCTATATAGATGAGGCGATTTATATGTATGGCGACAAGGCGGAGGTCTCCTTTGGGTCCCATCATTGGCCAGTCTGGGGGCAAGAGGAGATTTTGGCGTTCTGGCGAGGCCAGCGCGATCTATATCGTTACGTACATGACCAGACCGTCCGGCTGGCTAATCAAGGTTTGACGATGCACGAAATTCCTGCCGCTCTTGAACTGCCTGACCGCATTGCCAAGGGTTTTGCCAATCGGGATTATTACGGTACGCTCAGTCATAATGCGAAGGCACAATATCAACTCTATTTTGGGTATTTTGATGGTAATCCCGCTAATCTAGACCCTTTACCCCCTGCCGAAGAAGCGCGAAAATTTGTGCGGTATATGGGCGGTGCGGACAGTATTTTGGAAAAGGCCCGCGAGGATTATGCCGGAGGTGATTTTCGTTTTGTGGCTACGGTTTTAAATAAGCTGGTTTTTGCTGAACCTGATAATCAGCCCGCCGCAGAGCTTCTGTCCAAGACCTATGCGCAACTTGCCTATATGGCCGAATCTGGATCATGGCGAAATTTCTATCTCACAGGGGCGCAGGAATTACGCAATGGAATGCAAAAGGCCCAAGTCACAAATACGGCAAGTCCGGATATGGTCAAAGCGATACCGCTTGATATTTATTTTGATCTTTTGGCTGTTCGACTTAATGGGCCGAAAGCGGCAAAAAAGGATCGGGATGTCAATTTCATTATAACAGATACGGACCAAAAAGCGCATTTGCTTATCAGAAATGGTACGCTGCATCACAGAATGGGGCAGCAAAAAGACGGCGCGCCGACTGTAAGCCTCACACGCGAGGCGCTAGACCGTTTAAACCTTAAAACGGCCAGTTTCGGTGAGCTCGTCAAGGAAGGCGTGGCGGGAATTGACGGTAATCCTTTGGCCATACGGAGCTTTTTTAATTTAATTGAAGAGCCTGAATTCTGGTTTGAAATCGTCCGGCCTTAATAGGTTGCTCTAGGGTCAAATGTCTTGCTCTTGGGATGAAAACATTCATAATACGTCATCATGAAATGGTTTATACGCATAACCGGCGCCATAATTTTATTGTTTGTGGGATTATGTGTCATTGGTTTTTTCATGCCATCAAATCAGACAACCGAACGCACGATAAATATTAATGCGGCTCCGGATGATGTCTTTCATTTTATCACTGATCTGCGCGAACATAGTCAATGGTCCAATCTTCATGTGAATAACCCTGATCTACAAATTGCCTTTGGCGGAGCTGAATATGGTGTCGGCCAGACAGCGGCGTGGAAAACCGAAAGTCCGCAATCTTCGACGGGCATACAGGAAATTATTGAAAGCCGGCCCCCAGAATTTGTACGGACAATCGTCAATATAGACGGTTTGGAAGGCTCTGCCACATTTGCGATAACACCGTCAGAAGATGAAAGTTCGGTCTCCGTATTAATGCGGGAAGAAATTTCTCTCGGTGGCTTTCCCTATATCCAACGGCTCACAGCCCGTTTGGGACAGGCCAAGATCAATACGGATTTCGATGCCTCATTAGAGCGCCTTAAAACGGTGGTTGAGGCCGATATTATTGAAACAGAATAGAGAGCCTAGTCCTCCAATCTTAATATTTGCCGGGGCTTTAGGGCTCGTCTAACGGCTCAGACGGTAGAAGAATGGGGCGATCCTCCCAGGGATTATCCGCATCATCTTTAAATAGATCGCTCACGGCGCCCCTACTGCTACCTAACCCTAAGTTTGATCCATTTCCGAAATTGGCGTCGTCTAAAACGGTTGTCGACGGGCCGCCAGCATTAATACTGTTATCGCCAATACCACTATTCCAGGGATTAACGCTCTGGGGTCCGCGTGTGCCGGCCCGTGCGGCGGCTGTACCGCTTCTACTTGGTGCTTTAGATCCAGAATTTTGATGCGGGGTAAAGCTCTCAAACCCGCTTGCGCTTCGGCCTTGCAGTTTCTTGAGATATTCAGGGCAGTCTTCATGTGTTCGGCCCGCTTCGCGGCATCTTATGTCAAGATGAAGCCCTTTATATCCGACCCCTACATTTCTGCCCGCCGGAGGGGTGAGCGTCCATCCGCCTGCACCCAGAGAAGGTGAGCGACGTGTTCCGCCCGACAATGGGTTGCTGGTTGAACGACGGGCTAAAGGTGCGCTGCCACTGCCTCCCCTATTTGTAGGGGCGCCCAAACCCGTAACGGGTCGACCCTGACCGGCCTGATTGGGTGGCCGGGTAAGGCTTTGCACCGGAGCGGCCTGCTCTTGCGGAATAGCGCGCTCAGACTCCTCAAATGTTGTAGGCGCTTTTGGCGAAGCAAGAATTTTTGGCGCTGTTGTAATGACCGGTACTTCTTCTGGCTTGGGCTCGAGCGGCAGCTCTTCTACAGGGGCAGGTTCGATAATTTCCGGCTCAATAATGTCTGGCTTTATTTCGGTTGGAAGTGGAGGTAATTCTTCAAGCTCGGGTAGGTCGGGCAGCTCTTCGATTACACCTGGCGTCGGCGGTAATTCTCGGTCTTGGGGCGGCACATATGGACGCCACTCTCCCGGCGGTTCTTGGGAAAAAATCGGTTCCGGCAATGGCTGAGGTTCGGGGATGGGCTCCGGCTCCGGTATGGGTTCAGGCAAGGGTTCGGGCTGGGGCTGTGCCAAAAGTTCGGGGTCGAATATTTCAATAATAGGCTGCGGAGGTTGAGGTTCAGGCTCTGCTTGAGGCGGAACATAGGGGCGCCATTCCCCAGGTGGTTCCTGAGAATATATGGGATCTGAAAAAGGTTCGGGCAAGGGCTCGGGGACCGGTTGCGGTGTAGGAATAGCCTCGGGTACAATTTGCTCTTGGGAGAGAATTTTCGGTGGTGGCGGTGGTGGTGGTATGTAAACAGGCTCTGGCTCCGGCTCGGGTGCAAGG
>CAZHPV010000002.1:0-107882 GCA_964534845.1 uncultured Caulobacterales bacterium
CTCCTCCACCAGTGTCTCCCCCCCCACCATCGAGTGGAAGCGTGACTATAAGCGGTACAGTGACTTTTGATGATGTGCCTGTGGTTATACCTATAGGCGCCGATTTCTCCGCCATTACCCAACAACCTATTCGCGGCGCGACGGTTGAAGCCGTGTCCGGGACAGGAAATGTCTTGGCGTCCGGCGTGACCAGCCCGACAGGGTCATATAGTCTGGATGTTCCAGATAATACCAATGTAACCATTAGGGTGCTTGCGCAAATCCAGCAAGCCGCGAGTGCAAGCTGGGATGTGGCTGTTGTTGATAATACCAATGGCGACGCGCTTTATTCCTTGGCGGGATCTTTGACAAATTCAGGTGCGGCGGATTCCGTACGCGACCTCAATGCGTCGGCGACCAATGCGGCGCGCTCGGCGGCCCCCTTTGCGATATTAGACCCTATCTATGACACGCTTCTCATGTTTTCTGCAGTTGACCCCGACATTACCTTTCCGCCATTGGACATGCATTGGAGCGTCAATAACCGGGCGATATTTGGTGATGAAGATGACGGGGATATAGGGACGTCTTTTTACAGAGGCGGTGATGGTGTTTTCATTCTCGGTGATGCTGGCGGTGACACGGATGAATTTGACTCGCATGTTGTCGTGCATGAATGGGGACATTATTACGAAGATCAGATTTCGCGTTCAGATTCAGTCGGCGGACCCCACGGTTTTGGTGACAGGTTGGACCCGCGCGTGGCCTTTAGTGAAGGGTGGGGGAATGCCCTGTCTGCTATGATTTTAGGCGACACACTTTATCTGGATTCCTTTATTCTTGATGGCGACCCCGTTGTCGGGGGATTTGATGTCGAGAATAACACAATCTTTAATGAGGGATGGTTTAGCGAAGGCTCAGTACAATCCATTTTGTATGATATTTTTGATTCTATTGATGACGGGGCAGACGTGATATCTGCAGGGCTTGGGCCCATTCATAATGCTTTTATTTCGCCGACCTATGTTAACACGCCGGTCTTTACGACGATTTTCTCTTATCTTGAAGGCCTGCGCGGCTTAGGGTCGGTTGATGAGGCGGAGCTGACGGCTTTATTGTCTGCGCAATCCATTAACGGCACGGGGATAACAGGTGCGGGTGAAACGAATGATGGCAATATTGATATCAGCCTGCCTGTCTATAACACGGTTACGGTCAACGCTCCGCCTATCGAGATATGTTCGGTCGATGATGCGGGTGAGTTTAACAAACTTGGCAACCGGATATTTTTAACACTGACTATTCCTGCGTCAGGTAGTTACGATTTTAGTATGGAACGGATAAGCGGGGCGTCAAACAGAGACCCGGATATACTTGTTTTCCAAAATGGTAACTTTGTCGCGGTCGCTGAAAGCGGCGAGACAGACGACGAGAACGCTACCCGGTTTCTCGCGGCAGGTGATTATGTAATTTCAGCTCTGGATTTTTTCAATCTGGGTGAAGAGGTCACCGGGTTCTCTAATGCGACGGGTGATGCCTGTTACAATTTTAGCGTCACACAATAGGAGTGAATATGTTAAAATCCACTATTCAAACGATCCAATATAGCCTGACAGCCCTATTGGGCCTAGCGATGGCGCAAAGTGCTTTCGCCGCAGGTCCTAGTCATACATCTTCGGTCCAGAGTACGAAGGCGAATGTAAAAGCGAACCTCTATGGGCAATCCAGTCATAATCATTACCGTAAACCGGGCGCCGCGGTAAGTTTTTCCCATGACCTGAAAGGAACGTTCCAAACTGGCCAGATCGGGCAGTTCGATCTCACAGCTACTGAACATCATCTTTACGGAGATATGCGCCTTCACGTCAGTACCAGTGACGGCTTAAGACTCCTTTCCAGCTCTGAGAGTGCCGATATTTCCATGGCAGGGAACACCCCGCATAAAATGTCTGTCCAGTTTGAAACCTTGGCAAATGGGCGGCAGTTTATAAATGTTCATGCCTTGGCCACTATTGAAGGCAATGTCATCCATAGAGCGTATACAATACCTGTTCAGGTCGGAGTGGTGCAGCCTAAAACGACGCCTAAAAACTTGGTTGTCGATAGCACTACGGGTCGCGCTATAATGGTTATGCCAGCGACTGAGACCATAAACGGTGTGCCGGTTCAATAGCCAAGATTTGGCTGGACATAATCCGGCCTGCTCAAATTTATATAAACAGATGGCCCGTTCGTGAAACGGGCCTCTTCTTTGGGCTAAGCCACATCCTTTACAGGATGTTCAAGCCGGTTAAGCATTTCCTTTGGAACGATCTGCCAGAATTTACCGCGCTCTAACGTCCAGTCTATGAGCAATTTTTTGGAAAAGTCTGACCCGGTCATTTCCGCATGCTGCGCGATCAGGGATTTACATAAATCTTCCCAATGCTGGCTTTTAAAGCGTTGCCAAACCACATTGTCGGGATTGACCGCTTTTTCAAACATCTCGCTTTCATCATATATAAAGGCCATGCCGCCGGTCATGCCGGCCCCGAAATTATCGCCTACATCCCCTAATATGACTGCCGTACCACCTGTCATATATTCGCAACCATTTGTTCCGCAACCTTCCACGACAGTTACAGCACCGGAATTGCGTACACAGAAACGTTCCCCAGCCCGACCTGCGGCCATAAGGCTGCCACGGGTTGCGCCGTAAAGACAGGTATTGCCGATAATGGCACTGCGATGCCCATCAATAGGGGTGCGTCCAGGCGGGGCAATAATAATTTCCGCGCCAGAAAGGCCTTTGCCGACATAGTCATTAGCATCACCGTCGACAATAATACGTAGGCCTTTCATACCAAAGGCTCCAAGTGATTGCCCGGCAGAGCCGCGTAGGCGAATGGTAAGATGCCCGTCCGCTAAACCCTTAGCGCCAAATTTCTGGTAAATATGCGAACTGGTTCGCGTCCCGACCGCCCTATGTGTATTTTGCACGCTATAGGTCAGATAGGTTTTTTCACCGCGCTCGAAAAATTGAGTGGCATCCGTCAAAATGCCGACATCCAGCGAGTCAGGCACTTCGATGCGGTCATTACGAGTGTCTTTGACCGGGCGGTTATCTACACGTGCGAGAATAGGATTAAGATCAAGATCATCAAGATGTTCTGCCCCGCGCGAGACTTGGGTTAACAGATCGGTACGTCCGATTATGTCTTCAAGTCGTTCAACGCCTAAAGAGGCAAGAATTTCGCGCACATCCTCAGCAATAAAGGTCATAAGGTTTATGACTTTTTCGGGCGTGCCGGTAAATTTTTCTCGCAGGCGCGGGTCTTGGACACATACGCCGACCGGGCAGGTATTACTATGGCACTGGCGCACCATGATACAGCCCATGGCGACGAGGGAGAGGGTCCCGATACCATATTCCTCTGCTCCGAGCATGGCGGCAATGACAATATCCTTGCCTGTCTTAAGGCCGCCATCGGTTCGCAAGGTGACTTGGTCGCGCAGATTATTAAGCGTTAAGACCTGATGGGCTTCAGACAGGCCAAGCTCCCACGGTATGCCGGCATATTTTAGCGAGGTATTGGGAGAGGCTCCTGTCCCGCCATTATGGCCTGCAATCAAGATTGTATCGGCTTTGGCTTTGGCTACGCCTGCCGCAATCGTTCCCACGCCCGAACTGGCGACAAGTTTCACGGCTACGCGGGCTATCGGGTTGATTTGCTTGAGATCATATATCAGCTGCGCCAAATCCTCGATTGAATATATATCGTGATGTGGGGGCGGTGAGATCAAAGATACGCCGGGTGTCGCATTGCGGAATTTCGCGATCATCTCGGTGACTTTAAAGCCGGGGAGCTGTCCACCTTCGCCGGGTTTGGCACCCTGAGCGACTTTAATTTCAATTTCGCGGCATTGGTTTAAATATTCCGCTGTGACACCAAAACGCCCCGAGGCGATTTGTTTGACCGCTGAATTAGGATTGTCCCCATTTGGCAAGGTTTGGTAGCGCGAACGGTCCTCGCCGCCTTCGCCGGATACAGATTTAGCGCCGATGCGGTTCATGGCAATATTAAGCGTACCGTGGGCTTCGGGCGAGAGGGCTCCCAGAGACATACCCGGGGTGCAAAAGCGGCGGCGTATCTCGTTTACACTCTGGATTCGGCTCAAGGGCAGGGCTTTGGCTTGCGGTTTAATGTCCAATAAATCCCGAATTTGAATAGGCGCTGCCGCGTTCACGACATCTGCATATTTTTTGTAAAGCTCGAAGTCTTCCGACCCTACGGCCTCTTGTAACATATGGATCATCTCGGCCTGATAGGCATGACGTTCACCCTTGGCTCTGACACGGTAAAGACCCCCTACAGGCAGACGCACCACAGAGGATCCATAAGCCTCATCATGAATATCAAGGATTTTACTTTCCAGACCCGCCAGTCCAATACCGGAAATACGCGAGATCATGCCCGGGAAATTTTCACCCACAAGCGCCCGTGAAAGCCCCATGGCTTCAAAATTATTCCCGCCGCGATAAGAGGAAATAACCGAAATACCCATTTTGGAAATTATCTTTAGCAGCCCGCCTTCTATAGCTTTTTTATACTGTTTGATTGCCGCGTCGGCCGACATATCCAACAAGCCGCGCTTTGTGCGTTCAATAAGGCTATCTTGGGCCATATAGGCGTTAACAGCGGTTGCGCCGGCGCCTATTAAAACCGCAAAATAATGCGTATCCATACATTCGGCTGAGCGTACTAGGATTGAGCAGGAAGACCTCAAGCCTTGAGAGACGAGATGGGTTTGCACGGCGCCCACACAGAGTATGATAGGAGCGGCGGCCTTTTCTTCCGAGACAAACTCATCGGTCAGAATGATGTTTTCAACCCCGGATTTTACGGCCTCTTCGGCTTCCGACTTAATCCGGGCTAAGGTCGTTTTTAAGATAAAGCCCTTATCTTTTCGCTGCACCTGACTGAGCTCGAATGTGCAGTCAATGACACGCATTTTCTTTGGGCCGACAAGAGATTTGAAACGGTCCAACATGCCGGTCGTCATAACGGGGCTTTCAAGGACAAGCATTTCATTGGTCTGGCTTTTGTCTTCGGCAAGAATATTTCTTAAGTTCCGAAAACGGGTCTTAAGACCCATGACACGGGTTTCGCGCAATGGGTCAATCGGCGGATTGGTGACTTGCGAGAAATTTTGCCGAAAGAAATGGGAGAGCGGGCGGTAAATATCAGACAAAACCGCTAGTGGTGTGTCATCGCCCATAGAGCCGACGGTTTCCTTGCCCGTTTCGGCCATAGGCGAGAGTATGAGTTCAAGATCTTCTAAAGTTTGTCCGCAAGAGAGCTGTCGGCGCCTCAGAGCCTCTCCGCTCAAGCGCGGTGCAGGTTCCTGACCTGAGAGCTTTTCATCCAGATTAACGACCTTGCCGAGCCATTTTTTATAAGGCCGCTTGGAAGAGAGTTCATTAAGAATAGCAATGGAGCCGTAAAATTTACCGTGGTCCAGATCAACGGCAATCATACGCCCGGGCTTGATAGCGCCTTTTCGGGTTATGTTTTTTTCTGCCATCGGGCACATGCCAGTTTCCGACCCGACAGCTAAAATTCCGTCACTGGATACGGCGTAACGCATGGGCCGTAAGCCGTTTCGGTCAAGACCAGCCACGCACCAGCGTCCGTCATAGGCGGCCAGCGCGACCGGACCGTCCCAAGGTTCCATCACGGCATTGCAATATTCATATAGGGCCCGCCAATCATCGGGCATAAGCTCACTACGCTTTGAATAGGCCTCAGGGATAAGCAAGGTTTTAGCCATGGGCGCGCTCCGGCCTGCACGGACCAGCAGCTCGAAGGTTGCATCAAGAGCCGCGGAGTCAGAACTGCCTTTCTGAATGATGGGCTTGACGTCTTCTGCACGATCTCCAAAGGCTGAACTTGCCATTTTGATCTCATGACTTTTCATGAAATTGGTGTTGGCCTTAACTGTGTTTATTTCCCCATTATGAGCCAGCATGCGAAACGGTTGGGCCAGCCACCATTGCGGGAATGTATTGGTGGAGTAACGTTGATGATAAATCGCGGCGCGTGAGACAAAGCGCGGATCTTTAAGGTCCGGATAAAATACATCAATATCTTCGGCCAGAAACATGCCTTTATAAATAATTGTCTGCACAGAAAGCGAACAGACATAAAAACTCGGAATAGCCGCTGTGATCGCCTTCTTTTCTATCCGTCGGCGAATAATATACAGCTCGCGTTCAAGCTGATTGCCCTTGCGACCCTTTGGGTCACGGAACATGACTTGTTCAATGGAAGGGCGAGTTGCTTGCGCCTTCTCGCCAATGACGCTCACATCAATCGGGACTTGTCGCCAGCCATAAATATAGAAACCTTCTTTTAAAAGTTCGGTTTCTACAATGGTCCGAGCGGCTTCTTGTGCACTAAAATCTGTGCGCGGTAGAAAGACCATGCCAACGGCAATTTTCGCAGAGCTGGCCTTATGGCCTGTGCGCTCTATCTGGGCTTTGAAAAATTCTTGTGGAATGTCGACGCGTATGCCTGCGCCGTCCCCTGTTTTTCCGTCCGCATCGACCGCGCCTCTATGCCAGACATTTTTAAGGGCCTGAATTGACATTTCAACAACGTCCCGTCGGGGCGTGCCGTCAATGCTGGCGACAAGACCGACGCCGCATGCATCATGTTCCTGAGACGGATCATAAGCGTGATTGGCGATCAGGTAATCGCGGTTTTTTTCATATGTTTCGAGCCAATTCATATCATTTTTCCTAGGCATCATCATTTACCCTTCTGGAAGGAGCTAAAAACTTCAGCGGCCGTCAGTTGTGGCCGGGTTCCGTCAAAATTATAAAAGTCCGGTTTTTGATCGATAAAATATTCTCTACCAATCGACATCTCGTTTGGCATGTCGAGACATCCCGATGATACGGAGTAAAACTCAGACCCTTTTAGATTATAAAAAAGAGACGTCCCGCATTGGCCACAAAATCCACGCCGCGCCCAAGGCGAACTCTCATACCATTTAAGGTCGGTCTCTTTGGTGAGTGTAATCCCTTCATGGAACCCAACACCCATATAAGGCCCCGCATTTAATTGACGACAGGTGGAACAGTGACAGGCATCGACGCCCTTAATTGGGCCTTTGCCTATGAATTCTACCGCGCCGCAATGGCATTGTCCTTTTGTGTCGGCCATTATTGTGCTGCGACTTTGGCTTCGGCTGCCATTTGGGATTTGAGATATTTATGCATATGGGCGGCAGCGTCCCGACCTTCGCGGATGGCCCAGACTACAAGTGACGCGCCTCGTACAATATCGCCCGCCGCATATACGCCCTCAATATTGGTCTCAAAACTTACCGGATTGACCCGTATTGTCCCCCAGCGCGTTAGGGTAAGGTCAGAGGAGAGGTCCTTCATGTCCTCGGGCTGAAAGCCTAGAGCCTTAATGACAAGATCGGCCTTCACGTCAAACTCTGCGCCCGCAATCGGCTCAACGCTTTCGCGGCCAGAGGTATCTTTGCGTCCAAGGCGCATACGGTCGGCTTTAACGGAACTGGTCGCGCCGTTTTTGTCGTAAATTGCTTTTGGCGCGGCTAACCATTCAAAGTTCACGCCTTCTTCTTGTGCATTTTTAGTTTCGCGGCGCGAGCCGGGCATATTGGCGTGGTCACGCCGGTAAAGGCAAGTGACAGACTTTGCCCCTTGGCGGACCGCCGTGCGCACGCAATCCATAGCCGTATCTCCGCCGCCAATTACAACAACGGTTTTGTCCTTGGCCGTGTCTGCCACGATTTTATCGCCCAGACCTCGACGGTTACTTTCAATCAAAAAGGGGAGTGCGGCTGTGACGCCTTGGGCCCCAGCGCCCGGACATTCCAGATCACGTGCCTTATATACGCCTGTGGCTATCAGAACGGCTTGATGTTTCTCGCGTATTTTCTCAAAGCTGATATCTGTGCCGACATTAACGCCCAGCTCAAATTTAATACCGCCGTCTATTAGCCTTTGTGTACGGCGCTCGACAATTTTTTTATCAAGTTTGAAGTTTGGAATACCGTAGATCAGCAGGCCGCCCGCGCGGTCATGCCGATCATAAACCGTCACTTGCCAGCCTTTCAGTCTTAATTCCTCAGCCGCTGCCAATCCGGCGGGGCCAGCCCCGATAATGGCCACTGAGAGATCATATTCGCGGCGGGGTTTAATCGGTGCGACCCAGCCTTCTTGCCAGGCCGTGTCGGTTAAGAACCGTTCAACGGAGCCAATCGTCACTGTGCCGTGACCGGATTGCTCGATTACACATGAGCCTTCGCATAACCGGTCTTGTGGGCAAATACGTCCACATATTTCTGGCATGGAATTTGTGGCGCTGGAAATTTGGTACGCTTCTTCTAACCGGCCTTCCGCTGTGAGTTTTAGCCAGTCAGGAATATTATTCTCCAAAGGACAGTGATTTTGGCAAAAGGGGACGCCGCATTGTGAACAGCGCGAAGCCTGCTCCTTTGCTTTGGCGTCAATATAATCGCCGTAAATCTCCAGAAAATCGTCACGCCGTGTATCGGCATCCCGTTTATTTGGCATTTGCCCATCTGTTTCCACAAATTGTAACATTTTTGACGCCATAATGTGCTCTTTTTGCCCCAGTTCCTGCCCGGATATTGTCCCGGACGGCCATAACTCTAAATCTCACTCTTTCGAGCGGAGCGCCTTGTAGCGGCTTTAGACACAGAAATCAAGATGCGACAATTTGTCAATTTAGACATAAAAAATAATTTGAAATTGGCTTTAAACAATTGTTTTAATTATATTATTTTCTAGATGAAGATATTTTCGAATAAGTTAGAAAAATTATTTTTTACAAATTGCCTATAAAAAGCGGCGTTTTACACGATAGTTTCGCCTTTCAGGTCTCATTTTTGTCAATTTATTGTCCCAAGAGCCAAACCCTAAGAGCTTGGTAAGGCTTTGCGCTTAAAAAGCACCTTATGACATGGCTACATCTTATACTTCTGGCGATTATTCAGGGTTTAACCGAGTTTTTGCCCGTCTCCAGTTCCGCTCATTTGATTTTACCCGCCCAGATTTTGGGATGGGAAGATCAGGGCGCGATGATTGACCTAATGGCGCATTTTGGAACGCTTTTCGCGGTCTTATTATATTTCAGACAAGACGTTGCGGCAATGATTTCGGGTTTTTTCGATCTATTGGGTCGTCGGTTGAATGTAAACTCGGCCCTCGCGTTAAATCTAATCTTGGCGACACCGCCTGTTTTAATTCTGGGCGCCGCCATTGAATTTGGCGGATTAGACACAGTTTTACGCTCTCCGCTTGTTATCGCACTCGCTTTTATGTTTTTTGGCGTGGTGTTATGGCTTGCAGATTTAAAAGGGGCCCAGAACAGGACAACGGAAGATTTAAGTTGGAAGGGCGCTGTTAAAATGGGGTTGGCACAAGCCTTGGCCCTGATACCGGGCACGTCGCGTTCCGGCATTACTATGACTGCGGCTTTGGCTATGGGCTTAACACGGGTTGAGGCGGCGCGGTTTTCTATGTTGATGAGTTTGCCTGTTATTGGCGTTGGCGGGCTTTATGCTTTTTACAAATTGGCCAGTGAAGGTAGCGGCCAAGCTGGTTTGAGCGCCGGTCTACTAGTAGCGGGCCTGTCTTTCCTGGTTGCCTATGCCACGATAGCGCTTTTTATGAAATACGTGCCTCGGATCGGAATGTTCCCTTTTATGGTGTATAGACTTGCATTGGGCGCGATAATATTGTTGTGGGTAGCGGGGGTGTTTTGACCCCGCTTACGGATACCTAAAAATGAGTTTTTCCCGGATTTTTTCTTATATGAGCTTGGGGCTTTTATGTAGTCTTGGCCCCGCGCATGTGGCCAATGGCGCAGAGGCCGCTTTAATAGAGCCTAGCGTGCAAGCTCGTAGCCTAAAACCTCACCCAATAGACAAGGATGCGGTAGAGAGCCGGATCAAGACCTTAATGGAAAACCGGCCAATGGTCGGCCTGTCCATTGCTATGGTTGAGGACGGCAATGTGACGTATAGCAAGGGTTTTGGGGAGATAATAAAAGGCAGCGGTCAAAAGGTTACCCGCGATACAATTTTTCGCTGGGCATCGGTTTCAAAGGGCGTGGCGGCGGCGCTTACGCTCTCGCTAATTGAGGACGGTGATATTTCACTGGCCACACCCGCTAAGGCTTATGCCCCGTCCCTGAACTTACCGGCCTCAGACCATGAGGTGAGTTTGGAAAACATTTTGTCCCATCAGGTCGGTATTGTCCGAAATGCCTATGATAAGAAAATAGAAGCCGGCCAAAGCGCTAAGAGCGTGCGGGCTTCATTGGGGAATGTAAAAGAAATCTGTCCTCCGGGTACATGTCATAGCTATCAGAATGTCACTTATGATAGTCTGGCAGAAATAGCCCGGAATGTAACAGGCCTGCCTTATAAAGCGCTGGTCGCAGAACGTATTTTTAAACCTTTGGGTATGGTCACGGCCACGACCACGCATGAGGGCTTGCTACGTTCTAAAAATTGGGCGCGCCCCCATAACCGATATGGCAAAACCATCGCGCAGGTTAAACCCAATTATTACCGACTGCCAGCAGCGGCAGGTGTCAATTCGTCTATCAGGGATTTGGCGAAATGGATGCGCGCCCAGATGGATGTCCGTCCACCAAATTTGAAAAATTCGATCCGGAGTTCCATGCAGCAAGCGCGTATAAAAACGCCGCGTGAAGCAAATTTGCTGAAACATAAATTTCAGGCCCTGGAAAATGCCCGTTATGGTCTAGGCTGGCGGATTTATGATTATGCCGGACGCAAGGTCGTTGGTCACCGCGGCGGTGTGCAGGGCTATCGCTCACTTGTTTTGTTTGATCCGGCCCTACGCACAGGTGTCGCAATTATGTGGAATAGTAATCATTCTGAGCCGATTGGTCTGCAACTCGAAATTATGGATCAGGTATACGGACTGCCGCGCCGGGACTGGATGCGGATTGGTCCGCGCTAATCCGGGCTTCCAATGGCATCAAGCAAGCTGTCAATATCAGTGTAAGATTTCAATAGTTTTCGCCCTTGCGCTTTAATAAACCCCTGCGCTTTGACATTGTCCAGAAAGCTCTCCAGCGGGGTGAAGTAATTTTCAACATTTAGCAAAGCAATAGGGTTTCTGTGCAAGTCCAATTGGGCCCATGTTAAAATTTCAAACATCTCGTCAAATGTACCAAAGCCGCCGGGCAAAACGATAAAGCCGTCTGCCATATCGGCCATCATCTGTTTGCGTGCGTGCATGGAGGGTGTGATATGTAATTGGCTTAAATCAGGATGGACGATTTCCCGATTGGCTAGAAATTCAGGTATAATGCCAGTCACATGACCTTGTGCATCCAATGCTGCATTTGCAAGCGCGCCCATAAGCCCTATCGAAGCGCCGCCGTAAACTATACCAAAACCGCGCTCGGCAATGGCTTTTCCTAAGGCGCTTGCTGCCTCAAGAAAGGCCGGGTTTGTGCCCGGACTTGATCCTGCGAAAACACAAATTTGCATAGCTTGGCCTGACTTTGACCGGCTTAAAAGTCCCGGGAGATATTCTGTCTAAGATTTGACGAATTTTAAGGTCATACGATCAGACTCGCCAATTTCCAGCATTTTTGCCTTTAGCGCTTCATCCTCTTTGCTTGTACCCAAAGACGGCGGTAAGCGCCAGACAATATCGGTATTATCGGGATTGTCTGCGGGATTGGCATTATGCTCGCTTGAGCCAACTAATGTAAATCCAACGGCTTCGACTTTGGCAATGACGGCGCTTTGTTTGAGATAACCCGCGCTTCCGCTGGCCCAGTCATCCGAATTTGTTTCAGGACCACGGTGCTGAACAATTCCCAATACACCGCCAGGTTTAAGGAGGGCGTGGGCATCCGCTAAGGCTTCACCTATAAAATCACCTTTATCGCTAAAGCGTTGGAGATTATGTAACGCACGGATAAATAAGACAGCATCTACCTGACCATCCATGGCCGTATTACGACTACCAAATGTAAAGGCGGAAATGTCTGAACCCTCTGCGCCCGTCCATTTTTGGGCCTTGCTAACCCAGTCCTGGGCCCATGTTTTTTTCTTTTCCATAAAGGCTTCATTGGCAAAACCGCCAAAGAGCGGCCACATTTCCAAACTATAATCCATACCGATCAGGCCACCATTTTCTCCTAGATATGGCAGGAGTATTTTAGAATACCATCCCCCGCCAGGCAGGGCTTCGGCAACTGTCATACCGGGCTGGATTCCGAAAAATTCCAGCGTTTTTTGCGGGTTGCGATATTTGTAACGGGCTTTGGCTTTCTCACTTTGTTCTGAGAGAATTTTTGCGAGATTATCACTATTCTGGGCTGGGTTTACCGCAGTGGTTTGTGTAGTGGGTTCGGTTACGGTTTCGGCTTGTTTACAAGCGCCTAATATAGCCAGAGTTGAAACAGCAACGCCTAAAATTAAATGTCTTATCATTATCAAGTCCTCCCAGTTAGCTTTGGCAGGCTTACTTTAATTTTAGGATGTTGGCAATTCTCGCGCTTAACTCCGTTTTTCGTAAAATTGCCCATATTTACGAAACCGTTCCATATAGGCTGGCACAATAGCCTCTATTGTTTCAGGGCTTATACCCAAATCGGTAAGGGTAAGGGCGGTATCAGATACGATATTATCGGACTGTAGGCTTATGACCTGATCGCGGGTCAGGAAGGGTTCAATCAAGGGCAAGGCTCCGGTTGCGTCACCCATAAATCCTAAAAACTTTGCCCCAAACCACGGTACAGGCATTAAGAACCGTTTGCGGTCAGTGACGTCCAAAATAAATTGCATCAGCTCTTTGAAAGAATAGATACGGGGTCCGCCCAGTTCATATGTTTTGGCGTTGGAACCTGCATTGACCGCAGCGGCTATAGCATCGGCTACATCGCCGACATAGACGGGTTGAAATTTGGTTTCGCCTCCGCCCATGAGGGGCAATATGGGTAGCAGGCTGGCCATGTGCCCAAAGCGGTTAAAGAAGTTGTCTTCAGGCCCGAAAACAATAGACGGGCGCATAATGTCGGCGCTGAGTACAAATTTACGAATGCGGATTTCACCTTCGCCCTTGGTTTGGCCGTAGCGACTGTCCGCGTCGATATCCGCACCGATCGCCGAGACATGTACGAAGTTTTCTATGCCGGCTTCGGCTACGGCCCGCGCGAGTGTTTCTGCCCCGTCAATATGGATGTTCTCAAAGCTTTGTGCTCCGCTTTCATAGAGAAGGGCAACAAGATTGACCACGGCGTCCGAGCCCGCAACGGCGCGCGCAACAGAATCCTCATAGCGCAAATTGGCTTGGACCAGTTGTACCTGCCCGACATTGCCGATGACTTTAAGCTCCAGACCGGTATGGGGTCTGCGCATGGCGACCCGGACGCGCCAACCTTGTTTGACGAATTTTCGCACGACATATTTGCCGATAAATCCAGCGCCGCCAAAAATGGTCACAAGTCTTTCGTTCATATCCTGACCCTTAAGTCTTTTTCACCGCCCAGTTAGCGGGATTTTCTAGTTATGTCTATACGCGGTTTTCGCGTCAATCCACGTCAATCTGGTTTTAAATGTTTACATAACCCCTGACTGGCCGCCTCGATCAGTGCGATAACGGTTTGAAATCCGTCCCGCCCGCCATAATAAGGGTCCGGGACTTCATCTTGCGAGAGTTGTGGGGCAAAATCTAAAAACAGATGCAGCTTATCACTATATTGGGCTGGGCAGGTGGAACGCAGCGATTTAAGGTTATTGTGATCCATAGCCAGAATATAATCAAAGAGGACAAAGTCATTTTTTTCGATTTTGCGCGATGTTTGTCCGGTAAAGCTATAGCCTTTTTCTTGTCCGGCCTCTATTGCCCTTGGGTCGGGTGTTTCGCCTTGATGCCAGCCGCCTGTTCCGGCGCTATCTATTTTGACCTTTAATCCGAATTGCCTCGCATATTTGCGAAAGACCGCCTCCGCTGTTGGCGAGCGGCAAATATTGCCAAGACAGACAAACAGAACGTTTATGTCTTCATGATCTGATCGCATGCGGACTAGCCTTGCAAGAGAGGGTTAATGGGAATCACAGCTCTATCATCACCGAAAAAGGGTCGGATGAAAAGCCTGATAATACTGATTGAGGATGGAATTGCGCTAAAGACCGAGGGCTTTGAGTGGTTTCGGGGATGGGTAAGCTATTGGCTTTTGTGTTTCGGTTTGCGGGCCGTTATTGATATTTGCGTCATGCCCCGCAAAGAAGTTTACCGCATTTATAAGCTCGGATTTTTCAAGCGGCTTTTGCAAAATGAAATTTATACCTGCGCCTAAAGCGTCTGCGTGGGTTTGGGCATCTCGTTCTGCGCTAAGCGCAATAATAGGCACTCCGTTTAGGGGCGCTGGTAAGTTTCGGATAATTTTTGTAGCCGTAATGCCGTCCATGATTGGCATATCTATATCCATTATGACGAGGTCCAGATTTTGAAGCTTCATAATCTCGACGGCCTCCTGACCATTGCTCGCTAAATGAATGCCATATCCTGTATTGTTAAGCATGAGTTGTGTGGCAATTTGATTGGCTCGTTCATCGTCAACAATGATCAAGGTAAAGGGCATGGGCGGTTTGTCTATGTTGATAATATCGGGGTTGATAATATCGGGGTTGATAATATCGGGAAATTGGGGGAGGGGCGTCGGCGCTGCTTCGGGTGCTGGCACGGCTTCTTGTGCTATGTCTGCTGCGAGCGGTTGCAGTGGTTTGAGCTGTGCCAGAATATCAAGCGTGTCCGTGGTCTCTATTGTACCGGACAGGGGTGTTTGCGCTACCGCGTCTTCTAGTATTGTTTCCAGTTCATCCCTGTCGGCTTGGGTTATTGAGTCGGATTTCAGAGCCTGTAGAGGCGGGGCTTTCGGGGCCGTATTTTTTTCCAAGGGGATAAGTGTGTTTTTGAAACGGTCTTGAATTGTTAATGTAAATTCCGATCCGCGATTAGGGTTTGATACCAGACTAACATCGCCGTTCATCAAACGGGCAAGAGAGCGGGTGATGGCCAGCCCAAGCCCGGCACCGCCAAAATGTCGGGTAATGGAGCTATCAGCTTGCACAAAGGGTTGGAAAAGCCGCTTTTGAACTTCGGGTGTTATGCCGGCTCCCGTATCGGCGACATTGATTTTGAGTTGGATGTTTCCTGTGCCTTTGACAGGTTCAGCGCTCACATGCACATGTATGCGGCCGGACTTGGTGAATTTTACCGAGTTGGAAACGAGATTATCTATACATTGGAAGAGACATTTTGGATCTGTGTATATGAGATCCGGGACTGATTTATCAACATGGGTCGTAAATATCACGTCTTTTTGAGTAATAATGTCACGCCATTTTTCATCAATACGGGATATGATCTCTTTTGCAGAACAATCGCTTTTCATTATCTCAATATCACCAGCTTCCAGTCTCGACATATCCATAATGTTTTCGACAAGCCCTAAGAGCTCATTTCCGGAGTTTAGAATTATACTTGTTTTATGTTTCAAATCTTCATTGGGGGCGGTCATACATAAAAGGTCGGCAATGCCTATAATCCCATTTAAGGGTGTGCGTAATTCATGGGACATAATGGCAAGAAATTCAGACTTGGATTTCTCTCCCGCCTGGGCCTGTTTTGCGGCAATTTCTAGCTCCTTGGCCACGCGCGCCCTATAACGCGCTAAAATAACGGCGGTGATCGCCGCTATGGCAAAAATGAAAGACAGCGCACCCAGAAGTAAATTTACTTTTTGCTTTTGCTCGAGCTCGGCTTGCCTGAGAAGGGCCTCACGCCGCAGAGCGTTTTCTCTTTCGCCTTGCCTATTTTTCGAATTTTCAAGCGATGCCAAAAACTTGACTGTTTCGGCATTATTTGCCGTGAGAATGCTTTGAATACCCGCATCCATGCGCTGGTTCATTAATGCATGCGTCTTTACGGCATCGCCTCTACTTAGGGCAATGAGCGCTTTTGCATGTAAAATGCGCTGCGGCGTACTCCCCATGATTCTATCGGAGTCTTCCACAGCGTTTTCAAATACTAGCAAAGCTGTTTCCGCCCGCACGGTTTCTCCCATGCCGGCCAAGGCACTAACACGCAATATTAACAGCGTTTCGCGAATGGTTTTTACCTTGGCGAGTTCTAAGCCCGCTTCAATTTGTTCAAAGGCCTTTTTATAATGGGTCTGTTCAATGAGGGTTTGGGCTAAGCGCATCTGTGTAAGGCCCGGTACACCTGAATGGTTTTCAATACGCGCCAATATTTGGACGAGTTCGCCGGCGGTCTCATGATCTCGCCAGCTATTAAAGGCATAGACCAGATTATTGAGCAGGTTTACCCCGTCAATGGGTTGGCCTGACGCTTTTTTCAACTCTATTAATTTTGCGGTATTTTGCGTGCCCAAGGTCGGGTTCCGCATCAGGTTATGTAGATATGCCGTGTGATCAATTATTTCTATGCGGGCTTCTGAAGCGTATTGGGAGAGTTCGTCTGGAATAAGTTGTAAGGCAGTTTCCGCTTGGCGCAAAGCCAAGCTTGGGTTGAAATAATAAGAATTTATCAAGCTTTTATAGAGCCAGGCATTTTGTGCGACAAACCAATCAGGGTGGGATGTAAAAGGTTCTAGAGTATGGAGTATAACGTCCAGATTATCTCGATTTGCATGCGGGTTTTCAGCGTCAAAATTTTGGGATATGACCGAGAAGAGTTCGCCTACCGCAATGTCACGTTGAGTGCCAATTTCTTGGGCTAATGAAGTATATTTTTCAACGATTTGGTTTGTATCAAAATTGTTACTTTGATTTGTTGCGCCGTATATGAGGGTACGCAATTTCAATAATCTTTCTTGGGGCGGTAATTGGCTAATCTGTTCCAGACTTGACCCTTCATTTTGGGTCTTTAACAGACTTTCTGTTTCAATCTGATTTCCGATTTTAAGCGCGAGGCTGCGTGTCTCTTCAGGTAATCCCGGAATATCATTCGCCCAAGCCGAACTTAGCGTTAAAATGGCTGTTATAAGGGCAGGAAAGAAGAGGGTTTTCATTCCCCGTTTTGCTAAAACAAATATGTGAGCCCAAAACATGTATCAGAATTAGCCATATTTGGTTAACGCAATCTTTTTAACGGGCGTTAAGTACCGGAAATTTTGGTAAAATCTGGGCATAAAAAAAACCCGCCGAAGCGGGAACCCACATCAAGCCCAAAGGGCATGAATTTATAACTTACTAGTAGTCAACAATAATTGGACGACCGCCAGCTACAACTTCGATTTCTTCAAGAGTTAGCTCACGCATTCTACTCTCCTTTTTAGTGCGTAACGAAATTGTTACACCTCACTAAAACCAAGAAAGCGCGAGCATGCAAGTAAAAATTAACTATTTATTAACCATATTTGTTAAGACATGTCCCATTTTGGGACAATTTAAGGTTAAAATCAGGTAAAATTATAAATTTATCAGTTTATCGGAGGCTTTTATGAAAGCCGGGCGGTGTGCCACGATGACCCGCGTTATGCTCAGCGCCTTGATTGTTTCTACAATATGTTTTTCTGTATCGGTATCCAGATTGGCTGTCCCTTCATCAAGACACAGCACTTTTGGGTCATGATAAAGGGCACGGGCGAGCAGCACGCGTTGACGTTGGCCTCCAGATAAAACGGATCCCATATTTCCGACCATGGACATATACCCCATGGGAATGGCCTCTATATCCGCGTGAACTTTCGCGGCCTTTGCCGCTCTGACGACTTTTTGCATATCGATTTCGGGATCAAAAAAGCTGATATTATCGGCTACCGAACCTGACAGTAATTGATCATCCTGCATGACCACGCCCAGACGCGCCCGCCAGCGGCCCAATCCAATGTCTGCAAGGGGCACACCGTCAATCAAGATTTCGCCTTTGGTTGGCTTATAGAGACCCAATATGAGTTTCATAAGCGTGGTTTTCCCGCCGCCGGACAGCCCGGTAAAGGTTGTCATAGAGCCCGCTTCTAAAGTGACTGAAAAGTCTTCGATAACCCAAGGGTCAAGAGGGGAATAGCGAAACCAGATATGTCTAAGCTCTATTTTACCGTCAATATCCGGCTGAGTATCTTTGGACGCATTTATGGCTACACGGCTGTCAGTAATCTCAACGTCCGATTTTTCAGGCTCGGCAAAGATAATATCGGAGAGCCGGTCAAGATGCAGGCTGAGGAGACGGAACTCGAGGGCCTTTTGTAAAAGCTGTGTCACGCTATCGGTGAAATATTGTCGGTAGGCCAAAAAGGCGAGCAACATGCCGACTGTAAAGCCTGAGCCGTCAGTCATCATAATTTTAGCGGCAGCATAGACAACAAAAATCCATTGCAACCCGATTAGCAAGGTTTCACAAAATCGCTGCATGATGATAAATTTGCCGTATTCGACATTGGCGTTAATGAAATCGGTATAGAGGTTCCGCCATGCTGCTTCGCGCGCAGTCTCGCGCCCGAAAAGCTTAATTGTTGTGCTGGCCCGTATTGTTTCTATGACGTGGGTGTTTTCCAAGGCTCCTGCAAAAATAGCTTCTTCCTGCGTTCGGCGCAAATGCGGATAAATCAGGAGGGTCGCTAGTGCTAAAAGCAGAACGCTTATCAGTACAATCAAGCCTAATAGCGGAGAATATAAAAACATGACGATTAACATGAGAACCGCCATAAGCCCGTCTATCAAGACAGCGACCACGGATTGCGTGAGGGCTTCTTGTATGGGTTTTGTGCTGCTAATCCGGGAAATCAGATCCCCAATATGGCGTTTTTCAAAATAGGCGGTGGGCAGGCGTATGAGATGACGAAAAACATTGCCGACCATTTGCACGCTCATTTGATTGCCATAAACCAATATGGCCCAACTCCGTGTGGCCTCCGCAAGGCTGCGTAATATGATAAGCGCCCCGAAGCCCAATAAGAGTATAAATAAGAGCGTCTGGTCTTTTAGGGGCAGGGCGGCATCGACGACGAGTTGCAAATAAAAGGGCGAACATAAAATGATAATCTGGAGTAGAATTGATAAGGTCAGAGTTTGAAATATGGCGCGTTTCAGACCGACAAGTTTATGCCAGAGTAAGGACAGGTGTGGTGTCAGCCTTGCATCTATAGGGGAAAATTCCGCGGTCGGGGAGAGCTCAAGGGCGATACCGGTAAAGTGTTTGGCAAATTTAGTGAGCGGCATAATGCGCAAACCCAAGCCTGGATCAATAATATGGGCTTTGGTTTTCGTGACCTTTTTAAGCACGACGAAGTGATTAAGATCCCAATGCAAAATCGCCGGAAGTTGCAGATTTTCCAGATGCTCCATATCGAGGCGCAGCGGGCGCGGGGCCAGATGCAGGCTATTGGCTATCGCCATAAGGCTTTTTAAAGAGGCCCCCTTAAGCGAGATAAGATGTTTTTCGCGCAGGACATTTAAATCAACATTATGGCCGTGATAATTGGCAATCATGGCCATACAGGCCAGACCGCATTCTGTGGCTTCTGTTTGTAGGATGACGGGCAGGCGCCCTGATTTGCGCCCCGATTTGGTCTTTGATTTACTTTCTGATTTTGGGTCGGGGCGGGTTGCCATTATTTTAATAGCCAATCGATCAGGCGGATGTGCCCGCCGTCATGCGGGATTTTACCCCAAAACAGCGCAGCGAGTATGCCGCCAAGGCTTAAGGCGATTAACAGGGTAATCCACCATGTCTTAGGTGGCGTTCTTAAAATGATCTCGCCGTAAAGGCTGCGGTGGCGCGCCTCTAGCGCTTCTTTTCGATATAAACTCTCAGTCATAGCTATGTCATATGGGGCTTTGCAAATCCCGTAAACCCTCTCTGTTTAGAAGAAATTCTGGCGGCTCTAATTCCAGAAGGCGCAATGCCCAAGGTCGCGGATTTCACTGGCGAGTTCTTTTTCAGCCGTTTCAGAGCTTTTGCGCGAGCGCATGGGATTATAGCCCTCGTAAAATCTGGGCGCGAGGAACAGCCCAAAGCGGCGCACATAACGGTTAGAGCGGCTCTTTGTAATCGTTTTACGTAATCGGCAGATACACTGAAAAACCCCGAAGTCACCGTGACAGTTTTTGTGTTGCGCAAACCGGCATTCGGGTGTGTGAACGCTTTGGCCAATATAATAATATTCGCAGCCCTCATGTAAGGGATAGTCCCAATCAATATGGTCGTTCTGGTCCCGAAAGGCGCGCGCAGGGGTGTCGCCCATGTCGCTTCGGTCCAATCTTATCGCATAAACAAAATAAGGCATATGCGGTGATTATGTAGAGGTAGACCCTTCACGTTTGATTAAAGCGGGGGGCGCGGCGTGAAGTCTGGAGAGCTAAATAAGCCGCTTAATTCAGCAAACGCGGCTCATGCGGGCTATCGAGGTTAAAGAGCGGGATTTCAACATCAAAGCGCTCCCCGTCAGGGGATTCGAGCTTATAGCTGCCTAGCATAACACCAGAAGGCGCATTAAGCGGCGCGCCTGATGTGTAGCGGAAGGTCTCGCCGGGTCTGACAACGGGTTTTTCGCCGACAACACCGGCCCCGCGTACTTCTTGGACATGTCCGCGACTATCGGCGATTTTCCAAAACCGTTCCATGACCTGATATTCCGTTGCACCCTGATTTTCGATTTCGACTGTATAGGCCCAGATAAACCGGTCATCAGCAGGAGAGGATTGCTCGTCTAAAAAATCCGGTTCGACCCTGACAATCACATCTCTTGTTTTTTGTTCGTACATGTGTGCATCCTGTTTTATGTCGCGCAATCCAGCCTGATCGGCGACTGCCAGCTTGTTTGCGCCCTGTCTCTCATGCATACCTTTGGAACTATGCGCACAAAAGTGCAAGCCAATAAGTCATAAGAGGTTAAAATTTTAGCACTTCATTCTTGCCTCAGGCGAGAGCCGTGTTAGGTGTGACCTATTATGGTGGGAATTTTACCAAAACAACATATTCAGGACTTAATTAAGGCGGGCGCTGTAAGCGCCAAGAAAAGGATTGGCAGCACGCAAATCCAGCCGGCCAGTCTTGATCTGCGTTTGGGGACAACGGCTTATCGTATAAGAGCGAGCTTCCTGCCCGGCACGGGCCGCCGTGTCTCTGATTGCCTTACAGACGCCCTTGTTATGCATAAGGTCGATCTGTCTGAGGGTGCCGTCTTGGAAACGGGATGTGTCTATCTCGTCCCGCTGATGGAAGGCTTGGAATTACCAGCCGGTATTTCAGCCGCAGCTAACCCTAAAAGCTCGACAGGGCGTCTGGATGTTTTTACCCGCGTGATTTGTGACGGGGCGGACGCTTTTGAAGCCATAGGGGCCGGCTATAAAGGTCCGCTTTATGTCGAAATTGCCCCGCGCACGTTTTCGGTTCTAGCCCATGCGGGCGAGAAGCTGGTGCAATTGCGGTTTCGGCGCGGGACAGCCAAAATACACAATACACTCACGGTGAGTATTGACCTAAGCGGGACGGGCACGATTGGCTACCGTGCAAAACGCCATGCCGGTCTTGTCAATCTGGCCGGGATAGGACGCCATAATATTCTGGATTATTGGGAACCTTTGAGGGCTCGGAGTGAAACCCTCGTGCTTGATCCGGAAGAGTTCTATATTCTGGCGTCTAAAGAATCCGTTGTTATTGCGCAAAACCAAGCCGCTGAAATGTCCCCAATTGCGCCTGAAATCGGGGAATTTAGAGCCCATTATGCCGGATTTTTTGATCCGGGGTTCGGCATGGAAAGTGCGGGCGGCAAGGGTGCGCGGGCCGTGCTGGAGGTTAGAGGGCGGGACGTACCTTTCTTGCTACGGGACGGTCAGCCTGTTGCGAAGCTGGTTTACGAAGATATGGAAGCTGTGCCTGAAACGCTTTACGGCGAAGGCGGGAAATCGCATTATCAGGCCCAAGGTCTGCGCCTATCCAAACATTTTAAAATGGATTGATCTTTAGGCGCTATTCAACTTGGCTTCAATTGCGTCCCATGCCAGCGCTGCGGCGTCTATACCGGAAAAGCGTTTAAGCTCCTGCACACCTGTCGGCGAGGTAATATTAATCTCGGTCATTTTATCCCCGATCACATCTATGCCCACAAGGATTTGACCGCGCGCTTTTAACATCGGTCCAATCGCCTCGCATATACGTAGATCATCAGGCGTTAGCTCTGTGGGGACAGCCTTGCCGCCGACATGCATATTAGAGCGGGTTTCACCTTTTAGCGGAATACGGTTTATCGCCCCGACCGCCACGCCGTCTATGATAATGATACGCTTATCGCCTTTGGACACAGCTTTAAGGAAGGCCTGTGCAATTATGGGTTCGCGCGAGCTTTCCATAAACATTTCAAGTAGTGAGGCATAATTACTGTCATCGGCTTTGACCCGGAATACACCCGCACCGCCATTGCCAAATAAGGGCTTGAGAATAATATCCTTGTGTTTTTTGCGAAAGGCATCAATGGCTTCGCGGTTCCGGCTAATCAGGGTCTCAGGCATAAGCTCCGGATAATCCAGCGGAAGGATTTTTTCAGGACATGAGCGCACCCATTCCGGGTCATTAACGACCAAGGTTTTGCCCTTAAGGCGTTCAAGCAAATGGGCGGCTGTTATATACGCCATGTCAAAGGGCGGGTCTTGGCGCATCCAGACAACATCTATATCCGTTTCTAAGTCGATCAGACGCCGGGCTTTAAACTTTACGTGCTGGCCCTTTTTGCGTTTTATCGTCATAGGCCGAGCATAAGCTTGTATTTTTCCGGCATTATATACCAGATGTTCTGGGCCATATTCAAACAGCTCCATGCCGCGATTGGCGGCGACTTCTGATAAGGCAAATGTTGTATCTGCATCAATGTCCACTGTTTCCATAGGGTCCATTTGAAAGGCTATGCGTAAGCGGGATGCGGAGGAGGATTTACGTCTTTTTAACATAGGGCGCTCTTGCCATATGTGTCGATTATGGGCAAGTAAAGCGTGTGTGATTTAATATGCGCAAAAATAAGCGCATATATACAGTGATAGTCTTTAAGATTAAAGTGAGGCATTATGAAGGGGGTGTTTAAACAGGCGGCCATTTATGGACTTTTGATCGGCGCGTTAAGCGCGTGTGCCACAACGCCCCCACTTAATGAGGGTACACAGAGTACGGTGTCGCAATCGACCAAAAACCAGACGGTAAGAGGTATTACGAAAACGGGAGCCGATGCCCGTCTTGAGACTTTAAGCCGTGAGGAACTTGCCAAAAAAATCCCCGCGCCCAAACCGCTAAAGCCCCCGACAGGTTAAGCGAAGTAAATGGCAGATTTTACCCTTAATAGCCAAGACGGGACACGTTTAAACGGCTGCGTTTTTGAACCCCCGAGTAATCCAAAAGCCGTTATGTCTCTCGTGCATGGCTTCGGCGAACATTGTCGGCGTTATGCGGATATGGCAGATTTTCTGCGCATGCAGGATATTGCCGTCGTCGCGATTGACCTGAGGGGGCATGGACAATCAGACGGTAAGCGGGGCGTGTGCCGTGATTACGGTCATCTCAGAGAGGATGTTGAGGCGCTCGTAGAATATAGCGCTCAGAGATTTCCGGGTTTGCCTCATATTTTATACGGCCATTCAATGGGCGGGGGTCTGGTTATGAATTACATTTTGCATGGCGCAAAAGGCGGCCGGCAGAACGTTGCGCAAGGGCTAAGGCAAGAACAGACAGTGGCGTCAAAATTTTCGGCCATCATTGCCTCGGCACCCCTTTTAAAACTGGCCGATCCTGTCCCCAGCCCGCTGGAATTTATTGTGCGGGTTTTACGTAAAATCACGCCTAATCTAAGCCTGTCGCAACCGATTTCGGGAGAGAAAGTTTCAACCCTGTCAGAAGAGAAAACGGCTTATGAAGCAGACCCGCTCAATCACGGGCGCTTGGGGGTTGGCCTGGCGGTCGATATGGTCGAAGCTGGTGAGTGGGTTTTAAGTCATGCGAGCGAATGGGCGCTCCCACTTTTACTTATGCATGCGCGGGGTGACCGTCTTACTGATTTTTCAGGCAGCGCGGCCTTCGCCTCGAAAGCGCAAAACTGCCAATTTATCCCTTTTGAAAATGTCGAGCATGAAATACATAATGATAAATGCCGGGCTGAAGTTTACACAGCCATGGGTGATTTTATAAACGGCCATATATGAAACTAACGATCTATCATCTTAAAAATTGCGATAGCTGCAAAAAAGCCATTAAAGCCTTAAATGCGGTCAAAGACGGGGCGGTTTATGACATGACTTTGGTGGATGTGCGCGCTGACGGTATTACGAAAACCGAGCTCGAAAACATGATTGACCAGATCGGCCATGAGGTTCTTGTCAATACGCGTTCGACTACATGGCGAACTTTATCCGATGAAGAGAAGGCGGGTTTGAACGCCGCAAAAGCCCTCGCCCTTTTACAAAAACACCCTACGCTGATGAAACGTCCCGTCATTGATGACGGGACATCCTATCATGTCGGGTGGTCCAAAGCTGTACAAGACACTTTTTTATAAGCGGGTTACACTCTCGCTAAGCGCTTATTTTAAGGAAATGATATGGGGCAACCGAGCTGGTCTGCTGCGGCCTGGATTTTCTGACGCGTCGGGTCATTGCTCTTAAGGCCGTTGATAGCCTGAGCGCCAGCTTGACGTGTTGTCGTGCTGGCTGCGGTCCGAGCGGCCACCTGACCGACTGTGCTGCCAATGCCTAAGCCGCCTACCGCGACTGAGGCAAGGCTACCCAGAGTGCTTAATGCTGTGTTGGCTAAAATTCGATTGCCAGGATTGGGTTGGGCAGCAGCTTGTCGAAAGGTAACGGCATTTGCATAAAATGTCTGACAGGTCGGATCATTGGCGTTTAGCTTGGCCGCTCCGCTGGTCGCATTATTGAGCTGGCTGGCGTTGATGCCTGTAAATAAGGTATCGGTTTTGGGTGTTGTTGCGCAGGCGCTCAGGCTTAAAATAGCTGTTCCTAATAATGAAAATTTGATGATGGGGTTCATTTTGTCCTCCAGAAAGGTAAGGGCGTAACTTTACGCCGTAAAACCTTACGTCTCGCGAGTTGAATAAGAGCTGAATGTATTTTTCAGCCGGTTTTGGACAACTTCGTACCCCTATATATCCCGTTTAACGCTCGCGATAATGCAAGATTTAACCCGGCGCTAGCGGATTTGCTGGATATAGGAAATAGGGATTTGTTTGCCAGATTCCGGATCGATATAATAAGGCTCGCTTTCGATTATAGAGACAGCGTCACCTGACGATCCCGTTCGAAAGGCGCCCAAATCATTATCACTTGGAAATGCCTTGCCTAGATTGTCACCCAGATCGGATAAGCGCGCGGGTGCTGTCGGGCCAGAGAGGGCCTGTCCGGCTTGATATCCCGGCGGCGGTAGAGCCCCTGCACCCAGACTTCCAGGGCTTGACGGAACAAAGGGTATGGGTTTGACACCAGGCGGCAGCTCAATACGCTCACCCGTTTGCGGGTCCCGAAAATAAGGTTCTGTGTCAGGCAGGGCATCGGCCGCGCGTTGGGGCGTTGGAGCCTGAGACGGGGCGGGCAACGGCGCGGGTGTCGGTGTTAAACTGAGGCTTTCCGGCACGGCCCGATATGTAGGCTGGGCGGGCAGGCTTTCTTGCACAACAGGCGCATTATATCCCCCTGCGTAACTCCCCGGAGCGTTGAGGTCGTATTCCTGACTGGCATACTGATTTTGGCCGTTTTGCCCTCCTGTATGGATTGTCGCATAGGAGACGACTTCCCGCGTGCCTTTGGTTGTGCTGGCGATTTGGGCTGCACGTTCCAGTTCTTGCGGCGTGCGTGCAACACCGAGTAAATAGACAATTCCGTCATGAACTTCCAGATTGAAATTACGGGATTTTACGGCTTTGTCTGCAATCAGGCGCGCCCGGACCTTCTGATTAAGAACGCCGTCCTTCGCATTGCGGACGGTGCCTTGCTTTTCCTTGATCAAAATTTCATTGCCAACCTCTATGATGCGCGGGGCAGACCATGCAATGCGTTCAGCTTCTATTCGGTCCTCCGGGGTCCGGACATTGCCGGCCAGAAGCACAACACCTTCCGCGACCTCGACATCTACACCGCCAAGTTTAAATCCGTCCGCTCTGCGCATACGGGCTTTAATCGCGCGCGTGGCAGAGACATCATTAACGGAGCGCGCCAGATTTCTCTCATCGCCTTTTTTGACTCCGGCTGTTGTGACCGCGCAGCCTGAAAGTGAGGCGCTTGAGGCCAACATCATGCATATTAACGTGCAGACTTTAAGTCTGTGGGCCTTATTTTTCTGATTATGAGACGTCTTTGTCATTTTGCCCCCATATCTGGCGGTATTGCAGCCTAGGCTTATGGTTAAATTTTGGCTAACGCTACTGCCCAAAACTTATTTAAACGTTACCAAATTACGACTTAACGATAGTTTAATCTGTATTTAATGTGGCCGCCAAAGATCGATATAATGGGTCGGTTTGCCCCAAAAACGGCCTGTGATAAAGACAGCGTCATATCTATGGGCGAGTTTTTGGGCAAATCGGTGCCGAGATATGAATATTTCCGAAGCTTTTACGATACGGCTTTTAGTGCGCGGCGTGAGACTATCTTGGGCCAGCGAAAGTGTGGGGCGTTTCTTCACTTCGGTGAAAACTAAAATTCCGCCCTTTTGGGCGATAATATCAATTTCACCATGGCGGGTTTTAAAGCGCTGTCTTAATATTTTATAGCCTTTCAGACGCAGATAAAGTGCGGCGTAATGCTCGGCTTTTCGTCCCACGCTTTCAGCAATTTGTCGCTTGTTCTGTGGGGTTTTTGGGCTGTGCTTCTTAGTCATCTGACTGCATTTGAAGCGCGCGTTGATAGACATCGCGTTTCGTCCAAAACGAAAGCTCGGCGATATGGGCACTGGCTCGTTTTAGACCCATTTCACCCGAGAGGTCTTTTAGCGCTTTGTCTATCTGTTCGGGCGGCCATTTTTCCCGCGCCCGGGCGGGCGCGACACAGATAACAATCTCACCGCGCGGCGGGTTTTCGCGTACACTCTGTAATAAGTCGGAAAGAGGCCCTCTACGGATTTCTTCATAGGTCTTGGTTAATTCTCGAGACACGCTTGCCGCTCTGTTACCCAAAACCTGCTCCATGTCAGACAGTGAAGCCAGAATACGCGGGCCGGTTTCAAAGAAAATCAATGTCGAAGCCGATGATGTAAGCGTTTCAAGTTGACGTTTTCTTGCCGCCGATTTTACGGGTAAAAACCCGCAAAATGTGAAGCTATCTGACGGTAGCCCGGCTGTTACAAGAGCCGCTAATACGGCGCTAGCACCGGGCAGGGGAATAACAGGGAGGTCCGCTTGAACAGCGGCCCGAACAAGTTTGAAGCCCGGGTCTGATATGAGCGGTGTGCCCGCATCACTTATCAGGGCCAGTGCGCGCCCAGCCTGTAAAGCTTTGATGATAGAGGGTAATTTTTTTGCCACATTATGGTCATGATAGGCCGTTAGAGGGGTTTTTATGTCATATGCATTTAGTAGTTTGCGGCTTTGGCGGGTGTCTTCAGCCAGAATTTCATCCACAGTGCCCAATATATCAAGGGCTCTGAGTGTGATATCGCGTAAATTCCCGATAGGGGTAGCCACAATATATAAATGTCCGGGTCGTGACTGCGATGGAACCGTACTAAAGGATTGCTTATCTTTCATCTGACTTATAGAGTCTGTCACGAGAGTCGTTTCTGGTCTGGTCTGGGTTTAATCTTGGGTTTGGCCAGAGTTTAATCTGAACCAAGCTTAGGATTACAGGTTTAAGGGTAATATATCTATGGCTAATTTTAAAGCATTTGACCACGGTCTTGATAAAAGAGGGTCTGACTTACAGGCCTATTTAAAAGGTCGTTCCGGCACGCTTCGGGCTCTCTGTTTGGGCGGGGTGATGATGTTGGCGGCGTGCGAGACGACGGATGTGCAGCGCCAAACCCAAATACCGACTCCGGTCTCGACGGCCCCGCAATTGCCCAATTTACCACAATTACCCCAAGAACAAACCCGCCCGCAAAACCCATCATCTGCCGAAACGGCTCAAGTCAATAAAGAACCAGAGCTAGCACCCCAATCCTTCGTTAAGCGAGATGGTATTACACCGCCCCATATGGCCGGGCGTGATATAAAACGCATGGCCGTGATTCTGCCTTTTTCCGCGAAATCAGAGCGCTTGCGCGCCGAGGCTGCCTCTATGTTTCGCGCAGCAGAGCTCGCCGTATTTAACCGCCCGGATGCCGATACATTATTAGTAGCCCTTGATAGCCAAGGCACGGAACAAGGGGCAAGACAAGCGGTTCAAAGTGCCGTGCGCTCAGGGGTTGATGTAATTTTGGGACCTGTACTTTCGAAATCTGTAGCGGCTGCGGGCCGCGAAGCGCGCCGGGCCAATATTCCTGTAATCGCATTTTCAACAGATCAGAAAGTTGCGGGTAATGGTACATATTTACTGAGCTTTCCACCGGAAGCCGAAGTACGCCGTGTGATAGATTATGCGCGTTCTACAGGTATTAGCCGCTTTGCCTTTTTAGGGCCTGACAACCGATATGGACGACGGGTTTTTTCTGAATATGACAGCCATATTGGCAGAACGGGCGGAGAGTTGACGGCCAGCGAAAGTTATAAGGGTAATGATATTACGGTCATGGATGCACCTGTGCGGCGTCTCTCAGCGGCCTTTAAGGAGGTCGAGGACGCAAATGAATTAAAAGAAGAAGAAGGTCTGCCGCCTGACCCTCTGGCTTTCGAGGCCATTATTTTGCCCGAAGGGGGCACAGCTCTGCGCTCTCTTGCGCCCTTAATGTTGTATTATGAAGACGGGATTTCCGAGGTGCAATTTTTAGGCACCGGCCTGTGGAACAGAGAGGAAACCGTGAGAGAACCCGCCTTGAATGGCGGCCTTTTTGCCGGCCCTGATAAAGACGCGCAACGCGGATTTCTACTTGATTATGACCGCTCTTACGGGGAAGAACCGTCCCGACTGGCCTCTCTGGCCTATGACGCTGTAAATTTCGGCGTTTTTGTCGCTGATGGTGATCCGCGAGGTCGACGCGCGCGCGCAGAAGACCCGCAAGGGTTTTACGGAAGTGACGGGCTTGTCCGTTTTAATGCGGACGGGACACCAGACCGCGGTCTGGCGGTTTATCAGATTAAAAATGGCCGTTTCGTGGTTGTCGATCCAGCGCCGCGCCAAAGCTCGGGCGGGTTTTAAGGCGCGTTGCACGGTCGGTGTTGCCCATTAGGACAACCACTCTATGGTTTAGGCGCCTAGCAGTTTTTGTGTCAGATAATCTAATACAAGACGGCCTGACTGCGTCGCGCTCAAGCGTCCCTCTTTAATGGCCAACATGCCCTGATTTATGAAATCCTGTAAGATATTTTCCGGTAAGTCGTGGCCTGATAACGCAGCGTATCGCGATAAGGATATGCCCTCATTTATACGAAGGCCCATGAGTAGATATTCCTCGGCCCACTCTAGCGGGGATAGTTCTGTCGTGTTTTGAATATCCGGACTGCCGGACCGATGGGCGTTGATGTAATTATCGGGTGTCATGGGGGCAATCGTGGCAAAGCGTTTGGTCTTTAACGTTAAGCGGCCATGGGCGCCCGGGCCAACACCAACATAATCTCCGCCTTGCCAGTAATTCAGATTATGGCGTGCACGGTGGGCTGGCTTTGCGAAATTGGACACTTCATAATGCTCAAACCCCTGTTTTGTAAGTCTTTGGGTGATATACTCAAAATAAGCGGCACTCGTCTCAGGGCTTACGGCTTGGTTTTCTCCGCGCTTGAGGGCTTTATCAAAGGCCGTTCCGTCTTCAATCGTCAATTGATAGGTCGAAATATGGTCGAGCGCATAAGATAAAGCCGTATCAAGGTCATGACTGAGTATGGATAGGGATTGGTTGCTTACGCCAAATATAAGATCCAAAGACAGGGAGCCAAAAATGTCACGCGCGCCTTGAAGGGCGGCGTTGGCCATATTGGCATCATGATTGCGACCCAGACGCTTTAATATGTCATCATCAAAACTTTGCACACCCAATGAGAGCCGATTAATGCCAGCTTGGTTATAGGCTTGCCATTTTGGTTCGTCATAATCTGACGGATTGGCTTCAAGCGCAATTTCTATAGCGTTTTCAGGACCAGAAGGCTGAGCGGGCCATAATTTTTTGACGTGCGAGAGAAGGGTATGAATATTTTCAGGGCTCATCAATGAAGGCGTTCCCCCGCCAAAATGTATAGAGCTTATTTGCCTTGGCCCGCTCCAGTCGCGCCAGCGCTGCAAATCTTTCAATATCGCCGCAAAAAGGTTTGGCTGGTTCCGGGTCTTATAGACGTTGAAATCACAATAGGGACAAATGCGCGTGCAAAAAGGCCAGTGTATATAAATGGCAATATTTTGAGGATCAGGCGCGGTCATCTCTAAAATGGTCTTTGATAAATTTTGTAAACGCCTCTGCACGGTGGGATTTTGCGTGTTTGGTCTCCGGCTCTATTTCAGCGAATGTAAGCCTGTCGCCACGTGCCTGAAAAACCGCGTCATAGCCAAAGCCCTTATCGCCGCGCGGGGGCCAGACAATTTCACCTTCAACCTTGCCCTCATAGATAAAAGTCTCACCATTTGGTAGCGCTAGACAGAGTGCGCAGATAAAGCGGGCTGAACGGTCGGGCTTATTACCAATTTGGTCATTGACATGCCACATGGCCATATCGAAATCGCGTCCGCCGCCCTCAAATGAGGGTTTCTCAGCCCAGCGGGCGGCATAAATACCCGGCGCACCGTCCAAGGCATCAACTGCCAGACCGCTATCATCAGACAATGCGGGCAGGCCTGAGACGGTGGCCGCCGCTACGGCTTTCAGGCGGGCATTGCCGGCAAAGCTGGTTTCTGTTTCCTCGGGCTCAGCCAAGTTTAATTCAGCTGCGCTCTGGGTCTTAAAGCCGTATGGCGTAAGCAGATCACGAATTTCCTGCACCTTCCCTTGATTATGGGAGGCAACGACCAAGGTAGAATAGCCTTGGAGGACAGAGTTTGTTTTTAGAAAATCCGACATAGTGACATGTTTTGGCGCTTCGGGCTTTGTTAGCTTTTTAAGGCTTGGGCTTGCAGTGCGCAAATCTGGCCAATCCCTTTACCGGCCAGCCGCATGAGCTCAGCCATTTGATCGGGGCTAAAGGGTGTGTCCTCAGCGCTGGCCTGAACCTCGATAACGCCGCCTTGTTCTGTTAAAACGAAATTGGCGTCTGCCTGTGCGGCACTATCCTCGACATATTCCAGATCCAGCCGACATTCGCCCTCAACAATACCACATGATACAGCCGCCATTTTATCCGTGACAGGATTTTTGGTAATTTTTCCTTGTTTAACCAGACTTTCGCAAGCTTGGTAGAGCGCGACCCAGGCCCCTGAAATACTGGCTGTGCGGGTGCCGCCATCCGCTTGCATGACATCACAATCTATTATAATTTGTCTTTCCCCTAAAATTTCAAGGTTAATCACGGCGCGCAAAGACCGACCAATAAGGCGTTGAATTTCAACCGTCCGCCCGCCTTGTTTTCCGCGGGCCGCTTCGCGACTATTTCGCGAATGTGTGGACCTTGGCAACATACCATATTCTGCTGTGACCCAACCCTTGCCCGAGCCTTTCATCCAGCGAGGGACGTTTTCGTCGATGCTGGCTGTGCATAAAACATGGGTATCACCGAATTTAACAAGACATGACCCTTCGGCATATTTTGAGGCCCCGGGATCAAAACTGACTGGGCGAAGTGAGTCGGTGGCACGATTTTGAGGGCGCATAGGTTTTCCTTTAAATAAGATGGAGTCTTAAAGGGCTATTTGACTCTTTTCGTCAAGCCTTCGTGCAAGATAAATTTAGGCAAAAGAAAACCCCGCTACACAGGCGGGGTTTGGCGTTGGAATTTAAAACCAATTAGGCTGTTAATTTGTCCCGTGCGGGTTCACGTAGAACATATCCTCGTCCCCAGACGGTCTCGATATAGTGCTCGCCCCCTGTTGCAGCGGCCAATTTCTTGCGTAGCTTACAAATAAAGACATCGATAATTTTAAGCTCTGGCTCGTCCATACCGCCGTAAAGGTGGTTAAGGAACATTTCCTTGGTCAGGGTTGAGCCTTTGCGAAGAGATAAAAGCTCAAGCATTTGATATTCTTTACCGGTAAGATGTACGCGGTGCTCGGCAACTTCTACCGTCTTGGCATCCAGATTAACGGCGATATCGCCTGTTGTAATAATGGATTGTGAATGACCTTTGGACCGGCGAACCACGGCGTGGATACGCGCGACAAGTTCGTCTTTATGGAAAGGCTTGGTCATATAGTCATCTGCGCCAGTTCCCAGACCTCTTACTTTGGTTTCGATATCCGACGTACCGGATAGAATAAAGATTGGTGTGTTGACTTTAGCCAGACGCAACATTTTAAGGACTTCAAAACCCGGCATATCGGGTAGGTTCAAGTCAAGCAGAATGATATCATAATCATAAAGCTTGCCTAAATCGACACCCTCTTCACCTAAATCGGTGGTATAGACATTAAAACCCTCAGACTTGAGCATCAATTCGATGCCCTGCGCTGTAGCACTATCGTCCTCGATCAGAAGAACACGCATATAATCCCCTCCTAGGCGAATCATTATCCCGTAGCTAACGAAATATAGTTAACGGAACCTATGGCTTACGTGAATCCCGTAAATCAAATGTTAACAATAATTCGCGTTTTTTAATTGTTTTCATGATTTGGACCCGAAATGAACATTTTTTTTTCAAATCTTTACGGGACCGTAAGCATAATCCGGTAAAACCAGCCTCAAGAACGGAAAAATCCGTCTATTTTGGGTTAGGTGAACTATTATGAACCATTCTATGGAAAAATCAGTCCGACAAACGCGATTTGCGATTGAGGACTTACAGAGACGTATTTCAGTTTTAGAGGCAACACGTCAAGATCTGGAAAAACAAATTCGTAAACTTAATGAAAGCGTGCCAGAGGACCGTGTCGATCCGAATGAGCAGCGCGAAGGCTATGTGGCTTACGGATCTTATGCGCAGTCTGTTATATCGCGTAAAGACAATATTCGCTCTTCTTTGGAAGATGTCGCCGTCCAGCATATGGATTTGGCGGGAGAACTCAGGGATGCAATGGACATGCTTGACAGTTTTGAGCGCCTCCGTGCCCGTCAAATGGCGGAAAAAGCTGAAAAAGCCCTGCGCAAGCGGGCTTAATTTATACGCGGCCTCATTATCGGGCTATGCGCCCGATAGGGATGGCTCAGTATAGAGTAGGGTGTTATAGGCCAAGCAATGGCCTATAGCTTTCCAATCCACTAAAGTTCTCGCGTGCCGCTTAAGACGGTGTGCCGCGCTACGGATATGTAAATATTCGTTAGGGCTGATGCCGTGCGAGTAGTTTGACCCCAAAATAAAAACCGGAACCCTGTTATGGGCTCCGGTTTGGCTATTATATTTAGGGGAATATAATAGCGCTTCATCAGGCGGCATTTGGAGGGGGGAGCCGGACCTAATTCGTGTTTTCTACCCAATCATAAATATCAGAGATACCTAACTCTAACGCGGCTTCTTGCCAGACATTACTTTGGTCTGTTTGGGTTGTGCCGAACTGCGTTAGCGCGATAACGCCTAAGCTAAAGGCGCAAACTAATCCTGCTGCCCATTTCATTTTAAAGGGTGCGCGATCATTTTGTGCATGCGGTATTGCCTGATGACCCACGCTGCTAATTGCTCCGGTGCTGTCCGTAGCTATGTCTTGCGGGGTTTGTTTAGCCATTTTCAGAATACGGTTTTGTAAAAGATCGGACGGGCTTGCCGGGCTGTAACCTTTCAGGCGTGCCTGCAAATCCTTATCGCTCATGTGAGGAGAGTTTTCTGGCAAGGAATTATCAGAGGTCATGGCGTTAGGCCTTCCGGTTTAGGTGTCAGTCCGTCCTTAATGTAGGACGCGGCCTGCGTGTTTAACTTTGTTTTTAAGGCTTTTTTCCCGCGCATAAGCAGGGATTCATACGCGCTTTCTGAAATATCCATAATCTGTGCGCCTTCTTTCTGGCTTACGCCGTCATAGAAACTCAGCACGATAGCCGTGCGTTGTCGGGGTTGTAAGTCCGCGAGCGCTCGCTTGACTTGGGCTGCGTTTTCATTTGCCATCAGCCCGTCAACAGCATTTGAGGCTGTATCGGCCATTTCCGGCAGGGTACCCGGAAAAGAGGGCCCGTGCTTTTTGAGAATATCCAGACAGGCATTTTTCGTGGCCCGACGCATCCATGTAATGAGTTTGGCTTTTCCCGGTACCCAATTCGGGGCCATTTTCCAGGTCTTGAGGAATACGGTCTGGCAGACATCTTCTGCCATCACCGGGTCGCCTAACATATAGGCCGCATGTGCGTGTAATTTATGCATATGTCGATCCATTAATGTCTTTAAAGCCGCCTCAGACCCGGCCCGAAGGCCGGCGAGAACATCCGCATCAGGATCAATAAGCGTATCCTGAGGCCCTGATGCGGGTTTATTGAGGCTAACAAGTTTGATGTTACTGGCCCCGCTTCTTTTTCTTGCCGCGGCGCTTCTTACCTTCACCCTTGGTTAAGACGCCGTCGCCATTGGCATCGAGGCGCGCAAAGATAGCCAACACAGCTTCGTCATGCTCGGCCTGTGTGATAAAGCCGTCACCATTGGCATCGCGCTCAATCCGGCCTTTGCCGCGGGGACCATCGCCGCCCTTGGCCTGTCTTTCGGCGCGCTTTTGCTCGCGCTTGGCTTGCATGGCCGCCTTTTCAGCCTCGTCAATAACACCGTCATTATTTGTATCGGCTTTTTTAAGGCGCTTGGCTTCGCGTTTGGCTTGTTTATCAGTGCCAGCCGCCTCAAATTCAGGTTTGGAGACAAACCCATCACTGTTGCTGTCAAGTTTGCCAAATTTTATGCCTTGGCGCTCTTGCTTTTTGGCTGCGCGGTACACTTTGATTTCGTCTTGCGTTAAAATGCCGTCAAAATTCGTGTCTGTGTCGCTAAATTTTTGATTAGCGTGGGCGATAAATTCAGCTTGGCTGATTTCGCCGTTCTGGTCAGTATCGGCCTTGGGTTTGGCAAGGGCGACAGTTGAAAGCCCGGCAAGACCAAAAGCTGTAAGCGTTACGGTTTTTAGTAAAGTCGATTTTCTAAACATATTAGACATGGGGGAGATCCTTTCTTGTTACTCATAGACCCAAACGCGTGAAAAGGTAAAATCCTGCGTTTATTACTGGTTTTTAATATTTCAGGTTAGCCGAGCAAAAATCGGGTATAAATGCGTTGATAGCAATGCGCCCTAGCTGAGAAAATCCTAACGCGCGTTAACTTATTGCAAGGCTTTAGTGCTAGTTTAAACTTTAATGATTCGTTTGACGGGTTTTGAATGCGCATTTTTACGATAATACCCCTGCTGACTGTGCCCGTTATTATCTATAATGTCGTGGCGTGGGGCGGCGCAACTTTCTCAACGGCCGCGAATGTGCGAGCACAGATGGATGCTGAGCTGCTGAGTGTGGCTATGGCGTCTGGAGCGGATTGGTCCATAACACCGGGCCATGCCCTGATTATGCTGAGCTTGCTTTTGCTTTTCTTCGAACTTTTAAAATCAACAGGTTTTGGCCGGGCGGCCATTATGAACCATGCGTTTTCCATGGTGCTCTTCATTATCTGTCTGGTCGAGTTTTTAATGTTTAATGCCTTTGCAACCTCTGTTTTCTTTTTAATTACTCTGATGTGCCTTCTGGATGTCATGGCTGGCTTTATGGTCACAATTGCCAGCGCCCGTAGGGATTTCGGGGTTCCAGAGAGTTTCGGAGATTAGATATATAAAATACACTTTATTGGTGTATTTTATTAAGTCTTTCGCATTATAACCAAATGTCACAGGGTCGACGAATTAAGACAGGACACAATGAGCGAGCCAAATAAGCCGCATAAGACAGAGATGGGCAGAGCGTTTGGTGATATGGACGCCTCTGAACTCTCCATGCTGGTTCAGCAGACCCAGATGATAAGTAAAACGGCCAGTTTTCGCTGGGACGGCCAAAATAGTCATGACTGGCTTGATGTCACCAGTGCTGCGAGCTTGTTTCGTGGCCAAATTCCCAACTTACCGGAAAATCGCAAATCCTATGAACGGCTTTTATCTGACAGGGCGATATCCGAACGTACAAAGGCTATCAAGCATCTGACATGGGACGGTGCCGAATATATTGTGACCTATCCGGTTCAGACATTTGACGGTCAAAAAATATGGCTCGAAGAGCGCGGTAGGCGTTTATCCGGCGACGGGGCAGCACCGCACCTTGTTCTGGCGATTTTGCGTAATATTGATGTTCAGAAAGAGGCGCAGGACAAGGCCCTTTATAACCGCCTTTATGACCCTCTTACGGGTTTATGGAGTACTGACCGCTTACATCGTGGTTTGACCTATCTCTTATCTATCTCTACCCGCGAAGCGGTGAGCGCCGGGTTTTTGCGCCTTAATGTTACCAATCTGGATGATGTGAATACGACGTATGGATATGAAACCGGTGAGCGATTGCTCAAAGCGGTCGGAACCCGTTTGTCTGGCCTTGTCACGGCCCCTGATATGGTTGGCCGCCTTGGTGATATGGGCTTTGGTATTGGCGTATTGCGTGCCGATCCAAAGAGCCTAAAAACGTTAGGGGAAAGCTTGCTTAAGGAGCTATCTGATACGCCTTACCCAAGCCCGCATGGTGAGCTATATGCAGAATTATGTGCCGGCGGTACTTTGCTCGCGGACCCAGACATTATCGATCGGAGCGCCGACTTGACGCAGGGTGATGTTTTTGCGCGCACGGCGGACGAGGCTTTCTTGCAATGTCAAACCGCTTTAGAGGGTTTACCGCGCCCGGGTATTTATGCTGCCTTTGTTGGCGGTGTTTTAAAAGGCCCGACAATAAAAAGACGTAATCCTATTACCGCAGATGCTATATTATCGGCCTTAAATGACCGCCGGATATCTCTGGCTTATCAGCCCATTGTTGAAGCTAAAACCCGCGCGCTTCATCATTATGAATGTTTATTGCGCCTGCGCCGCGATAATGGAGAGGTCATATCCGCAGGTCAGATTATCATGGCAGCCGAAGAGCTGGACCTTGTACACTTTCTTGATCGCCGCGCGCTGGCTTTGGCGTCCGAGACATTACGGCGTGACCCGGATATTAAACTCGCTCTTAATCTATCAGCGGGAACTGTGAAAAACGTCAAGGCGGCTACGGCCTATCTTGAAGCTTTGAAAGCTTTGGGGCCAGCCGCAGAACGGGTGACATTGGAACTGACCGAAACTGTCGCGCTTGACGATCCGGCGAAAGCCAATCGGTTTTGTGTTGAGGCCCGTCAATTCGGGACGCAATTCGCGATTGATGATTTTGGCTCGGGTTATACGACATTCCAAAACCTTATGGCGATTGAAGCGGACACCATAAAAATTGATGGCTCATTCATTCAAGATCTCGCAGCCATGCCTCATAAGCAGACCTTTGTGCGTATGATGGTCGATCTGGCCCAGACCTTTAATGTCAAAACCGTTGCTGAAATGGTCGATAGCCGCGAACATGCTGACTTGCTCATGCGTCTCGGCGTGGATTACTTACAAGGTTATCTCTTTGGTATTCCCAGCGCCGCCCCTGCTTGGCAACACAAAGCGGGATAAGTGTGTTGGACTGAGAAGATAACAGAGCGACCTCAATCTTCTGCGGGGCGGGGTAAAAGGGTTGAAAAATTTTGGTCGAGTTTCCGTGCAAGTAATATCGTCATAATCCTCTGTTTGTGATTTCAGTTTCAGGCATTACCGTGTTAAGCTCTCTAATCGCTCAAGGTATAATTCATCAGACATACGGACCCTCATGCCTTCTCTTTTTAAAATTATTTCCTCTTTTTTTATGTCCTTGGGACTGCTGGGTCTAATCCTTCTGGGAGGCTGTACGAACCCCTCCTCAACCGCGCCCAAAGAGAGTTTCCTTCCAAAGGATAATGCGCGTAATGTTTTAAGTTTTGCCGATACGTTAGACTCGGTTTTACCCTCCGTTGTGCGCATCGTGACCGTGAAAAAAAATGATGCCGATAAATTGGCCTTGAGCGGAATAGGGTCTGGGGCGGTATTTGATGCGGAGAAAGGTTATGTCATCACCAATGCACATGTCGTTGCGGGCAGTGATGGTGCCTTGATAAATGTACCCGATGGCCGCATTGTCCAAGCCCGCCTTATTGGTCTTGATAAACCGACCGATATTGCTGTGCTCCAAGCGGATGATTTGCGTGTGGACGCGGTGGCGACAGCCAATTCAGATAAATTACGGGTTGGCGATATCGTGTTTGCTGTTGGCTATCCGCTGGGTTTAGACCAATCTCTTTCGCTGGGCGTGATTAGCGGGTTGGGGCGTTCGACGTCAGGCGGCAATTTGCAGGATTTCATTCAAACGGACGCGGCGATAAACTCGGGCAATTCAGGCGGCCCGCTTCTTGATAGTAACGGGCGTCTTGTCGGGGTGAACACGGCGATTTTAAGCAAGGCGGGGGGCAGTGACGGGATCGGCTTTTCTGTACCCTCTGTTCTGGCCTTCCAAGTTGCCGATCAAATTATAATGCACGGCGAGGTCAAGCGTGGCTCTATTGGTATTGAGATGGCGGCAGTCAGCGAAAAGGCCTCTGAGGCCGTCGGCATAGATCATTGGGACGGCGCGCTTATAGCCAGTTTACGGCCCGAAAGCCCTGCCCAAAACGCGGGATTACAAGCGGGAGACGTGATTACGAAATTTGATGGTCGCACCGTTAAATCGCCCAATGCTTTGCGAGCCTGGATTGGAGTGGCTACGCCCGGGACGCCTTATGCTTTAACCTATATACGGGAAAACGGTATTGAAAATACTATCAATATCGAAATCAAAGCTTTTAAAGCGCCCGTCGTTGAAAGCCTTGAACAATTAGGCGCGCTCCTGCGGCCTGCTACAGCGGAAGATAACCCTCCACCCGGCGTGCGCGGTATTTATGTAACGCGCGTTATCGACGATAGCCCTGCGCAAAAAGCGGGCTTGGAAATGGGCGACATTATTGCGGCGATTAATAATGAGCTTGTCACAACAAAACATGTCTGTGACCGCCTTATCACGGAGTCAAAAGGCCGAGCGCGCTTGGTTGTTTACAGATACGGCGTCGCCATTCCCATCATTATTGAATCGTAAAGCTGTTGAATCGAAGTAGACTATGTTCACCTCTCAACAGACCCCTTTAAACAGACGGGATGTGCTCGCTTAGAACCCCGCCCATGCGGATAGGCTCAGCGCGTATGGCCAGACCCGTCTTATCATCCGTTTGGACAAACACCCCCGAGAGTGTGGGCGCGCCGCTTGCGGGTTGGAAACGGCCTGCGCGCATGCGCGTGGTAAATCGTGTTAAAGGTTCAGCCTTTTCCATGCCGATTATACTGTCATAATCCCCGCACATACCCGCATCGGTTTGGTAGGCCGTCCCGCCCGGCCAGATACGTGTATCAGAGGTGGGCACATGTTGGTGTGTCCCGACAACAAGGCTAGCCCGCCCGTCACAAAATACGCCCATGCCTTGTTTTTCTGAGGTGGCCTCGGCATGAATGTCGACAATAATCGCATCGGCGACTTCGCCTAAAGGGGCTGCACTAAGCTCTTTTTCTACGGCTTGAAAGGGATCATCAAGGGCGTCCATAAACACACGGCCTAACACATTGATAACGAGCAGTTGAAAGCCTTTGATGTCGTATAGTCCCGCTCCGCGCCCCGGCACGGTGTTTGGGGGGTAGTTACAGGGCCGCAATAGCCTAGCCTCAGATTCGATGACATTTATACCTTGCGGATTATCAAAACTGTGATTGCCAAGGGTAAGCACATCAACACCGGCATCAAATAATGCGTCCGCCGTTGAGCGGGTAATTCCAAATCCGCCGGCGGCGTTTTCCGCATTCACGATTACGGCGTCCAGCCCTAACTGACTTTTTAGATGCGGAACATATTGCGTAACGGCTTTGCGTCCGGCCCGCCCCACAACGTCTCCAAAAAATGCAAATTTCAAATTGAGTGCCTTCGTAAAATTATAACGGGATCAATGATTAAATTGTCTAAACCCCGTTTCAGTCAAGATTGCGTCCAGCCGCACATCATATTTATCCGTCGGCAATGTAACGGCTTCTTGCGCATTATAGGCTATGCCGCAAGCAAAAACCTTTCCGCGTTGGGCGAGGGCTTGTAAGGTTCTGTCGTAAAACCCGCCGCCATAACCCAAACGTTCGCCGCGCGCCGTGAATGCCAATAGGGGCACAAAGACCAGTTCGGGATATATTTCGGCTTTGTCGGGATAGGGCTCGCGGGTTTGGTAGGGTCCGGCTTTTAACGCCTCACCGGGTTGCCAGTGTCGAAAGATAAGTGGGTGCCCTGTACGCGGGGTGCAGGGCAGGGATAGACTCTCCCCCATGGCCGATAGATTGTCTTGCAAAGGACGCGTATCAATTTCCCCCGCTAAGGGCCAGATGCCGCCAATAGTTTTGCCGCGAAACTCTAAAGCAGGATAATGGGCTAATAAGTCGATGGCGCATTTGGGATGATGGGCGCCAAACCGTCTTTGTTTGGCCTGAATACGCGCGCGGGATTTTTCAAGAGCGAGTGTCATTACCGCTATACTTACGCATATTGCCGAGGTTTAAAACCTTTCAATCCTTAAAATAACGGATTGAGACATTAAAACCCACATAAAGCGTGGCCCATAAAATAATAAGCGGTATCAGAGTGGTGATGTGTTCCATGCCAGTCCTTTTGATCTTGCAGTTGTGCATCCCTCACGGATCAAAGATTATGGGTCAGGCCTTAACAAGAGGTTACGGCAAACCCTTAATAGCCCTCTGCTTCAGGGAGAAAAATCTCACGTTTTCCGCCGGGTCCGGACGGGCCAATCATACCTTCGGTTTCCATTTGCTCTATCAGATTTGCCGCGCGGTTATAGCCAATAGACAATTTGCGCTGGATATAGCTTGTCGAGGCTTTGCGGTCGCGCGCGACAATGGCTACGGCTTGATCAAAAAGTGTATTGCCTTCTGATCCGCCGCCAGCAAGTGAGGGGTCTTGCGGCCCTTCTTCACGCTCAAGGGTAACATCTTCCAGATAGGAGGGTGAGCCTTGGGCTTTGACAAAGGCGGCGATTTTTTCAACTTCGGCATCGGATACAAATGGACCGTGTAGGCGTCGGGGTCGTCCTGTACCCATAAATAACATATCGCCATTGCCTAATAATTGCTCGGCGCCGTTTTCATTAATAATCGTCCGGCTATCAATAGAAGACCCGACACGAAAGGAAATGCGGGTTGGGAAATTGGCTTTGATCGTTCCGGTAATCACATCAGTAGACGGACGCTGCGTGGCCATAATCATATGAATACCCGCCGCGCGGGCCATTTGTGCCAAGCGTTGTACAGAGCCCTCAATCTCTTTGCGCGCGACCATCATCAAATCTGCCATTTCATCAATAATGACGACAATAAAAGGCATGGGTTCGTAATTGAGCTCTTCTGTCTCGAAAACCGGTTCGCCGCTTTCTTTATCATAGCCTGTCATGGTCGTCTTGGTGATGACCTCGCCGCGCGCTTTAAACTCGGCCAGTTTTTCATTATAGCCAGCCATATTGCGTACGCCCATTTTTGACATTTTACGGTAACGATCTTCCATTTCCCGCACGGTCCATTTTAAGGCAACAACCGCCTTTTTAGGGTCTGTTACAACCGGGGCCAGCAAGTGAGGGGCATCATCATAAATCGAGAGTTCCAACATTTTCGGGTCAATCATGATGAATTTACATTGATCGGGCGTCAATTTATACATCAGGCTTAATATCATCGCATTTACAGCCACTGATTTACCTGAACCCGTTGTACCCGCGACAAGCAAATGAGGCATTTTCGACAGATCGGCAATAAAGGGCGCGCCGCCAATGTCCTCACCCATAATAAGGGGAAGACCGGCTTGAGTGTCTTGGAAATCGCGCGAGGCTAACATATCTTTTAACCAGACTGTTTCACGCCGCCTATTTGGGAGTTCAACACCCATGGCATTGCGCCCCGGCACCACGGCTATCCGAGCTGATTGTGCACTCATATTGCGCGCAATATCATTGGCCAGTCCGATAATACGTTTTGATTTCACACCGGGCGCGGGTTCAAATTCAAATAGGGTCACAACAGGGCCGGGCCTGACGGCGCCCATTTCACCCTCAATGCCATATTCGGCCATGACGCGGTGTAGGTTTTCAGATGCCCGTCTTAAGGCGCCTTCATCCGTTATGGCTGAACGGGGCGGGGGCGTCTTTAACAAATCAAGGCTTGGCAGTACAAAGTCACTGCCCTCGGGGAAATGGAATTGGGCTTTGGGCTTAGCGCGTGTTTTTCTCTTGGGTTTAGCCGTAGACTTTGTCGCGCTTTTCGCTTTAGGCTCAATCGCTGCATAGTTAGTAGTTGTGTTTCTGGTTTTAGAGGCCCGGACAAGCTTATCGATCTTCTCGGAATGTTTTATATCTGTCTCAAGGATTGCCCCCGGGTCGACGCTCATATTGGCTGTGCTTGGTTTGCGTTGTATAAAGCGGGGTCGCCGCCAAGACGCGGCAAAGTTATTCGGGCCAAACAATTTTTGGAAAAGACGGCTAATACTAAGGGCGAAACGGTCTATCCAGACGCGAAGTGTAGCCCAGAGCAAGCCGGCCGCATCCCAAATATCAAGAAGGTCACGCCCGACAACACCGATATAGCGCCCAAGGCAAAATGCACTTATCACAAAGGTAAAGACAGCCACGATAAAGCCGGAAATAGGCAGGTTAAAGTAATCCAGAGCGGCCTTGAAATTCAAATAAATGCCGTCCCCTAACCAGCCACCAATCCCGCTGGCCATAGGCCAGCTTTGCGGAATCGGAAACGCGGATAATGTGGCACTGCCAAAGATGAGGGCGCCAAAGAAAATTGCCAGTTTCCGCCATGTTTCCAAACGGTTTGTTTTCGGGCGAGGCTTTATAATACCGCGCAAACCCGTGAGTAAAATCAAGCCACTTAGAATATAACCACCCCAGCCTATCGCCTGCATGGTTATATTAGAAAAATTGGCCCCTATCTTGCCAAATTTATTTTGAATTTCACCAATACCGGCCGTATCAAAAGTATGATCGAAAGGATTATAGCTAAGCAGGCAGATGAGCATGAACGTGCCAATTGCGCAAAGGGCCAAAGCGACCAAGGCGCGTTTTAAGGCTCCGCCCGGTGAAAGGTTAAGATCGTCCATCATATCATGGACAAGATGTGGATCATAATCCGCCGTAGCACTTGGTGGCATAGTCGTTCCCTAATTTTCCCTCTAAACCGGCTTGGCTAGGCAAGTGAGTTCGCGAGGGCTTTTGTTAAAGAAATCTAAATCGCTTGGGTAAACAGGGCGTAAACACAAGGTTAAATTTTTGGAAGGGCGGGCGTAACAGCACGTCTGGACGCAGGCCGAAATCCCGTCTATGACGCGCTTATGACAAAACGGATAATTGAAGTCGGTATTTTAGGTGCAACCGGACGCATGGGTCTGGCGGTGTTAAAGGCTATGCAAGCTGAGCCGCGCATGAAACTCTCTGCGGCGATAAGCGAGGCGACCGATCCGCATATGGGGCAAGACATTGCCCGGCTGGCAGAGCTGCGCGATATTGGCGTTAATGTTAGCTCAGACTTGCAGGCGGCGCTAAATAGCTGCGATGTTCTTATTGATTTTTCGGCTCCGAAACCCGCTATTGATGCGGCTTTAGCTATGCATGCGTGTCGCTGCCATACAATGGTGACCGGTACAACGGGTTATACAGACGTAGAGGAAAAGGCCCTCATGTCTGCTGCCCGTGATATTACCCTGTTAAAATCGGGTAATTTTTCTCTGGGTGTGAATATGCTGGAGGTCTTGGTTGAGACAGCCAGTCGGGCGCTAAGAACGGGCTGGGATATCGAGGTGCTGGAAATGCACCATAAACATAAAGTCGATGCCCCTTCCGGTACGGCCTTAATGTTAGGCGAGGCGGCAGCGCGCGGGCGGGATGTTAGCCTTAAAGAGATGCAGGTATTAACCCGCGAAGGCCGAGGGGCACCGCGCGGGGAAGGCCAAATCGGCTTTGCAGCGTTGCGGGGCGGCGGGGTTATTGGCGCGCATGAGGTTCGGATAGCCTCTGAAATGGAAATGATTACGCTCTCACATGACGCTCTTGATAGGTCTGTTTTTGCACAAGGGGCTATTGCGGCAGCCTTATGGGCTTACCAGCAGGAAAAGGGAGCCTATGACATGAAAGATGTTTTAGGGCTTTAAGTCTGTCTAGCGTTTAGATCGTCTATCTCAGGGATTTTACCGGCCCTGTTGTCTTAAGCTATTGCTGACTTTTTTGCCTGACCCCGTCGAATTATCAAATAGAGCATTAGTCCGACCGGGCCGAACATGAAGGTTAAGATCAGGCAGGGGAGCATATAAATATGTCGAATATTGTGTGTTTTTGCATCGCGGGCTTCCCAGGCGCCAACGAAAAGGTCGAATACAAGAAAATGTGTCCAACCGACAATCAGACCCATATCTGAGGCAAAAATTTGGCGTACTTGCGCTATGGATGTAAAGCCTGACCCTTCGGCACCAAAACCAAAAAACACAGTGCTTATCAAGCCGAAAAAATAAATAAGGCCCAAGAAAAACGGATAGGCCATTGAGTGCACCAGACGGTCCGTTAATTTGGCATTGGGCGCAAATAATAAAAGCGCCCAAGCCGGTAGAACGGCCGCATTTACCAGACTAAATAAAACTTCCATTGACATAATGGGTCTTAAGGCGCTGGGCGTGTCCAGATTTGGGTTTTACAAAAGGGGCCAACACATCCTTTGACTTCCAATGTACCGTCCATTTTGGCTTTAATAGAAGCTTTATAGGACTTCCCGTCTTCGGGATTGTAAATTTTCCCATTCGACCATTTTGACTTACCGCGCCGAAAGCTATGGAGCATTTTCACGCCGGTAAGAGGTCTTTTAGCTAGGTCCGGGTCCGGATTATTATTATCGAGCGGATTCTCATTGCCTTCATGTGTCACCCAGATTATCTGCCCGCACGGGCTTGTATCCGCGCAATCGGTAATCTCTATTTTTGCTGTGCCCTTCGGGTTTAGCCATATTCCCCAGACATTATGTGGTGCGCTTTGCAGGCCCGAGGTCGGGTCAGCACTTTCCGCCAGACTTTCAACAGAAAATGCAAGCGCCGCAAGAATTGAAAGCGTTAGGGTCTGAAATTTCATAACATACCTCCTGATTTACCCTACAAGTTTATCAGCTCATTTTCTATTATCAACTATCTGCGCATCATGGAACCAAGAATGCCGCGTATCAACCGGCGCCCTTCAGTTCGCAGGATTTGCCGTCCCACTAATTTCACCTCATGCATGACCTTGCCGCCGGTTGATTTTTTACGCCGACTTGTGCGCGACTTCGTGCGTGACTTAGCGGGTGTTTTGGTTTTTGCAGATTTTTTGGCTTTACTAACAGCGTCTTTCTGGCGGCTGACTTGTGCTTTTTCTTGCGCCTTGGCTATATCCTTGCGTTTCTGTGTCAGGATTTCATAGGCGGATTCCCGGTCAATGGGCGTTTCATATAGTCCGGCCAATGCGCTTTTCGAGATGATGTCCTCGCGTTCACTTTCACTGGCAGGCCCTAAACGGGAGGCTGGCGGGCGGATCAGGGTTTGGCCGACGATTTGCGGACGTCCTTTATGGTCAAGGACCGAGACTAAGGCCTCCCCGACCCCGAGCTCGGAAATGACGTCTACGGTTTTAAATTTCGGATTGGGGCGGAAGGCCTCCGCACTGGTACGGATAGCCTTTTGTTCTTTGGGAGTATAGCCGCGCAGGGCATGTTGGATGCGATTGCCGACCTGACTCAGAACGTCATCGGGAATGTCACCGGGATTTTGAGTAACAAACCAAAGCGAGACACCCTTAGAGCGGATGAGGCGGGCGACCTGATTGATTTTTTCGACTAAGGCCTTTGGCGCTTCGTTAAATAAGAGATGGGCTTCGTCAAAAAAGAAAGCCATAACGGGTTTTTCTGGATCGCCGACTTCGGGCAGTTCCTCAAATAATTCGCTTAACAACCAGAGCAGAAAGGTAGAATAAAGCCGGGGTGTATTGATAAGATCATCTGCGGCCAGAATATTAATATAGCCCAACCCCTTTTCGGTCGTCTTTAAAAGATCGGTAAGTTTGAGAGCGGGCTCGCCGAAAAATTTATCGGCTCCTTCGCGCTCCAGAACAAGCAGGTTTCGGATGATAGCTCCGACTGTTTGACTGGTAATATTACCATATTCCATGGACAATTCTTTGCGTTGTTCGGACACAAATATCAGCGTGGATTTCAAATCTTTTAGGTCAATAAGCGGCCACTCATTATCTTCTGAAATGTCAAAGGCAATATTCATGACACCTTCTTGGGCTTCGGTTAGGTCCATAAGGCGGGAGAGAAGCATGGGGCCCATTTCGGCAATTGTTGCCCGTATGGGATGGCCTTTTTTGCCGTGCAGATCCCAGAAAATGCTCGGCAAGGCCATATAACTATAATCATCTAGGCCGATTTTTTCGGCCCGAGATAGTAATGTATCATGTAATGTGTGATCGGCGCTACCTGTTTGGGAAATGCCCGAGAGGTCGCCTTTCACGTCTGCGGCAAAAACGGGTACGCCCGCTTTGGAAAAGCCTTCCGAGAGAATTTGTAATGTAACGGTTTTGCCCGTACCTGTTGCCCCGGTGATGAGGCCGTGGCGATTGGCCCGGTTAAGCAGCAGGGCCTGATCTTTGCCCTCATTGTCCTGACCTATAAAAATCGTGCCCATAAAACCTCATAGTGGTGCTGTCGGGCTATGTGTAACCCAATAGTCTTTTGATATAAGGCTCTGATATAGAAAGCAATCATCGTGACCAGATTTCATCATCTTGGCAGGTAGAGACTGGCAAGTAAGGATTATTGGGGACGCGGGGCAATTAGGGCGCTTGTCCGAAACAGGATTTGACCTTTTAACCAAATCAAGAGAATATTCGCAAAATAAGGCCTATCAGGTTTGAAATGATTATGGTCGCCCGGTTATGGGGCCCTATTAAGGGGAGAGGGTTAAAGTGGATAGTACAGTACGCGCCAGTTTATTATTCCTCGCTTTTGTAGCGTTAACATGGTCATTACATCAAACAGCAGATATTGTAGCCCCGTTTGCCCTGGCTATATTTATCTGGTTGATCATTGATGCCTTTGCACGCTGGCTTGACGGCTTAAGTTCTAAAATCCCTTATTGGTTCGCACTTCTTATTGCGGTGTTATGCGTTGTCTGTGCGCTGATTGGTATTGTGTTGATTATTGCTGATACGGCCTCAGATATTGCCCGTGAGGCCCCGCGTTATCAGGCGCGTCTGAGTGAAATATTTGCATGGATTGGCGGTGTAACAGGTCAGAGTGATCTCTCATTTGGGGCCTTGAACTCCCGGTTTGGTATTTCTGAAAAAATCCAGTCCGGCCTGACAGGCTTTGCCAGTTCGGTGCAGGGCGTTGTGTCCGATTTTTCATTGATCGCCCTTTATGTTGTTTTCTTATTTACAGCCCAATCTTCCTTTCCCAAAAAAATGGATGATTTGTTCCCGAATGTAGAGAAACGACAGCAAGCGGCAAAAGTAGGTGAGCGTATTCGACAGTCTATTGAAAAATATTTGGGCGTGCAGACCATTATTTCAATCATGCAGACCATTATCAGCTATATTGCTATGGCGGCTTTAGGGTTAGATAATGCACTCTTCTGGGCCTTGGTTATTTTTATTCTGAATTATATCCCGATTATCGGAGGGCTGGCTGCTGTCATATTGCCTTGCCTTTTCGCCTTGGTCGAGTTTGATTCCGGGGGCCGTATTGCTCTGCTTGCGGGCCTATTATTTGGTGCGCAATTTGTCATTGGCAATACGATACAGCCCAAAATGATGGGCGATAGTATGAACCTCTCGGCATTGGTCGTCGTCTTGTCATTAACGCTTTGGAGCGCGCTTTGGGGCGGTGTTGGGGCTTTCCTGTCAGCCCCGCTCACCGTTATTATTATGATAATATTGGCGCAGTTCCCGACGACACGCTGGATGGCTGTATTATTATCAGCGGATGGTCAGCCTGATGACAATAAACCGCCGGCTAGTGTAGCGAAACCCGCCTTGTAAGACACTCACAGGAGTGTGATATGATGTTAATAGCTTCGTAAGAGGTTTTTGCATAAAGCAAGCTTATGAAAAAACTATTCTTATCAGGGCTTTTTGCTACAGGTGTAATTGTTTCAGGCAGTAGTGCTGAAACACTTCAGGACGATGCGAGTTTGACGTCTCCGGAAACGGTCGTTGAGCTTTTTACCTCGCAAGGTTGTTCATCTTGTCCCCCCGCAAATCGTTTCGCGGCATCGCTTTTAGATGATCCTTCGAAACTTGTTTTGACCTATGGGGTGACATATTGGGACTATCTGGGTTGGAAGGACACATTTGCCGATCCAAAATTTACAGACCGTCAGCGTAAATATGGGAAGGCTTTGAAGATTTCCAATGTTTATACGCCCCAACTTGTTCTAAACGGAACCCAGCATAGCGCCCGCTACAAATCATCAGATGTTGATCGCATAATCTTGAAATCAGATCGCCCTGACGTCAATCTTACGCAGAAAGGCGAAAATTTGGTTCTCGAGCTCGATCCAGACATGGATGTTAATGATTACCGTGTCGTGATTGTTAGCTATAAACCCGGCGATCACGAGGTCGATGTGGCTCGCGGTGAAAACCGGGGGCGCACGCTCAAACTCGCTAATGTCGTAACGGATATTCAGCCCCTTAAACTGACAGAGGGTCTTGATACCAAAACCCAGATTACGCCACAAAAAGAGTATAATTACGCGGCGCTTGTGCATGACGCGGATACCGCTAAAATCGTCGCAGCCTCGGTTTATACACCTTAGCCAGTTTCAACCCCCTTAAATAACGACCGCCCCAACTGATAAAGTCGGGGCGGTTTTTACATGGGAATGTAGTTTATGGTTGTTAACCGACGAGGCTAAACTCGCGTCGGGGCTGGAGGGAGTTGGGTTTAGCCCGTCGACCAACGCATGTTTGATGCGTCGCCTTTCAGGCCAGAACGCGGCTAAATTGTGGCAGAAATAAGATCAGTAATTAAAGTTTCGACATTTTGCGCGGACGAAAGGTTGCGCTTTAGTACGGGATTTTCAAATTTGGACTTGTCATCAAGCCAAGGGGAGATAGACTTTAGCTATGACGTCAAAAATCATTAAAATGCCCACCTTGCCTAAAGACAATATACAAAAGAAGGCACAGGGGGCGGCGCAGAGGGCGACCAAGGATAAGACGCAAGGCCAACAAGGGCAGGCTAAAGACCAAAATTCCCAGGCGTCTCAGATAACGCCCAAACGATATTTTTCTTCTCAACCCCAACAAACTCCGTCCCAAACGGCCTTTAATCGTCAAGAACTGGCGTTAATCCTGTCTGTTTACGGGCAGATGGTCTCGAAAGGGGATTGGAAAGATTACGCGATAGATTTTCTAAAAGACAGGGCGGTGTTTTCAATTTACCGAAAGGCAACGGAACACCCGCTTTACCGGATAGAAAAAATACCGGCCTTGCGCAATAAGCAAGGCCAATATGCGGTTATTGCGCCGGGTGGGTTGATTTTAAAACGCGGCCATGAGCTTAAAATAGTGTTGCGTGTTTTTGATAAAATGCGTTTTGAAGTCAAAAAATAACCCCGCCAGCAAGCTGACGGGGCCACAAAATTTTATGTTACGGTCTTTATTCGCGGCCAAACAGGCTCAATAAAATTTGGAACATATTGACAAAGGCCAGTAAGAGCGAGGCCGCACCAAATACAGAAAGCTTGTCCGCCATAGCCGGATTGCCTTGCGATCCGTAATATGTACGCTTGAGCATTTGTGTTTCCCAAGCCGTGATCATGGCAATCGCGCCCAGGGCAACGATATTTATGATAATATCAAGTGGGCCTGTCGGTCTAAGTGCCGGGAAGAACGCGCCCACAAGGCTAATGACAACATAACCAATGAAGGCGGCGAAAGCATATTTTACAAATGTGCTTAGATTGCGCTCTGTACTATAGCCAAACAGGCTGAGCGCGCCGAACATGGCGACCGTCATGAAGAAGATTTTTGCTATAATCAATCCCGGAACGAAAGCGGAGACGGCTGACATAAAGACGCCGAGAAAGGCTGCAAAGCCAAAAAGAAATGTGAGCATGCCGCCTTTGCTCATTGAGTGCATTTTAGCGCCAACAGCACCAAATAATACTGGAATGGCGATGACGAATCCAAGAAGCAAGAAAGGCGAGCTTAACAGTTTTAAGGCCGCTGGATTGGTCTGAATATATTGCCCGCCAAAATAGGCGACTGCGGCTGTGACAGCCATGGCCATCGTCATATAACGATAAGTGCCGAGCATGAAGCTGCGTAGGCCGAGATCGGTCTCGGCATGCATGCCCACTGTGCGATTTGTATCATTCATAAAGAGCTCCCTTAAAAGCAAATATTTGCCATTGCGCATGGCTTCATCCCCAATATAAGTGTTTTTTTGGTAAATTTCTACCCCGAATAGATTAAATCGCTGCAATTGATAAAAGAGGGCTAATAATGGATAAAAGACAGCTTGGACATTCCGATCTATATGTCACCTCAGTATGTTTAGGGTCCATGACATGGGGAGAGCAAAATTCGGAAACTGAAGCGCACCAGCAGCTCGATTATGCTATATCTGTAGGCATCAATTTTATTGATACGGCAGAAATGTACCCCATACCGGGCAAAGCCGAGACACAAGGCCGGACGGAACGCTATATAGGCAGCTGGATAGCAGCCCGCGGTAAGCGTGACGATGTTATAATCGGGACAAAGGTTACGGGTCGCTCCGCTATGGCGTGGTGTCGCGAAGGCGGCGGTATGACCCGGCATAGCCCAGCGCAGATTGATGAGGCGGTCGAAAAATCTTTAAGACGCCTGTCTACGGATTATATTGATTTATACCAGCTTCACTGGCCTGACCGCGCTATCCCGCCCTTTGGTTTTCATAGCTACCGGGATTATGACAGTGAGGACATGGTGCCCTTTGAAGATATTCTCGGGGCGTTGCAACGGCATGTGGAAAAGGGAAATATTCGCTATATCGGCGTTTCAAATGAAACCCCTTGGGGCATGATGACATTTGCAAAACATGCTGAGATGAACGGCCTTCCGCGCATTGTTTCTAATCAACATGTCTATAGTCTTTTGGCGCGCCGATATGATTATTCTCATGCCGAGATCAGCCTGCGTGAAAATATAAGCTTATTGGCGTATTCGCCATTGGCGATGGGTTTGTTGACGGGTAAATATGATGATGGCCACTCGCCAAAAAACTCTAGGCGGGCGTTGTTTTCCCAGTTTTTAGGACGATATGTTCAGGCTGGTGAAGCCTTTTTGGATTGTAACCGGACGGCGCGCGAACTTGGGCTGACCCCGACGCAATTTGCGTTAAAATTTGTAGAAAGTCGGAAATTCGTGGCCTCTAATATTATCGGGGCAACAACCATGGCCCAGCTCGAAGACAATATTGCGGCCCATAATATTGAGTGGACGGATGAGATGGAAAAACAGGCGCACCGCATCCACAAAACTTACCGGTCTCCCGCCGCTTGATTGCGTTTAACAATGCGCCTATTTGCAGCCATTAAACCACCGGACTGGGTGTGCCGACAGCTTTTGACATTACAAAAGGGTGTGTCGGGTGCGCGTTGGACCGAGCTAGAGAAACTTCATATTACATTGGGATTTTTCGGCGAGGTTGAAGATGCGCTTGCTGAAATATTGGATATGGAGCTGGGGCGTATTCATGAAGCCGGGTTTGAACTTTCGCTTGAAGGGGTCGGGCATTTTGGCACAAAAACACCACATGCTTTATGGGCTGGTGTGAAAGAAAGTGCCGCCCTGACCGATTTACATAAACAGTGCAAAGGAGCCGCTCGCCGTGCTGGTATTGCGCTGGAAAAGCGGCGTTATACCCCGCATTTGACCTTGGCCTATTTGAAAAGAGAGGCCGCTATTAACCGTCTCATCGCTTTTGAAAAAAACGGGGCCGCCTTTAAAACCAAACCTTTTTTAGTGGATAGATTTTATTTGTTATCAAGCCACGTAAAAAAACGCGGGCCGAATCTTTACCGGGAGGAAGCGTGCTACCCGCTTTTGGGACGCTAGGGCCTATTCTTATTATAGTGAGATTATTCGTATGGCGAATATTCACATTTTTTTACGCATAGTTCTTGATTTTGATTTCAATTCTTGTATTTTACTCTTTTTTGAGGGCGCGATAATGAAAAGAAGATATATAGTGACGGCTATTTGTATGGCCGGAACGCTGATGAGCTACGGCATAAGTCATGCTGGAGCAAAATTTACCTATGATGGACCTGCGATTGAATTTGAGCAGGTGTTTCAAAATCCCGGAGATACGGATCTGCAATTAGCCTATGCACGGCAACAAGCCGCAGCGGGGGACTATCTGAGTGCGGCAGGATCTTTGGAGGCTATGCTTTTTGCTCAGCCAAATTGGGATTCAGCGCGTTTGTTTTATGCGATATTGATGTATGAGCTGGATGATCAATTGGGGGCTATGCGCGAATTTGCGATTCTGGAAAAACGCCCCTTGAGCGCCTCGCAAAGCGAGCTTGTTTCAGGTTATCTGAAAAAACTCCGTAAAGCGGGGGCTTAATATGACCTATCATTTTTCTCGTAAGTTTGCAGCCGTTTTGGCTGTGGGGAGTGCTTTATCCTTTCATTCGATTGCTGCGGCAAATTCTGATGTTCTGAAAGTGGGCGTAAATTCCGCGGTCAAGGGAGATGTGACGATTAAAAGCGGTGAACAGGCGGCTAAACAAGCTGTTATCACCGAGCCTGTTTTCCTCGGCGATGAAGTGACGTCGAATAGCGTCGGTAGCTTGCAAGTCCTGTTGAAAGATCAAAGTATTTTCACAGTCGGCCCGCAATGTAATCTCACAATTGATAAATTTGTTTTTGATCCAACAAAAAACACCAGCAATCTTTCGGCTAAAGTCAAAAGAGGCATGTTCCGGTTTACATCTGGCCGTGTGGCGTCTGCGAATGCCAAAGATATTTCTATTGAGACACCCACGGGTACAATGGGCGTGCGTGGGACAATAGCGGAAGGTCTGGTCGGCGCGGAAGCGATAGCGATTGCTGAGGCTTATGGTGTCATTGATCCGAATGAACCGCGGGATAATGACGGGGCGACTTTGTTTATCTTGCGTGGCCCAGGGTCGAAAAATCAATCCAAGAATGCACGCGGCGTGATAGATGTGACATCAGCGGGCAAAACAGTGACAACGCGCAAGGCCGGTCAGGCTATTTTTGTCCAACACAATAGCGTTGCGCCCAGCAAACCCTTTGATCTGAGCTTGCAAGATGTTGTAAAGTTTGAAGATCGATTACGGACGGAACCGACGGGCGCACAATCTTATGCGCCTTTCGATGTCCCTGTGTCTTATCCGAACTTGCCCTCTATACTGTCAACGGGTGGATCGAGTGTACAAACGCTTGGTATAGTTTCCGGCATTATTGCTGGGGCCATTGTTGTTGCTGAAGTCGCTGATGATGACGATGACGATGATGACATTTCGTCCGATGATAGTTCCGATGATAGCGTTGACGATTCATCTGATCAGGGCGACGGTGCTCCTGTCACTGGCGGTGATTCAACGGCAGATACGGGCGGCGGTGATTCAACGGCAGATACGGGCGGCGGTGATTCAACGGCAGATACAGGCGGGGGTAACGGCCCAGTTACAGGTGATGATGGTGATTCACCTGTTAGCCCTTAGATCCGCGCTTATCTCTTAGGCGTTAGTCTTGGAGTCGCGGTAAATTTCGCTGGCGCGTTTTTTCTCTGATTCTGATTTTAGCTGTCCACAGGCAGCTAAAATATCACGCCCTCTTGGTGTACGAATAGGTGAGGCATATCCGGCGCGGTTTACAATATCCGCGAAAGTTTCAATCGTATCCCAATCGGAACATTCATAATCACTACCGGGCCAGGGGTTAAACGGAATAAGGTTAACTTTGGCCGGGATGCCGCGCAGTAGATTAATGAGCTCCCTTGCATGTTTCGGACTATCATTGAGGCCCTTTAGCATCACATATTCAAATGTGATCCTTTTGGAGTTTGAGAGGCTGGGATAGTTTCGGCAGGCTTCCATCAAAGCCTCGAGCGGGTATTTCCGATTAATCGGCATGATCTTTTCGCGTAAGGCATCATTGGCGGCGTGTAAGGAAATGGCGAGCATGGCATTTGTCCGCGCACCCATAGGGACAATTTCCGGTACGACGCCGGAGGTCGAGACTGTGATACGCCGCCGCCCAATGCCAAGACCTTCAGGATCGCAAATAATGTCCAGACTATCAGCGACATTATCCGTATTATAGAGCGGCTCACCCATGCCCATAAAGACGATATTGGTTAGCTTGCGATTATCTTGTGTTGTTGGCCATTCCCCCAGATCATCGCGGGCAATAATGACTTGAAGGGCAATTTCGCGCGCCGATAGATTGCGCACAAGTTTTTGTGTGCCCGTATGACAAAATTTACAGGTCAGTGTGCACCCCACTTGCGAGGAAACACAGAGAGCGCCTGTTTTTGAGACATCGGGGATGAAGACAGTTTCGACCTCAATGCCCGGGGCCATCCGGATGAGATATTTTCGTGTCCCGTCAACACTGATTTGCCGTTCAGCTATGTCTGGTCGTTTAAGGGAAAAGACTGTTGAAAGTCTGGCGCGTAAATCCTTGCCGATATTCGTCATCTGGTCCCACTCTGTGACGCCGTAATTATATATCCAGTGAAAGATTTGTTTGGTGCGCATGCGCACTTTATTGGCAGGAATGCCAAATTCGGTCAGATGGTGGGCGATTTCCTTGCGGCCCAATCCAAGAAGTTCGATCTTGTCAGACTTTGAATTTGGGTCATGCGCCTGTGATATGAGGGTGCGGGCCATAGGGGCGCTCTAGCATGACATAATGTGAATGAAAACGGGAATTATAGGCTTTGCGCGCGTCTAAGCACACAATTTGAAAACCGTGTGCCGGCGGCATTTTTACGTGCAGGCGCTTTTGGCTTTGGCGAGGGCTGCTGTTACGCCTTTTAACGAAAACTCGTAAGATACGGATGTGCCGCGCTGTGAGACCGCTTGAACGCGCATGGTTGCGCCTGCGCGCATGGCTTTGACGAGATTGCGCTCGTCAGTTCGGCTCTCAACAAAAGCCTCGTTCTGGCTGACATACATCTCATAGGATTTTGAACCAATTCTGGCTTTTGGGGGCGGGACGTTTTTTATGGGAAAACCGGCCAGAAAGCTGGGTTGTTCCTTTGCGGCACCGGATTTCCAGTTTGCAACCATGAAATAAATATCGCCGTGATTAACATTGCCCGGTGATTTGGATTTGGGTGACGTAAGCACATAGCAGATTTTATCTCCGCTCTCGGCGCGTGAATAAGCTGTCCAATCAGAATATTTACCTTCGAGTTTAGGGTCTGCCGCCAGCGCGCTTTGCGGAAGGGCTGTGCTTAGTAATGTCACCGCTGCAAGCAGGCTTTTCATCAGAATTTTCATGACCGGTCTTTTTAAGGCGTAAAATATCGTCTTATTATTATAGACCCAAATATATTTAATGGAGACTTAATGTCAGTGAAATTTCAGTCATCTGCCCACGGATATACTGCGCTGATTGCTTAACTATCGGGCCAGCCGTCCATTTCTGGCCCGCCGGGCCTGACAGGGCGCGGGGGGTGTCCGCCTTGGCTAAGTGTGCGGTCATAGAGGGTGAGCGCGCAGGCGAGGCTGACATTAATGCAGAATTTAGTCGGAATTTTGACAATATGGTCACAGCGTTTTTGCAAGCTATCAGATAAAGAGCCTTTTTCCGGTCCTAATATATAGGCACAATTAGTCGGATGACGAAAACTGGGGAGGTTCACGCTGTCTGGCGTAAGCTCAATGCCGACAAGTTGGCAGTTTTTGGGCAGTATCAAATCCGCTTCACTGTTCCATTCATAAAAGGGCAGATGATTATCAGAGCGCGACGTATCCGTGCGGTTGATCTCGCGTGCTGTGTGATGCGCATTTACGGTAAAGGCAAAGCTTGCGCCAAAAGCATGGGCGGTGCGCAAGACGGCTCCCAGATTATAGGCTTTTGAAATGCCCTGAACACCAATGCCGAAATAGCCGCGCATTTAATCGCTGATAAATGTGGCCCGATTAATGGGTCGAAAGGTTCTATAAATGGCATAGGCAGAAACGAATGTGCTCACAATTACAATTATCAGAAAAGGGGTTTTCGGGGACACCCTGATATAGGCTAGAAAGATCAGCATTACCGTGAAAACATTTACTGATAAATTCAGCAAGATGGCCCCCGCACTCATAAGGCGGGCGCGAATGGCCGGGTCGGCGCGTCTTTGCTGCATGGCTTGTAGGGGGACGACAAACATACCATTAAAGACGGACGCCGATATAGCAAATAGTAAAAATAAGGGTGTTGCGGGATCGGCTAAAAATTCACTTAATGTGCCTTTTATGGCCGCACCGGTTTCAGGGTCTATCTGTGTCGAGATATAAGCCGGGCTTGGTACCAAAAAGAGCGAAAGCGTGCAAAGGGCAACACCCGTTATGCCGAGGGCTGAGAGGCCAATGGCTTCGGGTCCCCAGATGTTTTTGTTGCCGAGCAGCATGGTGATAAGCGAGCCGAGTAAAATAGCTAGCGTCGACAGTGTCAGGATTAGAATTAACACATTGGCGTCAAAATTCATTTGGCTGGCCACGTAATCCGGAAAAGAGGTTACGAAGATCGCGCCTAATCCATAAAACCAGGCCACACCTAACATAGGCCGTAACACATCCGGAGCCTCAAAAGCTTTAGAAAGCGCCGACCACGTTGCGGTGACGGGTTCGTAATTGACTTTCAGCTTTGGTTTGGGCGGCGGGGCTTTGGGACAAAACTCTGAGGCGATCCAGCCTAAAATAGAGAGTGCGATGAGTATCCCGCCGATGATTTTTGGCCCGCCTGTCTTTAGAACAAGTAAGGTTCCTAGAACCTGACCCACAAGAATAAAGACGAAGACGAACCCGTTAAGCAGCGCATTGCCTGTAATAAGTTCACTGTTTGAGAGCCATTGCGGCAGCACGGCATTTTTTGTCGGTGAGAAAAAGGCCGATTGCGCGCCCATTAAAGCCAAGGCGAAGGCCAGAATGTGTATATTGACAAGGTAAAAGCCAAGGCCAGCAATAAGCATGATAAGAATTTCTGCGCGTTTGACTTGGCGTAAGACAATGCCGCGGTCAAACTTATCCGCCATTTGTCCAGCAATGGCGCAGACCAGCAAAAACGGGCCTGTATAAATAAAGGCGGCAACAGGTACGCGTATTTCCGAGGGAAGGTCCGATAAAAAAGCGATACCGCCAAATGTGATTAAGGCAATAAGCGCATTTTTGAGGACATTATCATTAAAAGTCCCCGTTTGAAGCAGGACAAATAACGGAGCGAAGCGCCGTTGTGAAAAAAGGGTTCCGGCAATTTTTAAGCTCATATTACATCCTAAACATATTGACGGACATCAGACGATAAAGTGTGCCTGCATGTCTACCCCTTATTTATGTTTAATATGACCCTCTTGCGCCTCGCGGGCAAGCCGTTTGGTGCGCGCAGATTCATTCTCGTCAATCCTGCCAATATCATCAGGGTTGAGGTGACCGAGATTTTCCAGATCCAGTAAGGCAATAGAACGGGTCTCGATAGCGCTTTCCAGACGCGCCATAAAAGTGTCTTTGTCAAGCCCGGGCATTATAGGCTCGAGAAACTCCAGATTTGCGGGACCGGGATGTTTGGTCCAATCGTTCTGGTTCCACCGCTGTCCCAGATTGCTGGCCAGCGGGACGACGGGACAGTCGAAATCCTTATAGAGATGATAGACACCTTTGCGGTAGCGGTGCTGTGTACCGATTTGCGAAAGATGACCTTCAGGGTAAATCAGAATACGTCGACCTTGCTCGCGTATAATTTGCGACGTTTGCGCCATTTTGTCTTTGGCATCATCCCCGCCGCAATTATCAATAACAACAGCGTTCATTTTTTGAAGGATACGCCCGACAAACAAGAATTTTGTAATGGCGTCCCCGGCGACGAATGAGAGATCGAAAAATTGTGAAAAGGCGACAAAGCCGTCACCATAGCTTTGATGTTTCGCGGCGATAATGACGGCGCCTTCAGACGGAATATTTTCATGGCCCGTCACGCTTAATTTAATACCGGCTATATGGCGCATACCCCAGACAATGACTTTGCAATAGCGCCGCAGGCTCCCCATCATTATTTTGCGACCGGGCAGCAAGGACAGGGCGGCGCAGACAAAGGCATAGAGGATTGTGACAAGCAAAAAGAACAGGTTGAAAAGAAGTGAGCGCATTATGACACCGCCTGTTTAGGGTTGATAAGGTTCATGACGGATTGTGTCAGCAGCGCAGTATGGTTTGATAGCGGCCCTGAATGAAACCCTAGAACTTTGGATTGTGCGGTGTTTAAAACAACCCCTAAAGCCATGCTTGCCAGTATATCAGTATCTATGGGGGTGATGATTTTGCGTTGGACGGCTTTTGCGAAAAAAGCCGAGGCGGCGCCCAAGGGGTTTTCTTTGGGATGATCTGAAAGATTTGGAAAATGGTGCAAATGCAAAATATGATACCGAAATAAAGGCCAGTCATTATCGGCAATTTCGCAATATTGCTGCACAATTCTGCTAATAATCTTTGTAAATTTGTCTTGCGTAAGCGCCTTATCTTCTTGGTCTATTTCTGTGGTGTTTCGGATCATTTGGGTCAAGCGTATATGAATGGTTTTCATAAGAGAGAAAGCCAGTGCCTGCTTGCTTGGAAAATGGCGATATATCAGGCCTTCGGAAATGCCGGCCATATGGGCAATCTGTTTAGTCGAGACGCCGTCAATACCGTGTTCTGAAAATAATATAACGGCTGCCCGTTCAATTTTAGCTTTGCTGCTGCCTTCGGCTGCACTGACTCCCCGAATAGGGGTATGGTCTTTTAGAATTGTCTGCGTCATGTCCGCCTAATATCCTTAATTCGCGCAATATTGTAAGTGAGCATTTACTCATTTTGGGGCTCTTTATGCGACTTTGGGGTGCGCGTCAAGAGATTATGTGAGTAATCACTTACAATGTATGCGAAAGTAATAAGGGGTAGCGATAGAGGGTAGTCGTTTAGGTAAGTGATAGGGGAAAGATAGGCTGGATTAATATGGGGAGCTTTAATCGACCCCTTAGAGACAATAGGTAGACATGTTTGGAAAATATGTAAAAAGGCGGTCAGTCATTACAGTTTAATGTAGAGAGTAGGACGGTAAAATATAGTCACCCCACGGCGAATAAACGTTGAGCTCGGCCGCATCATGACTATTGTGGCGCTCAACTTGATACGGTTTAGGAGATAGAGATGAAATTAACATCAGATATGAGTGCTGTTGTAACAGGCGGAGCCTCGGGCTTAGGTGAGGCAACGGCGCGTATGCTGGCGCAAAACGGCGTCAAAGTAGGTATATTCGATATGAATGAGGCGCGCGGCAAAGACGTCGCCGCAGAGATTGGCGGTGTTTTTGCCAAGGTCAATGTGGCTGATAATGACAGTGTGGACGCCGGGTTTTCAACTGTACGGGCTGTTAATGGTCAGGAACGGATAATGGTCAATTGTGCAGGCATTGGCGGGGGCATTAAAACCGTTGCGCGCAAGCGGGATACAGGTGAGATCGTCCCGCATGATGTCGAAGCCTATATCCGCATTATCAATATTAATCTGATTGGCTCGTTTCTTTGCGCTTCAAAATCGGCCGCCGGTATGATGGCCATTGACCCGGTAGAGCCTGACGGAGAACGCGGCGTTATTATAAACACAGCCTCAGTTGCGGCCCAAGACGGCCAAATTGGTCAAGTGGCCTATTCCTCCTCAAAGGGCGGTATATTGGCTATGGCATTGCCAATGGCACGGGATTTGGGACGCGAGGGTATTCGCGTAAATACGATCCTGCCCGGGTTTTACGAAACACCGATTTACAAGCAGATGAAGCCAGAGGTTAAAGACGGCTTGCGGGCCCATGTTCAATTTCCAGCCAGATTTGGCCATCCGAGCGAATATGCAGATGTTGTAAAATTCATGTGCGAGCATAGCTATATTAATGCCGAATATATCCGCACAGATGCGGGTGCGCGCATGCCTCCGCGTTAATCAGCACCGCCCGCTTGGCGTATATCTTCTGCGGGAGCGGACCGGAGTAAATAATAGAGCCTTGAACCTAAAAACAGGGCGGCACTTATCAATCCGATAAGCATGCCGTACCAGACCCCGTTCACACCGAGCGGGGTTTTTAACGCTGTAAAAAGCGCAAAGGGAAACCCGATCACCCAATAGCTTATGGCGGTTAATACCATGGGCCAGCGAACATCTTTTAGTCCGCGTAGGAGTTGATTAGCCCCGACCTGATAAGCATCAAAAACCATAAAAGCCGCTACGAGGGGCAAGAAAAGAATAACCAAACGCGTGACCTCGCGGGTGTCCGTATCTTCGGCTTTAAGATAGAGGTGAGTAATTTCAGGGCCAAATATTAGTACTATCAGGGCAATAAACGCCATTGCGCAAACACTGGCGATAAGGGTTGTCGAGGCCGCGCGTTTTTGCGCCTGATAATTTTGCGCGCCCGTTGCAAGTCCCATGCGTATGGCACCGGCCATGGACAAGCCCATGGGGATCATAAAGGCCAGAGAGGCGACATTTAGCGCTATCTGATAGGCGGCGAGTTGCAGCACACCAATGACCCCCACCACTAAGGCGCAGGCATTAAATAACATGCCCTCAAAAAAAGACGTCAGGCTAATCGGCCAGCCCAGCTTAATGACTTCGCGAAACCGATCCCAGTCTGCTTTCCAGAACCGTTCAAATAGACGAAATTTCCGCGCTTCCTCTTGTCGGACGATATAGACCATAAACATGAGGAAACACAGAATATAGGATAGGGTAGACGCCAGCCCGGCCCCGACAAGCTCCCATCTGGGGAACCCAAACTTCCCGTAAATGAATAGATAATTCAGGGCGGCATTTAAGGCTGTGGTAAGGACGGCAATCACAAAGGGCACGCGGGTCTTGCCGATCGCCGCCAGAAAATTACGCAAGCCAATGACGCCCAAGGCGAAGGGCCAACCAAAAGCGAGCATTAAGACATAACGGGCTGCTTTTTCAGATAGGACGGGATCTTGACCGAGTGCGCGCATAACAGGTGCAGTAAATAAAAGCAGTAAAATTACAAAGGGTGCGATCGCAAAAACAGCCCATAAGGCCATACGCACAGAGCGGCGAGCATCTTTACGATCAGATATATCCGCGCCCAGCGCCTGTGAAACAAGCGGGGAGATGGCCACAACAGGGCCAAGTCCCAACATCCATAGGGCGAAATAAACGACAGTACCAAGCGTTGCCGCTGCAAGGTCTTCAGGGCCTAGCTTGCCGATCATTAAAACATCGATTGTATGGATAAAGAAATGGACAAATTGGGTTGCTGCCATGGGGATACCCAATGCGAGCAAGGCGCGCATTTCCCCTGACCATGTCGATGGCATGGTAATCTTATTTGACGTTTTCGCCGCTCTTTCCATCCGCGCGTCCTAACCGCTCTCGCGCAAAAATCAAATCTATAAAAATATTATCCGCAAAATAAAACCCCGCTAAAAGCGGGGCTTTGTTTAGATTAATGCGTTAAACGGCGTTCCGTTACTCTGCGGCTTGAGCCTCTTTGGCAAGATTACGCAGAACATAGTGGAGTATGCCTTCGTTTTTATAATATTCATGCTCATTATCCGTATCAATACGGACTTTAACGGTCACGGTTTTGGTTTTTCCGTCTGGGAAGGTGATATTGACGTCCAGCGTACCGCGCGGCTTAAGATCATCAATTCCGGAAATCGAAACGGTTTCGGACCCTTTCATCCCCAGAGATGTCCAGCTATCTCCCTTTTGGAACTCAAGTGGAAGAACACCCATGCCGATGAGGTTTGAGCGGTGAATACGCTCAAAACTTTGTGCGATGACGGCTTTGACGCCCAAGAGTATAGTGCCCTTCGCTGCCCAGTCACGCGATGAGCCATTCCCGTAAAGACCACCGGCAAAGACCACAAGATCGGTCCCCGCAGCCTTATATTTTTCGGCGGCTTCAAATATCGACATGACTTCCCCGCTAGGTATGTGCTTGGTCACGCCGCCTTCTGTACCCGGTGCCATCTGGTTCTTAATGCGGATATTGGCAAATGTACCGCGCATCATAACCTCGTGATTGCCGCGACGCGATCCAAAGGAGTTAAACTCTGCTTTGGGTACTTGGCGGGCGGAGAGATAATCCCCGGCTGGCCCGTCATGCTTAATGGCGCCCGCGGGGCTAATATGGTCTGTCGTGATACTATCGCCCAAAAGCGCGAGAATATTGGCATCCTTAATATCTTCAACGGGCTTGGGAGTTGTTGTCATACCCTCAAAATAGGGCGGGTTGCGCACATAGGTCGACCCGGGGGCCCAGTTATAGGTCTTACCGCCTGTTACCTTGATCTTCTGCCATTGCTTGTCGCCTTTGAAAACATCGGCATAGCGCTCGGTAAACATTTTGCGTGTTATCACTTTGCGTACGACATCCGCAATCTCTTTGGATGTTGGCCAGATATCTTTAAGGAAAACAGGATTACCCGCTCTATCAACGCCCAGAGGGTCCGCGTCAAAATCATGATGCAAGGACCCTGCGAGGGCATAGGCTACGACAAGAGGTGGTGAGGCTAGGAAATTGGCTTTGATATCCGGTCCGATACGACCTTCGAAATTCCGGTTGCCGGAAAGCACTGAACAGGAAACCAGATCGCCCGCATTGATGGCGTCTGAAATTTCTTGCGCAAGAGGGCCTGAGTTCCCGATACAGGTCGTACAGCCATATCCCACAACATCAAACCCAAGCTGATTAAGCTCAGTTTGTAATTTGGATTTTTCGAGATATTCGCCGACAACTTGCGAACCCGGTGCCAGAGATGTCTTAACCCAGGGCTTAACTGTCAAACCCAGTTCATTGGCTTTCTGGGCAACAAGGCCTGCCGCCATCATCACAGACGGGTTGGATGTATTTGTACAGGAGGTAATCGCTGCAATCACGACATCGCCGTGATCAATCGAGAAACCGCGCCCTTTGACCTCTACGGCGCTATCGCCTGTAGGTTTCTTGCTAAAGTCTTTGCCTAATATTTTAGCAAATGTCCGATTAGCGCCTACCAGATCAAAACGGTCTTGCGGGCGTTTCGGGCCTGAAATAGCAGGTCTTACAGCCCCCATATCCAGAGAGATTGTGCTGGTAAATTCGGGAATAGACTTGTCCCGCCATAAGCCTTGGGCTTTGGCATAGCTTTCTACCAATTCAATCCGTTGTTTGTCGCGCCCCGTGGCTTCGAGATAGCGTAATGTATCTTCATCAACCGGGAAGAAACCACAGGTCGCCCCGTATTCCGGTGCCATATTCGCCAGCGTTGCCTGATCTTCCAAAGATAGCGAATCCAGACCCGGGCCGTAAAATTCAACAAATTTACCGACAACGCCTTTTTCGCGAAGCATTTGTACAACCCGCAGGACCAGATCGGTCGCCGTCGCGCCTTCTGGCATTTTGCCTGTAAGTTCAAATCCGACAACTTCAGGGATGAGCATGGATATGGGTTGGCCTAACATGGCGGCTTCGGCTTCGATACCGCCTACGCCCCACCCCAAAACGGACAGGCCGTTAATCATGGTTGTGTGACTATCGGTACCGACAAGCGTGTCCGGGAAAGCATAAGTCTTGCCAGCCTCAGACTTCGTCCAGACCGTTTGCGCTAGATTTTCCAGATTGACTTGATGGCAAATTCCGGTTCCCGGAGGGACGACGGAGAAATTGTCAAAGGCGCTTTGTCCCCATTTCAAAAAGTCATAGCGCTCGCCATTGCGTTCATATTCACGTTCGACATTTTTCTTAAAGGCGGTTTTCGTGCCGTAATAATCCACCATGACAGAATGGTCGATCACAAGGTGAACCGGATTAAGCGGATTGATAGCGTCGGCCTTTCCACCCAGATTGACCATGGCGTCGCGCATGGCGGCTAAATCCACAACGGCTGGAACACCGGTGAAATCCTGCATCAGAACACGGGCTGGACGATAGGCAATTTCATGGGTTGAGGTTTTTGTTTTCAGCCAGCCTGCAATCGCCTCAATGTCAGCTTTTGTGACCGTATTTCCGTCTTCATGACGCAAAAGGTTTTCAAGCAAAACCTTTAAAGAGCGTGGGAGTTTGCTTATGCCGCTAAGGCCATTTTTCTCGGCTTCTTTGAGGTCATAATAAGTATAGGTTCCGCCGCGAACCTTTAGTTCACGTTCGCATTTAAAACTGTCGAGTGATGCCATGAAAATATTCCTGTTTTTAAAAACCCCGAGAGGACTTATGTGTAGAAATCCAGAAATCATTATAGCATTGCATTGACAGGGTTCAATTCTTAAACCTCTTTAGAATGCGTAAAAAACCCCTGCTTAAGCCTGATTGTCATCAAAAGTTGGTGATTTTGCTTCTTTTTAAGTCATTCTTGTCGCTTCGGGCCTTAAGGCAACGAAGCCAGTTATAATTTAGTCCGGCTGAGATGGATTTACCTGTCCCCTGACGTTTCCGTGTTTTAAAATAAAAGGCAGTTGGCTGAGGGTGAATAAAATTGTGAGGGGGAAAAAACCGAAAAGTTTGAAATTTGCCCAGAAAGCCTCTCCGAAATTTCGCCAGACAATTTCATTAATCGCGGCAGAGGCAAAGAAGAAGGCGCCCCAACGAAAAGCCAGCTGGTTCCAGATTTTTTCTGGTAAATCAAAGGCATTATTAAGCATGAGCTTGATGACGTTTTTTTTAACAAAAACACCGCCAATCGCCACAAGGCCAAATATAATATTGACGACTGTGGGTTTCATATAGAAAAATCTCGGATCTTTGAAAATCAAAGACAAGCCAACCGTTAAAATGATAATGCCGGTCGTTGCCATTAACATGCCTGAAAATTTACCGTGCCTGAGGCGCGAATAGATCAACGCCATGATGGCACAAACGGTAAAGACAATAGCGGCGATATAGATGGCGCCGTCCGGATCAGACCGCCTGAGATAATTATAGAGTATGACAAAAATAAGCACAGGGCCAAAATCGACCATGAAATTAGAGTCAGGTTTTTTCTGACCGGGAAGCGGGGTTTGATCGTTCATAACTGCCATTTGCCCCAGCTTGCTATCAAAGGCAAGGTATATGGCCAGAAGAGCCGTCTCTTTTTGCCGAGACTGTGACGTGAAGCCTTTGGCGTGGGTGCGGCCTAAACCTCCGCCTTGCCTCCTTTAGATGCTTCGCCTTCATTAAGCGCGTCAGCTACGCCCGATAAAGCTGCGGCAAAGACGGGCGCTGAAAAATTCTCCAGATCTTCTATACGTTCACCAATGCCAATGGCGTGTATCGGTAATTGATATTTATCGGAGAGGGCGACAAGAACACCGCCCTTGGCCGTCCCGTCAAGCTTGGTCATGACCAGACCGGTTATGCCAGCCGTTTCTTTGAAAGCCTCTGTCTGGGAGAGGGCGTTTTGACCGACTGTGGCATCCAGAACCAATATTGAATGATGCGGAGCGCTGGCGTCTTGTTTTTTGATTACGCGCAGGATTTTCGCCAGTTCATCCATAAGTTCGGTACGATTTTGTAGGCGCCCGGCGGTATCAATCATTAAAATATCCGCCTGCGTTTCTTTGGCCTGTTCGATTGCATCATAGACCAAACCGGCTGCATCAGCACCTAATTGTCCTGAAACAATCTCGGCATTTGCGCGCTCGCTCCAAATGGTCAATTGCTCGACGGCTGCGGCCCGGAACGTATCGCCGGCGGCGATGAGGACTTTCTTTCCTTGGTCATGATAGCGCTTGGCGAGCTTGCCAAGTGTTGTGGTTTTGCCCGAGCCGTTAACACCAACAAATAACATGATTTCCGGTTTCGCCCCTGTTAGGACGAGGGGCTTTTCGAGCGGGGTTAAAATATCGGATATCACATCGGCCAGTGCGATTTTGACCTCCATATCCGTGACCTGTTTGTCAAATTTGTCTTTGGCTAATAGCTGGGTGACTTTCAAGGCCGGGCCTACGCCCAGATCAGCCGATATAAGAATATCTTGCAGCTCTTCTATCGCCTCGTCGTCAAGCTTGCGTTTGGTAAAGACGGCTGAGACCTGTTCTGACATACGCGAGGTAGATTTTCGCAAACCTGAGGAAATCCGCTCCAGAAAGCCGCCCTCACGCTCTTGTCTGGCTCTGGCTTCGGCCTCTTGCTGAGCCTTGAGCTGCGCCGCAATGCGTACATCTTCAGCCTCTTTGGCGGCGCGCAAGCGTTCAGCTTCTGCGGCTTCTTGGGCGGCCTGTTCGGCTGCGGTCTTCTTCGCCGCTTCCAATTCGGCCTCTCTGGCAGCGCGGGCGGCCTCGTCCTTTTCGCGCTTTTCGTCTTCGAGTCTTTTCTGTTCAGCCGCCTCTTCGGCGGCGCGGTCCTTGGCCTCTGCCTCTTGGCGGGCCTTAAGTTCTGCGGCTTCAGCCGCGCTTTTGGCTTTGGCGTCTTTGAGCGCGCGGGCTTCTTCCGCTTTGCGTTTAGCCTCTAGGGCGGCTTTTTCTTTCGCCAGACGCGCCGCCTCGACTTTTGCGGCTTCTGCTTCGGTTTTTAAGCGTTCTTCTTCTGCCTTTTTAAAAGCCGCTTCTTCCTCGGCAATACGTTTGGCTTCAAGCTCTTTAGCCCGTTTTTCTGCCGCGAGTTTTTTTGCAGCTTCAACATCCTTGCGCGCTTGTTCTTCGGCTTTCGCTCTTTCTTCGGCTTCAATACTGGCCGCTTCGTCGTCATCCAAAATAACGCCAGTGGCCGCCGCGTCCTGTTCGCGTGCGGATTTAAGTGCAGCGGCATTAATAGCCGCCATGCGCGCCGCCATTTGCTCATCCACAAGCTTTTGTTTGGCGGCGCGTTCTGCCGCTTCTTCCGCCTGTTTATCGGCCTTGGATTTAAACCCGAGCTTGGAGAGAAAGCCGCGTTTCTTTTTCTTTTCGTCTGCCATTACGTCTTAACTCTCATGATAATCCCTCAACGATAACGCCCAAGGCGTATTTATCCTCATACCCGGTCAGCTTAACGCGCGCCAAGCTACCTGCTTTTGGAGGATTGTCCACTTTTACCAAGGTAAAATCGGCCAGACGTCCCAGAGATGGTGCCTCAGAACCCGCCTCTTCAAACAAGGCTATATCTATATCACCGATACGGGCCCGAATATGTTGGGCGCGTTGGAGTTCTCCCGCCTCGCGCAAAGCTTTCGCCCGTTCTTTAATTACCGTACCGTCAAGGGCAGGCATTTTTGCAGCGGGTGTGCCCATGCGAGGTGAAAAGGGAAAGACATGTAACCAGGCTATGCCGATATCGGAAATGATGCGGCGCGAGTTCTCAAACATCGTATCTGTCTCGGTTGGAAAACCTGCAATCATATCCGCACCAAAGCTTATTTCGGGGCGTGCAGCTTTCAGGCGGGTACATAGATCAATTGCCTCTTCGCGCGAGTGACGACGTTTCATACGTTTTAAAATCAGATTATCGCCCGCTTGTAGGGATAAATGCAGATAAGGCACCATGCGTGAATTTGTTGTGAGAACGTCAAAAAGATCCTTATCAATTTCGGCAGGGTCGATAGACGATAGACGTAAGCGGGGCAGGTCTGGAACGAGTTTTAAAACCCGTTTGACTAGGTTTCCCAAAGGGGGACTGCCGGGTAAGTCACGGCCCCATGAGGAAATATCCACTCCCGTTAGCACAACCTCTTTATAGCCTTGGCGCACAAGGTCTTTTACATGGGCGATAACTTCGCCGGCTGGCACGGAGCGGGCCTGACCGCGACCAAAAGGTATAATGCAAAATGTGCAGCGGTGATCGCAACCATTCTGGACCTGCAAAAAAGCCCGGGTGCGGCTTTGCGTTTTTTCCAAGACACGATTGCCCCCAATAATCAGTTGAGGTGCGGTTTGAGTAACCGACATGATGTCATTGACTTTAATTTTAGCGCCTTCGAAAAGTGTGTCGGGATCAAATGTCGGCGCAAGCATTTTCTCGTGATTGCCGATAACGCGGCTCACTTCATCCATTTTCGCAAAACTGTCCGGGTCGATCTGGGCAGCGCAGCCTGTCACGACAATATGGGCGTCTGGCCGTTCACGCTTGGCTTTACGAATAGTCCGGCGCGTTGTGCGGACGGCTTCTTGCGTTACCGCGCAGCTATTAACAATAATCGTATCTTTTAAACCTACATCTTTAATATGGCCTTTTATGACCTCACTCTCATAGGCGTTCAGCCGGCAGCCTAGTGTTATGACATCGCTGTTTTTAGCGCTATCTTTGGACGGGCCTTGAGGGCTGTCTTGCGCCGCTTTGAAAACGGGTTGATTGAGGCTTGGAGTGTCCATCGCGGCTAAATACGGCCTTTCTAAATCCCGCCTTGCTAAAGACGACCTTGGCCTTCCAGTTCTACAGGGCCTGTCATTATGACATGGTTATCGCTCTCGCGCCATTCTATTTCCAGTAGACCGCCATCCACTTCAATCCGGGCTTTACGGCCTGTGCGTTTTTGCCGAACGGCGGCAACGAGAGCCGCGCAAGCACCCGTCCCGCAGGCCTGTGTCATTCCCACGCCGCGTTCCCAGACCTTAAGGCGAATTTTATCCGGGCCTTCGACTTTGGCAAAACCGACATTTACCTGTTCAGGAAAGAGCGGATGAAATTCGATCATGGGGCCGACTTTTTCGGGCTTAGCCGTCTCGAAATCCTCAACAAAGAAAACACAATGCGGATTGCCCATATTCACCGCACCTGGATTGTGTAAAACAGGGGCATCAATCGGGCCAACCTTAACGTCAATATGATGGGTATGCATGACTTCTTTTAGAGGAATTTGTGACCAGTCCAGCTTGGGCGGGCCCATATCCACCGATATTTGCGCATCGCCTGCCGCGTTATCTTTGGCGCGCCCGCACAAGAGCAGGCCGTCATTTGTCTCAAGTACCATCGAGTCAGAGCCCTGTTCTTCCATGACAAGCCAAGCAATGCAGCGCGTGGCATTTCCGCAGGCATCGACCTCAAACCCTTTCTGGTTCCAGATTTCCATAAAGACGTCTGCCCCTTGCGATTTGGGCGGGCGTATGACGATAATCTGATCGGCCCCTTTTTCACCCATAGGCTTGGAACCGGGCGCGGCCATATCTTTTACCTCCGCCTCAGATAAGGTAAAGCGGGGTGTTTTGCGGGCATCAAAAACTGCGAAGCGGTTTCCCGCGCCGTTCATAATTAAAAATTTCATAGCCCCTATATAGGGATTTAACGGCATTTTTAAATGTAAAATTTAATGATATTCTGCTTTGAGTTTTACTGTGAGCCTGTGCATAAGCGATTTATGAAATTCACGAAAAAATCGGGTATTCATAAAGCCCTGATCTTAGGCCTTATACTCGGTCTGTCAGCTCTTGCAGCGTGTGAGCCTGCTTTAGAAAATACCACCCAAAACAACGACCAACAGAAAGTCAAAATGTCTGACAATAGAATTGAATATACCAAAGCCGGCCAAACAGATGCAGATCATTTATATCTTGAGGCTGTCTTGGGCGAGGCAGCCTTGGATAAGGTAAAGGCTTGGAACGGGCGTAGCTTGGAGCGTCTGGAATCTGATCCACGCTTTTTGGACATGCAGGATCAGGCCTTAGAAATATTAAATTCCCAAGACAAAATTCCCTATGTGTCCTATCGCAAAGGGCGCGTGCATAATTTCTGGCAAGACGCGGAACATGTACGCGGTATCTGGCGTTCATCAGACCTTGAGAGCTATATGGGTGAGAGTCCCAATTGGCGCACTGTGCTGGACTTTGATGCGCTTGCTAAGGCCGAGGATAAAAACTGGGTTTATAAAGGCAATAATTGTCTGGGGCCTGATTATACGCGCTGTATTGTTGATCTGTCTGACGGCGGCAAGGATGCGGTTGTACGCCGCGAATTTGATACAAAAAGCATGACCTTTGTAGAGGGTGGTTTTTCCGCTCCGCAATCCAAAGGCCATTCCGATTGGCTGGACAGGGATCATCTTCTTGTCGCTATAGATTTCGGCGAAGGCTCGATGACCGAGAGCGGCTATCCGCGGACAGCTCGATTGTGGAAACGCGGCGAGAGCTTGGAGACCGCCCGTGAGATCGGCAGCGGTCTGGTCAGTGATATTGGATATTGGCCGGGAACATTCGAACTTGAAAACGGCCGGCGGGAAATTCTTATACAACGTTCTGTGACCTTTTATGATACGGAATATCTCTGGATACCCCGAAAGCCCGCTAAAGCTGGTGGCTGGACGCTGGGCGACCCGGTAAAATTTGACGTGCCGTTAAAATCGAATCTGGCAGGACTTTTTAAAGGCCAAATGCTGCTCTCGCTCAATGAAGACTGGCGGGACTTTAAAAGCGGCGATCTCGTTAGCTTTTCTATTGATGCCTTTATGAAGACGGGCGAGATCGGCGCTGTGCATCTCATTGTCTCGCCGGATGAGAAAAGCGCGATTGAAAATTTTGGCGTGACCAAATCCAGCCTCTTACTCAGCCTTTATACTGACGTCACCGGCACGGCCTATTCTTTTGATTGGAACGGACAAAGCTGGACGTCAGAAAAACTTGATTTCCCCTCAGGCGGGGCAGTGTCTGTCGGGGCAACAAACGACAAAGAAGACATCGCCTTTGTTAGCACAGAGAGTTTTTTAACGCCCGATACATTGTGGATGCTGGACGCCCAAAGCGGAACCTATCAGAAAGCCAAAGGCCTACCGGATTGGTTTGACGCCAGTACAATGGTTTCGGAGCAGTTTTTTGCGACGTCACAAGATGGTACACGCATTCCCTATTTTGTTGTCCGGGAGAAAAATACGCCTCTGGACGGCACAAACCCGACCCTGCTTTATGCCTATGGCGGGTTTGAAATTTCACTAAATCCAACTTATTCGGCCACACGCGGACGGCTTTGGCTGGAACGCGGCGGGATTTATGTTCTCGCCAATATTCGCGGGGGCGGGGAGTATGGCCCCAAATGGCATCAGGCCGGCCTTAAGACCAATCGCCAACGCATTTATGATGATTTTATCGCCGTAGCCGAGGCGCTGATCGAAAAGAAACTAACGCGCCCGCAGCATCTAGGCATAGAGGGCGGCTCCAATGGTGGATTACTCATGGGCGTGATGATGACGCAAAGACCTGATTTGTTTAACGCGGTTATTTGTGCTGTGCCTCTACTGGATATGATGCGCTATCACACGCTCCTTGCCGGAGCTTCCTGGGTCGGGGAGTATGGCAATCCTGAAGACGAAAAAGAAGGCGCGTTCCTGCGCTCTATTTCACCTTATCATAATCTGGACCCTGACGCAGTTTATCCCGAGGTCTTTTTTGTTACCTCCACTAAAGATGACCGTGTTCATCCCGCTCATGCGCGCAAAATGGCGCAGCGTATGGAAGATCAGGGACATGATTTTCTTTACTATGAAAATATAGACGGCGGCCATTCAGCCGCAGCAAACCTTAAAGAAACAGCCCGCCGTCTGGCTTTACAGCACACCTACCTCATGCAAAAGCTGGTAGATGGAAAATAAGACAATAGTCGGGGAGAAAATTCATGTTTAAATCATGGCAGGCGATTACGCTCTGGAAGCGGGTTCTGATTGCCCTCGTTTTGGGTATGGTTGTGGGCTTGGCCGCACATTACGGCGGCGGGGCAGGTTTTATAACTACATGGATAAAGCCCTTTGGGGACGCTTTTGTGCGCTTGATAAAAATGCTCATTATCCCCTTGATCTTTACCACTTTGGTCGTGGGTGTCATGGCGATGGGTGATCCCAAACGCTTAGGCTCGCTTGGGATTAAGACGCTGGCTTTATATATGGGGACGACGTTTTTTGCCGTGACGCTTGGTTTGATTTTCGGTAGTCTTATCCAACCGGGTCTGGGGATTGATCTCTCTGGCGTTGACCCGTCAATCCGCGAAAGCCTCGGCGCGCGCGTTTCCGGTGAAACTCCGTCTCTAACGGCACGCATTTTGGCAATTATTCCGGAAAATCCAATTCGAGCCATGGTTGAAAATGATATTATAGCTGTCATCTTTTTCTCTATTTTTATAGGCGTGGGGATTATCTCCATCGGAGAGAAGGCGGGCCCTATTGCGGCGTTTTTTGAAAGCGCGGAAGCCGTTGTCATGCGGGTAACTCTATTTGTTATGGAACTTGCGCCTTTTGGCGTCTTTGCCCTGATAGCTTGGGTTATGGCTGATATGGGGCTGGGTATTCTCTCCAATATGGGAAAGCTGGCCTTGGCGCTTTATTTGGCCTGTATTGTCCATATGGGTCTCGTTTACGGTGGTATATTAGTGCGCACAATTTTACGGTTGCCATTGGCCCGGTTTTTCAAGGGTGTGTTGGACGCGCAAGGCGTGGCCTTTTCGACCGCATCGTCGAGCGCCACAATTCCCGTATCGATTTCATGTGCGCAACATAATCTCGGTGTTGACGAGTCGGTTGCTGGTTCGGTCTTACCGCTGGGCGCGACGATAAATATGGACGGTACAGCGATATATCTGGGTCTCATAGCCTTATTCGCCGCTCAAGCTTTGGGCATTGATCTGTCCATGATTGATTATGTCATGATTGCTTTTACCGCGACCCTTACCTCTATAGGGGCTGCGGGCATACCCTCTGCGAGTTTGTTTCTAGCCTTCACGGTGCTAGGCGTCTTTGGGGTTACACTGGATCAATATACCCTCATTATTGCGTTTATTCTGCCTTTTGATCGTTTGCTGGATATGATGCGCACCCTGACAAATGTGACGGGTGATATTGCTGTGTCTTGCACGGTTGCCAAATGGGAAGGCCAATTAGATGAAGAGGTGTTTAAATCCAAATCCGTCCATTAGGGTTTGGGCGGACTCCTAAATTGACTAACTTTGCATTAGGGATTTGGGTCTAGGCTAGCCCTATGATAGTTCGATTTTTCAAAGCGCTGCTAATGGGCGGCTTGCTAACTGTGATAGGCGGGTGTGAATCTACGCCGCCTGCTATTACGCAGCCGGCGGCCATTGCCCCGTCCGCCAGTATAGCGCCCAGCACCTTTAATTCGAACCGGCGGCCGACGTTTTCCGGAGGGCTTTCCCTGCCGGACCGGGTTGTATATAATCAGAAAGATGAGCGCTGGGCGCATCACAAGCTTGGTAAAACATCTGATAATTTAGGCCAAGACGGGTGCCTTGTTACCGCAACGGCTATGGCCTTGACGAATTTGGGATTTCAAACTGACCCTGCGGATTTAAATGCGCGTTTGACACGGGCCGACGGGTTTACCCAAAGAGGCTGGCTTATCTGGAGCGGTATTGAAACGGTGACGCAAGGCCGCGCCCATGCTCGCTATTATGATAGCGTATCAGAGGATATCATTCAGGGCTGCCTGCGAGATGGGTATTACCCGCTAGCCCGGTTTTACTTGCCCAATGGGCGCTCACATTGGTCAATGATTGTTAGTCAGTCCGAACAGGGCTTTCATATGCGTGATCCGTTGCGGGTCTCGCGTGTGCCTTTAATTTTCCCGCGGGGAACGGACGCTTTTAAGGCCGTGCGCTGTGTTGGCTTAAAACGCGCCTGATCTTTTTTAATTTTGTAAACTTTTAAACGTTGCATAAAGGCCGCCGCGTTTGCGCATAAGGCTTTTATGTGTACCGCTTTCTACGACCATACCGTTTTCTATAACATGAATCTGGTCAGCCTTTTGAACCGTGCTTAGGCGGTGGGCAATGACAAGGGTCGTCCGTCCTTTGGAGAGATGGTCCAAGGCGGCCTGGACTTTGGTTTCACTTTGCGCGTCCAGCGCAGATGTAGCCTCGTCCAAGAGCAAAATCGGGGCGTCGCGCAAGACCGCCCGTGCAATCGCCAGACGCTGTCTTTGGCCCCCGGATAGGTTCGCCCCGTCCTGTCCCAAGGGGGTTTCATACCCTTCGGGAAGGTCGCTGATAAACTCATGGGCATTAGCGGCCTTAGCGGCCGCAATAATTTCCGTTTCGGTTGCGGTTAAATCTCCAAAGCCAATATTCGCCTTTATACTATCCTCGAAAAGTGTCACGCTCTGGGAGACAAGCGCCATGTTTTCGCGCAGGCTTTTAAGGCTTATGTCCCGGATATCAATCCCGTCAATTTTAATTTCGCCAGCGCGAACATCATAGAGGCGCGGGAGCAGGTTTATAAGGGTGGATTTTCCGCCGCCCGAGGCGCCGACAAAGGCAATTGTCTGTCCGGGCTTGGCTTCAAAGGAAATATTTTTGAGTGCATGCGTTCCGTCGGGATAGAAAAAGCTGACCGCGTTGAACTCTATATGGCCTTTAGAGTTTGAAAGATTATGGGGGTTTGGCGGTTCTAAAATCCTTGGCTGTAAATCAATGATCTCAAAAATACGGCTCAGAGCGGCTAGGCCTTCCTGCACCACATTATTAAGTGTCCCCAATGCTCTTATCGGTGGTGCGATGAGGCCCAGAGCCGCTAAAATACCAACAAGATCGCCATAGCTGGTCTGCCCTGTGGCAAGCCCAATAGTTCCGCCTTCAACGCGCCATATACCAAAGAGCAATACGCCGGCTATGGCCAGCCCGCCTAAAAACTCGAATACGGGATCGATGCGGGCCTTGTCTTTTACCAATTTAAGATAAAGGCTTATCCGCTTATCAAAAGCCGTAGCAAGTCGTGCTGTTTCGCGGGCCTCAAGTCCGTAGGCTTTAACCATTCGTGCCCCGTCAAGGCTCTCGGATAATTGGGCGGTGAGGGTTCCGATTTGGTCTTGCGCCGTGTGGGATGTACCCCGAATGAGTTTGGAAATCTTTATGATTGGAAAAATGGCGAGAGGATAAATCAGCACGACAAGGACTGTAAGCTGCCAATCATAATATAGCATCACGCCAATCAGAAAGACGATCTTTAAGACGTCCCGGATCAGATTGTTTAATGCGCGTAGTAAAGCGGATGAAACAAGCGTGACGTCATTGGTAAAACGAGAGACGAGATGGCCGGTAGCATCTTGGGTAAAGCGAGCAAAATCGGCGGCTTGCAAGCGAGAAAACATGCGTTTTTGTAAGTCCCCAATCACATTCAAAGCGACTGTGTTTGAGAGTATAACCTGCAAGAACAGGGACAGGGCGGAAATCAGTGTGACCCCGATAATCAGCGGTACAATTTTCTGGACAAACAGGGCGCTCGAACTTGTACCCCCAGTGCTTTCACCCATCGCCCCGATGGTATCAACGACCAGTTTTAAGATATAGGTATATCCGGCCGTACTGGCGGCAAGTAAGGCCATGAAAACAATAGCGCCTAATAGCCTTATTTTATAGCGGGATATATAATTCGCCCAAAGTCGGCGAATATGTTGCCAATCAGATGAGTTTAAAATGCGTTGAGGCTTTAATGTGCGCCTAGCCAATGAAGCCGTCTTTGTCGGGGTCTATCAATTCATGGGCATGGAGTACGAAATAGCGCATATGAGCATTATCGACGGTCCGTTGAGCGGCTGCCTTCCAAGCGGCATGGGCGAGCTTGAAATTTGGATAGGCACCGATAAAGTCCACCTCGTTTAAATCTTTAAACTCTGTTTTATTGGGATCAACGAGTTCCCCGCCTATAACGAGATGGAGGAGTTGTATATTTTCTGTTTTACGATCAGTCATAGAAGTTCCTAAAAATCCAAAGTCTTGTGGTCGATTATCACTTGTTTCAAATTGTGTGATGACCGGATCAATGCGGTCTTTTATCAAACCATATAGGTTGGGGCCAGCACAAATCACGCCTAAACTGCTCACAGTCTCTTGATCATAGCGCAAGTTATCTCCGCGCAAATCGGTAACAATGCACCCGGCCTCTGTAGCGATGAGTTCGGCTGCGGCTAGATCCCAGTCGGATTTCGGCGTAAAGGCGACGGTCGCATCTTGTTGGCCACACGCCACAAGCGCTATGCGATAAGCCATGGAATTGGCAATGTGGCATTCCATTTCCGGCCAGCCCAGACGCCGGAATTTGCGGGGATAGCCGACCATTTTACAGCCTTCAAGGGCCCGACAGGACGATATATTTGCGGGGACGCCGTTATAAAGGGCCCCGCCGCCGAGATGGGCCTCAAACATTTCATCATTTAAAGGATTATATAACGCGCCCGCTACAGCCAGCCCGCCCTCGATAACCGCAACGGAGACAGTAAAATTGTGCGTGCGGTCAATGAAGGCGCGTGTACCGTCTATCGGGTCAACAACAAAAGTGCGCTCACAGGCGTGACGGGAGTTATCATCCTTGGTCTCCTCTGATAACCAGCCATAGTCTGGTCGGGCCTTGCGCAGCTTCTCGTCCAAAAAATCATTTACGGCAATATCGGCATCTGTGACGGGGTGGTTTTTTTCTTTATCCCATATTTTAGATTTGCCGTCTTGATAGGCGGTTCGGGCAATATCGCCTGCCTCGCGCACAGTTTTAACCAGCAAGGCTCTGTCTTGAGCATAGCTAAAGGCCCCCGTGCTTTTTTGCGTATCAGAGTCCGGCAATTGTGAGCCCTTGGGTTAAAACTGTTGGGGCGACGATAGCCCCGTCAAAGATCAGATCATTTGCAGGGATAATGGTTTTATACATATCGCGCAAATTTCCAGCAATGGTAATTTCACTGACGGGGTAGGCGCGTTCTCCATTTTCGATTTTAAAGCCCGCAACGCCGACACTATAGTCGCCTGTATTCGAGTTTAAAGAGGGGCCAAACATTTCACTGACCCAAAGGCCGTTACCCATAAGGGCCATAAGCTCTTGAGGGGTTTGCGAACCCGCTTCAAGATAGCTATTGGTCGCGCTTACGCCGGGCGGACTACCAATTCCGCGGCTGGCATGACCCGTGGTTGCAAGGCCTAATTGCCGGGCTGAGGCCGTATTAAGCAGCCATGTCTTTAACACGCCGTTCTCAACAAGATGTCTTTTTTTGACGCCTACACCTTCTCCGTCCCAAGGTCTGGAACCATGGCCGCGCAATATATGGGGATCATCAATAATGTTTAAGGTTTTTGGCAGGATGACTGTGCCCAGATCGTCTTTTAGAAACGATAGACCGCGGGTTATGGCCGGCCCGCTTATAGCCCCTATCAAAGCGGCAATAAGTCCGCCTGAGACCCGCCGGTCAAAAATGACAGGTAAAACGCCTGAGGTTAATTGTTGAGAACCAAGCCGGTTAACCGCGCGCTTACCTGCGATCTGGCCTATTTTTTCCGGCGTTTTTAAATCGTCAAACCAGCGCGTGCCATCATAATCGGAATCGCGTTCCATAAAGCCGTCTTTCTCGGCGATTGCGGAGACTGAAAGTCCGTGGCGTGAGGATAACCAGCCATCGGAAAATCCCTCTGATGTTTTAAAACAAATGGCGGACTGGGCCCAGCTAGCGCTTGCGCCTTCGGCCTGCCTTACATTTTTTACACCCATAGCAGCTCCTTCGAGGGCGTGGGCGCGGTCTTTTAAAAATTCCGGGGAGCTTGGGGAGGTATCGAAAAGGTCCAGATCGGGCGGTTTTTTGACAATATGATCTTCCGGCGCCAAACCGCAATAAGGGTCAATAGGGGCCAAGCGGGCCATGGCCACGCAGCGCTCGGCCAATTGGTCCAGCGAGGTTTCGGATAGATCAGAACTTGAGACACAGGCTTGGCGTTGACCGACAAAAACGCGCAAGCCAACATCGCGGCCTTCACTATTGTCCACATCTTCCAGATCGCCGTCACGTACGCTAACCGATAAGGAAAAGCCATGTGTGGCAATCGCATCGGCCCCGCTGGCGCCGTAATGTTTGGCGCGGGATAAGAGTCTCTCAAGCGAAGGGGCGAGGGCCTTGATATTTACGGGGCTATTTTGGGTCATTAACCCGTCAAAATTCTATAGAGGAGATAGGCGGCCATACCAAAAAAGCTTAAAATGGCCAGAAGGGTTCCGATTACCCGGCCCTTTCCCAGAGCGTTTTCCTGAGCCATGCCGTGAGCATGCAACACACGACCTATCGTGAAGCCTGCCCCGAATATGTGCAAAATATGTGCGGGGGCGCTGAGTTGTGCCAAAGCAAACAGGCCGATAAGAGCAAGCGGCGTCGTTTCAATGAAATTGGCATGGGCTCTTATACGAGCAAGTAGTTGATGGCTTTGGCCACTGCCAATGCTGACTTTTTCAGATTGCCGCACCTGCCCGACACGAAACATTAAGAGCGGAGCTAGAATAAGATTTAAAGCGACGTAAAGGGCTACTATTTCAAACAAAGTCATATAATTATGTCTCACTTATACCAGAAGTATTATTTTATAACTCTACAGGGCTTTGGGTTGCTTTTTCAATAGCTTTGATATGGGTTTCGGCCGGTTGAGCGCCCTGAATAAGAAAAGACCCATTATATATAAAGCTGGGAACACCACTTACACCGAGGCCGCGGAAATAGGCTATCTCTGCCATTATCTTATCACTATCTTTGTTTTGAGCCAGTAAATCGCTTACAATCACGGGATCAAGCCCGATCTCTTCTGCGATATCGATTATGACATCGGTGTTTCCGACATCCCGCAAATCTGCAAAAAAGGCCTTAAACAAGGCTTCTGCGGCTTGGTCACCTTTATTCTGGCCCTGAGCCCATTTCATTAACATATGCGCTTTGAGTGTATTGGGTCGCATAGGAATGTCGCTGAAACGAAAATCAATACCCACTTCGGGCGCGGCGGCTTCTAAGTGCTCGCGCATGGCTTTAAAGCGATCATTGGGCCCCGTGCCGAATTTGGACTTCATATAGTCCCGATATACTACTCCCTTGGCAGGAATATTCGGGTCAAGCATGTAAGGCCGCCACGTTAGGTGGACGTCTGTTTCTGGTTTATGTTGTCTGGTGTCTACTACGGCTTGTTGGAGATAACGTGTGCCTAGCCAGCACCAAGGGCAGACAATATCGGATACTATATCAATATGGATTTTATCCGAAGGCGTGTGTGAGGGATTACTCTTGGCCATGTGATTACATAGACCGTTGAGTGATCTCTGTCTCCAAGAAATTACGAAAATTTCTCGGAGACAGAGAGGGGGAAAGGGAGTTAGCAATCAATCTTTAGCCAACTGGAATGTTGGGTTCTCATAATTTGGCTAGAAGATTATTTGACTGATTTTTTCCTGCCCCAATACCCCGTGCGCTGCCCTAGCGCTAATTTAAGAATACAATTTTTGTCTTCTGTGTCTGCATAAAATAAGGCATGGGCGGTATTCCAAACTTATGTTTATCGCGAAAGCGTGTCCGCCTTAGGTTACATTTTTCACTGATAATTCAAGAAATTTTATGACCGCCTCAATCTCGGACTGGTTCATATTTTTAACGAGCTTGTCATTGAAATCGCGAAAATTATTCATGATGTTTTCACGCTCAGTCCATCCTGCAGGGGTTAATTGCACATTTTTGGACCGGCGATCATGAAGATTATTTTTACGCGCGATCAATCCGGCTTTTTCCATACGGGAGACAAGCCCGGATACGGCCGGGCTTTGACGGCCAATGCCAGCGGCTAAGTCCCCGAGACTGCAATTGTCGTGATAGCCTAGATATATCATTACGGCCGCTTGGGCGGCACTGGTCTGGCTTGTGCGACTTAAATGGTCGTCCGCGGCTTTTAAAAGCTGCGTATGGGCGCGGTCAAAAAGAAAAAACAACCGTCTGTCAACAGGACGTGCAATAGCCATATGATCTTCTCTTCATTATTTCGGTAATAGACCTAGTGTTTATAGATTATGTGTGGTCCAGTGTTTCAATGCCTTTGCGGGCGAGGGCGTCGGCCCGTTCATTGCCTTCAATGCCGGCATGCCCTTTAACCCATTTCCAGTTTACATTTAAGCGCGCATTCAAGCTATCAAGGTCTTGCCAGAGATCGGAATTTAATACGGGCTTTTTATCGGACTTTTTCCACCCGCGTTTTTTCCATCCTTCTATCCATTCTGTGATACCTTTTAGGACATAGGTGCTGTCGGTCCAAAGGGTAATCGGGGCGTCATAATTCGCTTTAACCGCTTCAAGCGCCTTGATTGTCGCCATTAATTCCATACGGTTATTTGTGGTGTCAGCTTGACCGCCATAGAGTTCTTTTTCGGATTTTCCGTATATTAAGAGCGCCCCCCAGCCACCGGGTCCGGGATTTCCTGAACAGGCACCGTCAGTATAAATTATCAGCTCCGTCACGTCTTAAACTTAGATAGGCAGAGACTTGGCGGGTTTGTGCAGAGGGCGGGTTGGTGCATAGGCTTGGCTAGGACGCCTCGCGCAAAAGGCGCGGCAAGCGAAAAATGACTTCTTCCTTTGTGACTTCTACTTCTTCCATAATCAGTGTATATTTTGACCGCAGGGCCGCGATAACACCGTCTGTTAGATATTCAGGTGCACTGGCCCCGGCTGACAGACCGATAGTTTTGGCGTTTTCGATCTTGTCCCAGTTTAGCTTATCTGCGCTGGAGATAAGGTAGGCTTCATTGGCACCGGCTTTTGCCCCCACTTCGACGAGACGTTTGGAATTAGATGAATTTGGTGCGCCGATAACAAGCAGGAGATCGCATTTCTCGGCTATGGCTTTTACCGCCTTTTGCCGATTTGTCGTCGCGTAGCAAATGTCTTCCTTATAGGGTAAGGCAATATTAGGAAACCGAGACGTTAAAATCTCTATCATCGATTTGGTGTCATCAACCGATAATGTGGTTTGTGTTACGAGAGCGAGATTGTCACTTTCTTCTGGCTGAAAGCTCTGGGCATCTTCTTCAGTTTCAATCAATGTTATGGCCCCCGCATCGAGCTGTCCCATTGTACCAATGACTTCGGGATGTCCGGCGTGACCGATTAGCAGAATATGATGTCCATTGAGATGATGCTTTTCGGCCTCGACATGGACTTTGGAAACAAGCGGGCATGTCGCATCCAGAAAGGTCATATTCCGCGCAAGAGCGGCTTTGGGGACGGATTTAGGCACGCCGTGGGCCGAAAATATAACGGGACGATCATCGGGACATTCAGAAAGTTCTTCGACAAATATTGCGCCCATGTCCTCAAGGCGTTCAACCACATGCCGATTATGCACGATTTCGTGGCGCACATAGACCGGTTTGCCGAATTTTTCGATAGATTGCTCGACAATTTGTATGGCGCGGTCAACGCCCGCGCAAAACCCGCGCGGGGCCGCCAATAGCAGGGTCTTCTCCGGTAGGAGGGCTTCAGGGCTTTTCAAGACCGCGTTAGACATTAAAATCTCCTCATAGGGCGAGACTGGCATTGCAGCATTGCGCTTAACTGGTTAAGACCCTTAACAGATACACCGCGTTTGGACTATAGTTTTCATCGGTTCTTCGCATTAAATATGATCAAGTCAGGGAATTTATCATGGCTTTAACTTTTAAATATGCGCGCTGCCTTGCCGCGAGCCTCGTGATAGCCGGATTTACATTATCTGCCTGTTCTTCAACGCAGGAAGTTTTGCAAATCGGCGCAGCGGCTGAAAAGAACCCCGGACCCTGTCCGCGGGCTTTCTCGCTTTATGATGCGGCGCGTATTGTCGATTTCGGTGATGAGAGTGAAAGTTTCTCTAACATACGGTATACGGGCGAAATCAGTAATGTCAGAAGCTTGTGCCGTTATTTCGATACCAAGCCGATTAATAGTGATCTAGAACTCCAATTTTCTTTAGGGCGGGGGCCGGCAGGCCAGCAATCCACAGTCGTCTATGAATATTTTGTGGCTGTTACACGGAAAAATATTGGTGTCATAAATAAAACCGTATTTCCGTTGAGCGTGACGTTTCCGGCAGGCAATGACCGGGTTACCGTAACCGAGCGCGTGGATGAAATTATAATTCCCCGTGCGACAGAAACGACATCGGGCGAAAATTTCGAAATTATTGTCGGATTTGTCGTCACCGATAAGCAACGCAACTTTAATGCCGAAGGTAAGCGTTTTCGTGTCTCTGCAGGTAAGTCCTAAGTTTCATCCGGTTCTTTTATGAGCTCTATATTACATAATCTAGATACCGCTTTTCGCGCGGCTTTTGAGAGTTTGGGCTTTCCGGCCGATGCTGGTGCGGTGCGCGAATCCGATCGCCCCGATCTTGCCCCCTTTCAATGTAATGGGGCTATGATGGCGGCGGGCATATTAAAAAAACGCGGCGAAAAAGCCAATCCGCGTGATATTGCCCAAAGCGTCACCGAGAGCCTTAAAGGCAATGCGCTCATAGCCGAGCTAGAGATTGCAGGGCCGGGATTTATAAATATTTCTGTTACCCCGCAAGCGCTCACCCAGCGCGCTCAAGCGTTGGCCATTGACGAGAGAACAGGGGCTGAAAAATTAGCACCTCGCAAAATCATGATTGATTATGGGGGCGCAAATGTTGCTAAGCCTATGCATGTTGGCCATTTGCGTTCCGCCGTGATCGGGGACTGTTTAAAGCGTTTATTACGCTTTCGAGGACATGAGGTTATTGGCGATGTGCATTTGGGGGATTGGGGCTTACAAATGGGCCATCTGATTTCAGAACTGCGTGATGAACAACCTGATTTACCCTATTTTGATAAAAATAAACGTTCGGATTATCCGGCAGTTTCGCCTGTCACTATGGATGATTTGGCGCGGCTTTATCCAAATGCTAGCAATAAGGCCAAGGCCGACCCGGAGCGTATGGAACGGTCGCGTCTTGCAACCGCCGAGCTACAATCCGGCCGGCCGGGTTACCGGGCTTTGTTGGATCATTTTATAACGGTATCGATAAAGGCTTTGAAGAAAGGCTATGGCGATCTGGGGGTTGAGTTTGATCTCTGGAAAGGCGAGGCCAGTGTAGACCCCCTCATCGAAGGTATGATTGAGGACCTCAAAGCCAAAGGCATTACCGAAGAAGACGACGGGGCCTTGATTATCCGGGTCGATCAAGAGGATGAGAAACAGGACATTCCGCCCGTTATGTTGCGGGCCTCTAGCGGTGCCGTACTATATCATACAACGGACCTCGCCACTTTGATTGACCGTAAAACCCTGAATGACCCTGATTTGATTTTATATGTTGTGGACCAGAGACAGGCCTTGCATTTTGAACAGGTCTTCCGGGCTGCTGTGAAAGCGGGCTGGTATCAGCGAGAGCAAATGCAGCATTTGGGTTTTGGTACGATGAACGGTAAAGACGGCAAGCCGTTTAAAACGCGTGAGGGCGGGGTCTTACGTCTTGAGGACTTGTTGATCATGATGCAGCAGGCTGCCAAAACACGATTATCCGAGGCGGGTATCGGGACCGATTTTCCACAAGAAGAACAGGACGATATTGCCAGTAAGGTTGGAATCGCGGCGCTTAAATTTGCCGATTTGCAAAATCAACGTACAACCAATTATGTCTTTGATCCCGAACGCTTTACGGCTTTTGAGGGTAAAACCGGGCCTTACCTGCTCTATGCAAATGTCCGTATAAAGTCCATTTTACGGCGCGCGGCTAGTGAGGAGGCCAGCCTTGCACCGAATGCGCAGGCTATTGTGATTAAAGAACCGAGTGAGCAACAATTAGTTCTGGCGCTTGACGGATTTGAGCGGACGTTAAAAACGGCGAGTGAAAAATATGCCCCGCATATTTTATGCGATCATGTGTTCAAGCTCGCGCAAAGTTTTTCACGTTTTTATACGGATTGCCCCATTTTAAAACCCGGTACGCCAGAGGCGGTTAAAGCCTCGCGTCTGGCCTTAGCCGCCCTAACATTAAGGCAGTTGAATTTGGGGCTGGATATTTTGGGGCTTGAAGCGCCTGACCGTATGTAAGTCTTTAAGTCTGGCCGATTACGACGAGGCCTGTTTAAAGGCTTGTTGCAGCATTTGCTGTTGCGCTTGCACGGGTTTCGCTTGCATGGGTTGTGCTTGAACAGGTTGGGCTTGGGGCTGCAATGGTGCCTGCGCAAGAGGTTGGGCAGGAGTTTGGGCCAGAGGTTGAGCTTGCGATTGGACTTGTGGCTGAACCGAGTTGGGCGCAGCCGCGCGTGCGGCCGGTTGGACGTTCGAACCCGGTGCGTGTATAGGTGCATTAACACGCGTTTGTCCGGCATAAGGTCTTAAGCCTTTGGCCGCGTCCAAGCACTCGGCATACATATCTAGGATTGCTGTAAGATTACGCTCTCCCCATACACCCTGACCTTTTAACTTATTTAAAAGATCAAAGGCGACCTCGGCTTCGGATTTGCCCGAACCGGATGCTGTAATACTAGCTGTTTCGCTCTCTGACATGGCCTCGCCTTTTTAATTTCCGTGTTTATTACTGTGTTAGTCTGCGCCTATATCAGCACGAGATTAATGTTTCGTATGCAAAACCTATTTTCTACCTGCCACGACCACGGCAGATTGACACGGCGTGTGGATAGTGCATATAGGGGTTATCTTCCTCTATGCGGGAGAGTGTTGCAAAGTGCTTTATCTAAGGCCCGCAACCGCCGAAGGAGCAACCGCCACCGGAAACTCTCAGGCTTCAGGACCGCTTAGAAGACAAAACGCTGGAAAGCGGGTTCGCCTTAATAAGGATAGTCCCTTAATAAGGTTGGTTAAAGGCCCCGCCGAAGGAGTAAGCGCTCAGGCCGGCCTTAAGTCCTGACGTGAATCTCTCAGGTCCAAGAAGACAGCGGGTGGCACAGAACGCGAGAGCGGGAGTGTGCCTATGTCTGATACCAAACCTTTGCCGGGTTTAAAATCTGGCTCTGAAAAAGAGCCGCTTTTACAGACGCAATTATATGAAAAGCACCGCGCTTCGGGAGCAAAAATAGTACCGTTTGCAGGCTATGCTATGCCCGTACAATATGGTCTAGGCGTCTTAAAGGAGCATTTGCATACGCGCGAAAAAGCGGGCCTATTTGATGTTTCCCATATGGGCCAATGTTTTATATTTGCAGAGGATGGATCTTTTGAAACAGCCGCCAAGGCTCTCGAGCGCCTTGTCCCTGCTGATGTATTGTCTCTGGAACCCGGTCAGCAGCGCTATAGCCAATTCTTGGATAGCCAAGGCGGCATATTAGATGATTTGATGATAACAAGGCTGGGTTTTGATGGTCATACGCATAAGCTTTATCTGGTTGTTAATGCTGGACGTAAGCACGATGATTTCAAGCATTTGGCGACTTATTTGCCGCCCGGCATCACGCTTGATCTGGCAGATGATAGCTTGTCGTTAATCGCGTTGCAGGGGCCGATGGCGGCTGAAATATTATCGGCATTTAATCCTGCCCTGCGTGATCTTGCCTTTATGCGATCCCTCGATGTTCCGCTAACTCCCACAATTTGGGTACATGTCTCACGCTCGGGATATACAGGCGAAGATGGTTTTGAAATTTCGATTAAGCACGGCGATGTTAACGCCTTTGTCGATTTGCTTTTACAAAATAAAGATGTCGCAATGGTCGGTCTCGGCGCACGCGATAGTTTACGCCTAGAGGCTGGATTGTGCCTTTATGGTCAGGATATAGACACGCACGTTTCGCCGGTAGAAGCAGGTTTGTTGTGGTCCGTTCCAAAACACAGGCGCGGGGCAGATGCCGGCTTTATGGGCGCGGAGCGCCTCGCCTCCGATTTAGCCGATAAAACGACAAAGCGCCGTGTCGGCATCTTGCCAAAAGGCCGCGCTCCGGCGCGCGCCCATACCGAAATTCAGGACCTAGACGGACGCGCGGTTGGAGAGGTTACCTCCGGCGGCTTCGGGCCGTCAGTAGGCGGGCCGATTGCGATGGGATATGTCACTCGCGCCCTCTCCAAACCCGGTACAAAAATACAGCTTTTAGTCAGAGGAAAGCCGCACCCGGCCACGGTCGTGAAATTACCTTTCATACCCCATAATTATGTCAGAGGAGTTTAGATATGCGTGAATATTTTACACAGGACCATGAATGGATAAAAATTGACGGGGACGTCGGTACGGTTGGTATTACGCCTTATGCGGCAGGCCAGCTCGGGGATGTGGTTTTTGTCGAGCTGCCCGAGATTGGCCGAACGGTCGCAAAGGGGGACGAGGTCGCTATTGTCGAGAGCGTGAAGGCCGCGTCTGAAGTTTATGCACCTGTAAGCGGGGAAGTCACGGGGATAAATGATAAGCTCGAAGAGGCGCCTGAAACCGTAAACGAATCTGCGGACGACGCGGGCTGGTTTTTGACAATGGTAATTTCCCAGCCGAGTGAGTTGGAAAGCCTGATGGATGGTGCGGCCTATCAAACCTTTTGCGAAGGTTTATAGGCCCGTGACCCCGAACCCTATTTTTCGCTCGGATGATAGAGAGGCTGCCTTCGACTTTATCGCGGCTCACCCTTTTGCGATGACGGCGGTAAACGGCGAAAACGGGCCGGTTTCAGCTATGGTGCCACTTGTTGTAAATGCGCAGCGTACACATCTATTAGGCCATGTCGCACGCGCTAATCCGTTCTGGCGTGCCGCGCAAGCCCAAAGCGCGGCAATAGCTATTTTTCGCGGGGCTGATGGTTATGTGTCCCCGCGCTATTATCCATCCAAAAAAGAACATGGCCGCGTTGTGCCGACATGGAATTATATGGCCGTTGAGCTGAGAGGGAAAATCACGGTTGAAACCAAGCCAGATGCTATGTTGCCTTATATCACGGCGCTCACGGATAAGATGGAAAGCCATAGAGACTTACCTTGGAAAGTGTCTGACGCGCCCAGTGATTATACCGCGAAACTCAGCCGCGCCATTGTTGGATTTCGTCTCGAAATTGATGACATTACCTTTGTTAGAAAATTGAGCCAGAATAAATCGGCTGAAGACAGACAGGGCGTGATCGAAGGGCTTGGGATTTCCGATAAATATCAAGAACGCCTTCTGGCAAAAGAGATGGCTGGAGAGGAGTGATGAGAACACTTATTCCCTTTCTGTTTTACACTCTTGCGATTGGTGTTCACGGCGTACCGGCTTTATCGGTCTTGTTTCCTCAAAAAATGGCAAAGCTCTACGGTATCTCTACTGATGACAATGTTCTAATGACGCTTTTGCAACACCGAGCGATGTTTTTCGTTCTTGTTGCGGTGGCCTGCATTTATGCGGCGCATGTGGCGAGTGCGCGTTGGCCCGTCCTCATTGGGACAACCATCAGCATGATGTCTTTTATTTTAATTGCCATCCCCCGCGGACAGCTTTCAGGCCCGCTCGCTAAAATCGCCTATGTTGACGGCATAGGCTTAGTCATCGCCGCTATTCTTGCGGTTCTAATGCTAAGGACTTAATCTATGCGTTACCTCCCATTAAATGCAAATGACCGCGCGCAAATGCTTTCTGTGATTGGCGTCGATAATATTGATGCTTTGTTTGAAGACGTCCCTAAGTCGGCGCGACTGAAGGGTCTCGTTGATTTGCCACGGCATCAATCCGAAGCGGCAGTCGAACGTCATATGACGCGGCTTTCCAAGAAATCTGTTTCGGCGAGTTCTGTGCCGTTTTTCTGCGGGGCGGGGGCTTATAAGCACCATATCCCCGCAACGGTGGATCACCTGATACAGCGATCAGAATTCTTGACGGCCTACACGCCGTATCAACCTGAAATTTCCCAAGGCACGCTGCAAGCCCTCTTTGAGTTTCAAACCCAAGTCGCATTGCTTACGGGTATGGAGGTTGCAAATGCCTCTATGTATGACGGCTCCACAGCCTGCGCCGAGGCGGTCGTTATGGCCAAGCGCGTTACGCGTAAAACCAAAGCCATTCTCGCGCCGGGCCTGCATCCGCATTACGCGGCCGCGACACAGACATTGGCCTCAACGCTGGATATTCAAATCAATGAAGTCGTGCCAGAGATCGGCAAAGACGCATCGGTCCTAGACATGATAACAGATGAGACCGCTTGCGTGGTGGTTCAGAGTCCCAATGTTTTTGGCGAGATTGTTGATCTGGCCCCGATTGCCGAGAAAGCCCATGCCCATAAGGCTTTGCTGATTGCTGTCTTTACTGAACCTGTTGCCTTAGCCGCGATAAAATCGCCGGGCGAACAGGGCGCAGATATTGTTGTTGGCGAAGGCCAAGGCCTTGGTGTTGGGCTTAACTTTGGAGGGCCTCATGTCGGGCTTTTTGCTTGTCGCCAAAAGCTTGTGCGGCAAATGCCGGGTCGTGTCTGCGGCCAGACGGTTGACGCCAATGGCGAGCGCGGATTTGTGCTCACCCTTTCCACGCGCGAGCAACATATTCGCCGTGAAAAAGCGACCTCTAATATTTGTACAAATTCTGGCCTATGTTGCCTCGCCTTTACTATTCATATGAGCCTGCTTGGTGATGCGGGCCTTACGCGCATGGCTGCACTTAATCACGAAAAGGCTTGTCATCTCGCCAGTGTGATTGACGGCATTAACGGGGCGGAAGTTTTAAATGACACCTTTTTTAATGAGTTTACGGTCAAGTTAATTAAGCCTGCCTCTGACGTGGTTGAGGCTTTGGCGAATAAGAGCATTCTCGGCGGGGTTCCCTTTTCCAGATTATCGCAGGGCCAGCATGGAAACCTTTTACTGGTCTGCGCCACCGAGATTGTCAGCGACGAGGACATAAAGGCCTTTGAGACGGCGCTTAAGGAGGTGTTGTCATGAAAACTGAGGGACGGTCTATATCACCCATTGCGGCAAATACAAATGAGGTTAATACAACCAAAGTCAAAACAGTTTCTGGGTCTAAAGGGTTAAATCAGGCCACAAAACTGATTTTCGAGACAGGCAGGTTTGATAAAACGGGTGTGGACTTGCCTGTGCCTAAGGGCAGAAAATCCCGTCTTGGCAATCACGCCAGAGAGGGCGCGATTGGCCTACCGGGCTTATCCGAACCTGAAACCATGCGCCATTATGTACGCTTAAGTCAGCAAAATTACGCGATTGATTTGGGGGTCTATCCGCTGGGCTCTTGCACGATGAAACATAATCCGCGCCTTAATGAAAAAGTCGCGCGCTTGCCGGGTTTTGCCGATGTGCATCCGCTGCAACCGACAAGCACTGTACAGGGCGCCTTAGAGCTTATGTATGAGCTGTCTAAGTGGCTCATGATATTGTGTAATATGCCGGCCGTCGCGCTCACGCCCAAAGCAGGTGCCCACGGGGAGCTTTGCGGCATGATGGCGATACGCGCCTGTCTTGATGATAAAGGCCAAAGCCATAAGCGCCGCGTGCTTGTGCCTGAATCTGCCCATGGTACCAATCCTGCTACCGCCGTTCAATGCGGTTTCACTGTCGATGAAATTCCAGCTAATGACAAAGGCCGAGTGGATATGGAGGCTCTACGTACAAAGCTCGAAGGCCTTGGCCCGGATAGTGACATAGCGGGCATCATGCTGACTAATCCTAATACGTGCGGCCTGTTTGAAACCGATATTCTTGAAATAGCCGATCTTATCCACGGGGCGGGCGGGTATTTTTACTGTGACGGTGCGAATTTTAATGCGCTTGTTGGTCGTGTGCGCCCCGGCGATCTCGGCGTTGATGCCATGCATATCAATCTCCACAAAACCTTTAGTACGCCGCATGGCGGCGGCGGACCGGGAGCGGGGCCAACAGTTTTGTCTGACGCGCTTAAAGATTATGCCCCTGTTCCTTATGTTGTAAAAACAGAGGAGGGGTACGCGCTAACGGAACAGGTGGATGAGAAAAGCTTTGGGCGTATGTGCGCCTTTCACGGACAAATGGGTATGTATAGCCGCGCTTTGGCTTATATGATGAGCCACGGTGCGGACGGGCTAAAACAGGCCACTGAGGATGCGGTCTTAAACGCCAATTATATACAAGCCAGCCTATCTAATGTGATGAGCCCCGCCTTTGAGGGGACATGTATGCATGAAGCTTTATTTGATGATCGCTTCTTGCAAGACACAGATGTCGAGACGCTCGACTTTGCCAAGGCGATGATTGATGAGGGCTATCACCCTATGACAATGTATTTCCCCTTAGTCGTCCATGGGGCCATGTTAATTGAACCCACAGAAAGCGAGTCAAAGGCGGAGCTTGACCGGTTTATCAGCGCAATGCGGAGTTTGGCTAAGCGGGCGCGGGCAGGCGAGGTGGCGGCGTTTAAACACGCGCCTGTTCATGCCCCAAAGCGTCGATTGGATGAAACCCGGGCCGCGCGTAGTCCTGTACTGCGTTGGCATGAAAAAAGCGCGGCGAAATAGCCGCGCCTTGGTGTCTTTTTTAAACCGCTTCGGGTTAGTTCATAAGATCGCCGAGTTGAGAAATACCGGTTTTGACCAGCTTGCTGTGGTCGCCGGAATTTAAGGTCTCACGCATCATTTTTTCTGCCGCATCAAGCGCCATATCAGCCGCCCTGGCTCTGACATCAGCCAAAGCCTTGGCCTCGGCACTTGCGATTTTAGCTTCGGCTTGTTGGGTACGGCGTGCAAGCCGTTCAGCCAGATCCTTGCGGGCTTTCTCGGCCATGACTTCCGCGTCCAGACGGGCTTGACGCACGATCTCTTCGGCTTGTTCTTCGGCTTCTTTTTGCTTGCGATTAAATGAGGCGAGCAAAGCTTGCGCTTCTTCGCGCAGACGGCGGGCCTCTTCTAGTTCGTTTTTGATTTTTTCCGATCTGTCATCCAGTGCGGCCCCGATGGCTTTATGAGCCCCTTTGGAGAGGATAAAGGCAAAGAAGAGAATTAAAGGTATAGCCACCCATAATTTGGAATCTAAATACCAAGCTGTACCCGCGGCTGCCATAATTAACATAGCCAGCTCCTAAACCTTGCCTAAGGCGGATTTAATCACCGCCGCCGAGACAGTTTTACCCGTCAACGCCTTAATAACATCTTCGGCAGCCTCGCCTGCAATAGCGTCAACATTTTTCATCGCGGCTTGACGCATGGCCTGAATCTTAATTTCAGCCGCTTCTGCCTGACGGGCCATCTCAGCATCGGCCGCTTCGATTTCGGCTGATACTTCGGCATCGACAGCTTGACGCGTTGTTTCAGAAACATTGTGCGCTTGTGCCCGGGCTTCTGAGAGAGATTGCGTATAGGCCTTCTCCGCTTCTTCGGCCTGACGCTGCATGTCAGAGGCCATATCCAGATCATCTGCGATTTTGTCACTGCGTTCAGCCAAGCCATCTGCCAGTTTTGGCAGAATGAGTTTTGACAGGGCAAAATACAGGACCGCAAAAATTATGGCGAGCCAGAAAATTTGCCCCGGCCATGTGGAGAAATCCAATTGCGGCAGACCACCAGAAGCCGCTTCTGCGTATTCGGGGTCAATATGTGCTTTTTTCTCCGCCATAACGCGCTCCGGAAATAAAACTAGCTATTGAGGATAATCATCGCCAGAACAAAGCCAAACAGGCCTGTCGCTTCGCAAAGCGCAAAACCGAGTAGAAGGTTTGTGCGTTGTGAGGCCGCAGCGGATGGATTGCGAAGTGCGCCAGATAAATAATTACTAAAAATTGAACCGATACCGATACCGGCACCAATTAGAGCTGTACCGGCAAGACCTGCGCCGATGAACTTTGCTGCTTCTGCTTCCATGATAGTTCTCCTTGAATAATGGAATTAGATTAATGATCGACGTGATATACGTCGTTTAAATATACACATGTCAGTATAGCAAACACGAAGGCTTGCAAGCCTGCGACAAGAAATTCGAGTGCGATAATACCCATTGTGCCTAAAACGGGGACAATAGCTGCGCCTGCCATTAAGCCGCCTTTGCCAACGAGAAAAGCCGTAAAAATTGCAAAAAGTTTTAACATGACATGTCCTGCGGTCATATTGGCAAATAATCGTACGGCTAAGGTAATGGGGCGCGAGAGAAATGAGATAATTTCAATGGGAATAATCAGGATATACATAGGCAGGGGAAGACCGCTCGGAGCGAAGATTTTAAACCATTTAAACCCGTTCTTCCAAATGCCCGCCACAATAACCATGAGGATTGTGAAGATAGCGAGAGCGAATGTGATCGAGAGATGCGATGTGGATGTAAAGGCGTAAGGGCTCATGCCGATAAGATTGGCAAAGAGAATGAAGAAAAATATCGTAAAAACAAAGGGAAAGAATTTCATAGCCTCGGGGCCGGTCGTGTCCTTGACCATATTTGCCAGAAATTCATAACTCATTTCACCGATGGACTGCATACGACCGGGAATGAGCTTGCCTTTGGTTGTAAGCGCAAAAAATCCAATGATGGAGGTGGCCGCAATCGCCATCCAGAGTGAGGAGTTTGTGAAAGGAATATTCATATTGCCCAGACTAAGATCTAAAATGTCTTTAATCTGAAACTGTTCCATTGGATCGCTTGCCACGAACCTCTCCTTTAAAAATCTTCGTCTTCATCATCAGTCAAATCTTGACCGATTGGGATATCCGCGCTGAGTTCGTCCATCTTTTCAGCTGTACGCAGAACACTTTTTATCCCAGCTGCAAAACCAAACCCTAAACCTATTAACAAAAACCAAGGTTTTGTCCCAAACAGCTTATCCAGACCATATCCAAGCCCAGTGCCAACCAGAACAGACACCAATAATTCCGTACTCAAACGCCACGCCATTCCAAGAAGAGAGCCATCCGAAGCTTCAGCTTTTGGACTTTCATGTTTTTTTCGAGCAGCGCCGAGGCGCTCGCTGAAATTATCCAAGTCCGAAGATGAATATTTTTCTGTTGGCTTCTCGCTCATAATGGTCACAACGTTTTGTGCTTTTCATCAGATTTAGTCTCTTTAAAAAGCGTGCGGAACTTACGCGTGAGACGCGATGAAGTCAACACTCTGCGCCTTGGGTCTAAACCTATGATAATAAACGTTTTTTCTTAAAAATAATGCCCTGCGACAATCTGTTGCTTTTTTAAAGACTTATTAAGGTGTGGGCAGGGCTTTGTCGGGCTTATTCTGCGGCTACCATGCGCTCGGCTTGGGTTAGTTCTACCGATAAAAGCTGGGACACACCCTGTTCGGCCATTGTAACGCCAAATAAGCGATCCATTCGGCTCATTGTGACGGCATTATGGGTAATGGCGATAAATTTGGTATCGGTGGATTTCGTCATTTCATCCAGAAGGTTACAATAACGGGCCACATTGGCATCATCAAGCGGGGCGTCCACCTCGTCAAGTACACAGATAGGGGCCGGATTGGACAAAAAGACGGCGAAAATCAACGCTGTTGCCGTAAGGGCTTGCTCACCGCCCGACATCAAGCTCATAGAGCCGAGCTTTTTACCCGGAGGGCTGACCATGACCTCAAGACCTGCTTCCAAGGGGTCGTCTGATTCTGTTAAGGCAAGCGCGGCTTCCCCGCCGCCAAACAAGGTTGTGAAAAGACGACCAAAATGTCCATTGACGGTATCAAAGGCCTTTAACAGGCGCTCGCGGCCTTCCGCGTTCAGTGTATCAATGCCTTCACGCAGGCGCGCAATCGCGGCTTCAAGATCGGCCCGTTCATCCATCATGGCGCTTAGACGTTCTTCCTGTTCAGCGGCTTCCTCATCCGCGCGCAAGTTCACACCGCCCATTTTCTCGCGTTCTTTTTGCAAGCGTTCCAATTTACGCTCAATATCAATCTCGGTTAAGCCGCTATCTTCAGAAAGTTCCCCGAGGTGAGAAAATAAGTCTCCCGGTTCGCAAGACAGCGTTTCCATAATCCGCGCTTGTGTTTCGGTAATCCGTTCCTGACTGGCCATCATGCGAGCTTCAGATGCGGCGCGCGCTTCACGGGCGGTATTATGTGCGGCTTCCGCCTCGCGCGCGGCTGTTTCCGCCTCGCGTAAATTATTCTCAGCCAGCGCCAGCCCGTCCGCGGCTAATTTTCGACGGTTTTCCGCGCCCTCAAGTTCGGAGAAGAGCCTTTGGCGGCGGTCTTCAAATCTGTCCGGACCTTCAGTGGCGGCGCTGAGGCTGGCCTGAACACTTTCTTGGCGGGCTTGAAGCGCCAAGACCCGTTCTTTGGCGACCTCGCCTCTGTTTGTCCAGTTTTCGCGCTCAGCTTCAACGGCTTGGAGGCGGGCCTTTCGGGCATCGGCTTCATTTTTTAAGGTCCGGTAATTGGCCATCGCTTCATCGGCATGGCTCCGCACTTGACTTAAGCTATCTGCCATATCCGAGAGTTCGGCGCTAAAATCTTGTGATTGTTCAAATTCTGCCCCAAGGGAGAGCGCGGTTTCGTGATGGGTACTGACATCCTTGATTTCACGATCTAAGCGCTCAATACGGTCTTCCATAGCGCGCTTTTCTGCGCCGGCGCGGGCAATATCGGTTTCATATTGCGTCAGGGCGGCCTGGGCGGCGCGGTCCTTGCGCTCTAAGTCCGGAATAAGGTTCCGGGCATCTCTTGCCACCTCTTCTGCCAAGCGGCGATCAGAGCGGGCGGTTTCAAATTTTTCTTGAGCTTGCGTCACAGCCTGTTCAGCCTGAACACTCTCTATTTCAACCTCTGCCAGACGGCTTTGTTGTTTCAATTTAATCGCGGCTGACGTCTCAGCGCCTGCACTGATTTCAAAGCCGTCCCACCTAACAACCCGCCCTTCGCGCGTTACCAACCGTTGGCCGGGTTTTAAGAGCGCGGCCAAGCGCGTGAGATCTGCAGGCTCGACAATGCCGATTTGCGATAAGCGCGCGGCCAATTCCTTGGGCGCTTTGACATATTGACTTAACGGCTCTGTCCCTTTTGGTAGGGGTTGGGCGGGAATGTCGGCCCCTCCCCAGCGTAGCGGGGCTTGACCATCAATGGCGGCATCGAGGTCTTCACCCAAAACGGCAGCCAAGGCTTGTTCATAGCCGGAGCTGACATCCAATTTTGCCAAGGCCGGTGTCCACTGGGCGGTTTCGCCTCGCGATATTACGCGCGTTAACGCCGCATGTTCTGCTGATAATTTTGTTAAGACTTGCTTGGCATCTGACAAAGCTTCGCGGATTTTCTGGTCATAACGTTCGGCTTCGGCGCGTTTTTCAGACAGGGCTTGTTCTTTTTTACGAGCCTGATCTAAGGCGTTTAAGGCCTCTTTAGCGGCAGCGGCAAAGAGGTTTTGATCATTTGGACCTTGGTTTTGTGAGAGTGCAGCCAGTTTGCCTTGGGCCTCCTCTCGTTCTTGGTGTAAATTCTTTAGCCGTGTTTCCGATTGCGAAATGTCGCGTTGATTAGCCGCCTGCCGTGCGTTTTGGTCAGCCGATTTGCGTGTCAGCTCATTATAACGAGTTTCTTGTTCCGTTCGCGTCTTGATGGCGAGCTGGGCCTCATCAGAGGCTGCATCAATCGCTGCGCTAGTGTCTTTTAGAGCAGACAGGGTTTCAAATTCACTGTTTAGACGCGCAATAGCTTCTGTTGAATCTGTTACAATGCCGCCCTCGCGCCCGATATCTATTGCCAATTGTTCTAGTCGGGCTTGTAATTTTAGCACCTCTGATTTTGCGAGATGCTCATCTTGTTCAAGTGCATCTTTGGCGGCGTTTAACCGCGCTAAAACAGCCGCAGCGACGAGTTGCTCTTCGCGCTTTGGATTCAGAAGTTCCGATAATTCTGCGGCTTTGCGGGTTAGCTCGGCGGCCTTTACAGCGGTTTCTGCAACCTCGGTTTCGCAGGTCTTTAAGCTCTCTTGCGTATCTGTGAGTGTTTGCAGAGCCGCTTGCCAGCGCTTTAGCCACAGCAAAGCCCTAAACTCATGAATTTCGCCCGCCAGTCTTTTATAACGCGTGGCTTGCCGGCTTTGACGGCGTAAAGATAAAAGCTGGCTTTCAATCTGACCAATAATATCATCCAAGCGTGACAGATTGGTCTCGGCGGCCCGCAGGCGCAGTTCAGCCTCATGACGGCGTGTATGTAAACCGGAAATCCCGGCCGCTTCTTCAAGAATACGGCGACGATTTTCAGGCTTTGCCGCGATCAGCTCATTGATTTGGCCTTGACGTACAAGGGCAGGGGAATTGGCCCCCGTACTGGCATCAGCAAAAAGGAGCTGGACATCTTTGGCCCGAACGGTTTTGCCATTGACCTGATATTTTGAACCCTTACCTTTTGTGATCAGCCGCGTGACCTCAAGCACATCATCATCATTAAACATGGGCGGGGCGATACGGGCTTTATTATCTATTGTTAGCGTTACATGGGCCTGATTGCGTCCCGGACGTTGTTTCGTGCCCGAAAAAATCACATCATCCATGCCTTTTGCGCGCATGGCTTTGGCAGAATTGGCTCCCATCACCCAGCGAATAGCTTCAAGCAGATTGGATTTCCCGCACCCGTTTGGTCCCACGACGCCTGTGAGTCCTGGCTGTATAATAAAATCGGTGGGCTCGACGAAGGATTTAAACCCCGTCAGCTGGATCTTATCAAATGCAAGAACCCCCATTTAGGCCTAGTGCTCCGACTTATCTGCAGAGGCATCGGACTTTTCCGGCACGGGCTCTCCCAAGAGCGGTGACAGAGCTTCCTGAAAACTTTCTATCGTGAAAAGCTGTTTCTTTTCGCCATTGATAAAAAAGGTCGGGGTGGCATCGACGCCCGCATCAATTCCGCCCTGAACAACGGCCTCATAGCGCGCATTTTCTTCTTCATTGCTTAAGCAAGCCACAAACTCGTCTTCGCTGAGTCCGGCCGATTTGGCGATATTGACATATTCCTGTCGGACCGTGCGCTCCCCTGCGGCTTTAAATATTTGGCGTTGGCGTTTAAACTGCAAGGAGATATTTTCGAAAAACTTGCTCTCATCCGCGCAATTAGCAATTAAAAACCCGGTATGAGCCAAGCGTATGGGCGCGGTTGGAAATTCCCGAAAAATAAATCTGACTTTACCCGTATCAACATATTGGGTTTTGAAATCCGGATAGACGGTTGTATGCCAATTTGCACAATGGCCGCATGTCACGGAGGCATATTCCACGACTGTTACCTTTGCCTGCGGATTGCCAATCGCATGATCACCCTCGACTTCATAGGCATTTTGTGTGGGCTGAGAGCTTGTTGGCTCTGTATTTTGCGAGCAGGCAATAAGGGCTAAGGCCGCTAGGGCGCTAAGTGTCAGATTTTTAAATCCTGTGCGCTGGGCCTGCTTGGCCGAATCAGTTTGCGATTTCATAATCATAAGACAGTCTCCCAATTTAACATAGAAAGGCAAGTTTCCTGTAAAGGAATTGTTAAGAGGTTAACGTGTCGTTACTTAGGCTTTTGTGGATAAATTCGCCTATTTTTGACCTAAGTTCTTAATATTACGTCGTTTTTAGGGTTTTTGCCGCTTTAAAAGCTTGGATTTATCAAATGTGCTCACGCCTTTTTTTTCCAAATTTTCAAAAATTTTGATGAAATCCTCACTCGTTTGCCCGCCTTTATAAGGCTCTCCATTGACAATAAAGAAAGGTGTGCCAGTGACCTTTCCGGCCCTAGCGCGGGCTACAGACCGGTCAATTTGGCGGTAATGATCTTCATTGGAAAAACATTGATTGAGGGCAGAAAAATCCGACATACCGAATTTTTTGGCTATATTGGCATAGGTTTCTTGCACAGTCCCGTCTTTTATAGCTTGAAAAACCATATCCTGATTTTCCATTTGATATTCTATGGCCTTAAAAAAGGCGTCATGATCGGAAGAGCTCTGACCGTCTTTTTGCGCGGCGCAATTTGCTATAAAAAACCCGGCCATGGCCATGTTGGCTGGCGGGGTTGGAAATTCCCGAAAAATAAATCTTAGCCGGCCTGTTTCAACGAGCTCCGATTTTACGGCGGGCCACTGCTCGGAAAACCAGCTTCCGCAATGCGAGCAGGTCACTGAGGCATAAGCGATGAGCGTATTCGGGGCATCATCCGCGCCTAGGACATGGTCATCCGGGCTTTCGGAAAAAACATGCTCTATGGGAGAAGGTGATTTGTCTTGTTCTGTCTGGCCTTGTGCTTTTTGGCTCTGTTCAGTCTGCGGGGTTTCATCCGCTTGGGCCAAAGCGGGAGGCGTATAGGCACAGACCGCTAGCCCGATAAGTCCGATTGCGGCCCTGCGGCGCGTGACGGTTAAGGCCTGTAGGAAATATTTGAACATGTCTAACCTTATAAGGTGTCGTCTTTTTAAGGATCACACTCTGGCGATCATTTATTGGACGGCTTTGTTTTCATCGTTAAGCTTAGGTCTTGATCTGCTGTGCTGGCCATAACGCCGCGGCCTAAGCCTTCCAGTGCCTTTTTTAACCCATTATTGGGCAGGCTTTCCAGCCCTGATTGCAGTTGGGCTTCCTGCTTCGGACTTAAGCCCCGTAAAGCGGGCGAGGCAGCCGCCTTATGGCTAGCGGTTCGCGCTGCATCACGATTTATATGCCGGATTTTAATATGTGAGACATGGCCGGGCCCCAGATAGCTATTAAGACGGTCTATAATAGGCCCCGAGCCAGCTATTATTAAGGCGGCAATTGCACTGGGCGCTTCAATAACCAATGTCTTACCTGTAGGATTTTGACCTCTGCCAGCGATAAATTTATGGGGCGCTGATAATTTCGCAAAGCGAGGGCCGACGATTTTGGGCCAATGCGATTTCAGTGTATGAACAGGGCTGCCCGTCTTGAATTTTTTAGCTAAGGGTTTCATCACCCGCGCGGCGGCTTTTGAGGCATGCGGAGCCGGGCGGTATTGTGGTCGTCCGCGCTGGGTTTCCAGCCAGCGTGCGATTTGTACACGGTCTTTTCGAGAAACGGGTTTACGCGGTGTGTCCATCGCTTCAAAATGGCCTAAAGATAGGGCTAGGTAAAGCAAGAGAGACATAAATTCTGTGAACACATATCTGGCTCCAAAGCTAAAAACGCGTTCTGAGATCAGACGATTGCGCAAAGACTTGCTCGCCCATTATGACAAGACGGGGCGATCTTTGCCGTGGCGTATTCGCCCGGAAGACCGTGCTCGCGGTGTAATGGCTGATCCCTATGCGGTCTGGCTCTCTGAAATTATGTTACAGCAAACAACTGTGGCCCATGCCACGCCCTATTGGGAGACATTCCTGGAGCGTTTTCCAACAGTGACAGATCTGGCGAATGCGCAACGTGACCGCGTTTTGGCGATGTGGGCCGGGCTGGGCTATTATGCGCGCGCCCGTAACCTGCATAAATGCGCCGGTCTTGTGCGGGATGAATATGGGGGTGTTTTCCCCCAGACCGAAGCGGGTTTGTTAAAACTGCCCGGTATCGGACTGTATACAGCCGCGACCATCGCGGCGATCTGTTTTGACGCCCCGACAAATATTGTTGACGGGAATGTAGAGCGGGTCATTAGCCGGCTTTTTGCCTTAGAGGCACCCTTGCCCAAAGGCCGCAAGGAATTGCGACGGCTGGCCGGAAGCTTATGTGCCCCGGACCTTGGCCCCAAACGTCCGGGTGATTACGGACAAGCCCTTATGGATTTGGGAGCCAATCTGTGTACGCCGCGTGCGCCGCAATGCCCAGCCTGTCCGTGGAACTGGGGCTGCGCGGCCTATAAGGCGGGCAATCCGACGGATTACCCGAGGAAACTCAAGAAAGCCAAATTACCGATCCGCCGGGGTTATATATTTGTGACCCGAACACCCACACATATCTGGCTGGAGCGCAGGCCCGATAAAGGCTTGCTCGGCGGAATGATGGGCTTTCCCGGCTCGCCTTGGATTGATGAGGGCGAGATTGAGGTGGGCGGGATTGAGGGCGGGGTTGAGCCTGAAGCTATGTTGAAACATGCGCCCATCAAACGCAATTGGGAGCCAATGGTTTTGGAGGTGCGCCACATGTTTACGCATTTTGATTTACGGCTAAAGGTTTTTAAGACTGTCTTACCCGAAAGGGTTGATATGGGTGAGCTGTCTGGTCTCTGGGCGGCGGTATCAGATATTGAGAGTTATGCCTTACCCACGGTGATGAAGAAAGTGTTTCAGGCCGCATTACTAGAAAAGGATAGCCGCATATAAGACGGCAAGACTTAAGCGGGAATGAGACCCGCAAATAATCCACCCTTAAGCCCGTCGAGCACAAATTGTATGGCTAATGTTGCGAGCAAAATCCCCAGCACGCGCGTAAGCACATTGGTAAATGTTTTCCCCATTACCTTGATGATCGTACCTGCAATTAAAAAGGCTATCAGGCATATCAGCATCACCGCGCCGAGCGCAGCGAGTATCGCGGCCTCGTCCTGCCAACTCCCGGCTTTGGACATGAGCAGCAAGAGTGACGCCATAGTGCCGGGGCCTGCAATCATGGGTATGCCCATGGGAAATACAGAAATATCTTCAGGGTCATCAATCGTTTCGAGCAAGTCTTCGGCGCGGTCCTCGCGTTTTTCCGTGCGCTTCTCGAACACCATGTTAAGCCCGATGATAAACAGCATAATCCCGCCGGCAATCCGCAGCGCATCGAGGCTGATCCCCAATTTGGCAAAGACCCATTCGCCGCCGTAAGCAAAGAGGAGCAAGATGATGGTCGCGACAAGCACGGATTTCACCGCCATAATGTTTTGGTGGCGCCTTGACGTGCCTTGGGTGAGGGTCGCGAATATCGGCGCGCATCCCGGCGGGTCGATAATCACAAACAGCACGGCAAAGGCCGAGAGAAAAAGCTCCATTTCAAACATAATTCGCTTTAACGCGCAGGCAAGGCGGAGGCAAGGTGTGGGCGCTTAAATTTGATTTAAAACTTATGATAGATCTTGGGGGGGGTAATGACTTTGCACGCGGTATGTCAGAGGCATTAAATAAGTGGAAGATCGACATGCCTGCTATCTTTCAGCAAGATTATTAGTATTATCTACCAATATTACTTTTTAATTCTTCTTCGAATTAATTCTTCTTCGAAATTCTCCCATCTTCTAAAGAAATACATTCTAATTGAGCTGCCGTTAAAATCACGTTTTAAAATTTGTTTATAATCTTCTCCATAACGATCCAGTAATTCATAATGTTTGGATTGACATAGATAGAAAGTATACGAGCCCCATATTGTGCAGTAAAAGACTGTTATAAACCAAATTCCGACACACATTTTTACAATATAAGCATCAAGGTCATTCAACACTATCAAAGCAAAAGGACCAATTAGCATAAGAACGAGTGGTCCAACTACTACATACTCAAACCAAACGGGTTTTGAAAATGGGTTTTCAGGTGACGGATTAGAAAATATCATATGTTTTTGACCTTAAAGATATGTTTGGAAGGTTTATTTATTATCATCTCAAGCCAGTGTGATGATAGGTGGCGCAAGCTGATAAAATACGGGCGTTTCGTGTCAGCTTAAAAACTGGAGGTGATACTTTCTTGATAGTCTTGACGAGAGCGCTGCGAGAAGAATAAGTATATAAATAATTATCGTTCAAATTCATGAAATAATTTATCAACTGGCCCACGATTATTGTAATAGCTCGTTTGAATGGAATCAATTAATTTAGACAATTCTTCATCACCATCCACCATTGTTAAAGCAACAGCAAACCGTGCTGTTTGAAGAGCAGTTCTTTCAACAGAAGTCAAATTCATTCCGTTCTCTAGAAAATACTCAAGATAATATTTTATCAGCGTATTCGATTTTTCATAATTACTATTATTATTTAACCAATTTTCTAAATGTGGCATAGGACTTTCAACTTCTGCCGGCAGTTTAAAATTTGTCACGTTCATTATATATTGAATATAGCGATAGCATTTCATTTCTTGCTCGCTATAACATTTTGTTTTTTTCTCATTCATATTTATCTGCCATTTAAATAGATGTTATGTTCTTGACCTACTATGCGGCATGCCGCGCAAGGAATCTTCAAATTACCAATAATTAGATTCGTATCATCTGTTTCTCTAACTTGTATCGTTACTCTCTAACTTGTATCGTTACTATTGTCTCCGTCCGCAATATCAAAACCCACAAAAAAACCCGGCCGAGGCCGGGGTTTAAGTCCAAGTTAAAAAGTGGTTTGCACAGTTTGGAGGTCTATGCAGCGTTCTCAAACTGGTTCATTGTGTTGTGTGCGCCGCCCGCTTTAAGCGCGCGCTCACCACCTGTCATTTCTTTGAACGTGTCGCCCAGATCAGAGCCGACTTCGTGTTGGTGTTTCACAGCCGAGACACCCGTGCGGATTTCCTCGCGCTGGATATTTTTGACATAGGCCAGCATTTTCTCATCCCCGAAATAGCCTTCCGAGAGATCATTCATGAACTTGGCTGTCATGTGGAAGGTCGGCAGGGTGATCAGATTATGGAACACACCGGCTTCGCGGGCAATATCGGTCTGGAAGGCCTGCAGCCGCGCATCGGCTTCAATGCCGAGCGGGTCTTGGTCATATGCGCCTGACATAAGCTGATTATTGTCGGGGTAATCGCCCGCCTTTATTTTACCAGACGCAATCCAGTCTTCGCGAACCTGTTTGCGCAGGTTGAGCGTCCAGTTAAAGCTGGGAGAGTTATTATATGTCAGCTTGGCATTGGGCACGACCTCTTTAATACGGTTCACCATAGAGGCGATCTGGCGCACATTGGGTGTGGCCGTTTCAATCCAGAGCAGATCAGCCCCGCCTTCCGTTAAGCTGGAAATACAATCCTCGACCACGCGGTCCTCGCCCGTATCTGCGCGGAATTTGTAAAGCCCGTTTGGCAGTCGTACAGGTTTGCGCAGCTCGCCGTTCATTTGAATGGCAATCTCACCGTCCGCGAGATTTGTAGCCGGCTCGGTCTCAAGCCATTTTGTATATTCAGAGGCGCTATCGCCAGCCTCGCGCGAGACCGGGATTTTCTGCGTCAGGCCCGCGCCTAAGCTATCAGTACGCGCGACAATAACGCCGTCCGTGACGCCCAGCTCTTCAAACGCCATGCGACAGGCGCGGAGCTTCTCAACGAAGTCTTCGCGCGGGACTGTGACCTTGCCGTCTTGGTGCCCGCATTGCTTGGCATCTGAGACCTGATTTTCAATCTGGAGACAGCAAGCCCCTGCTTTTATCATTTCCTTGGCCAGAAGATAGGTTGCATGGACATTGCCAAAGCCTGCGTCAATATCAGCAATAATGGGCCGGACATAGCTTTGATGATTGTCAATTTTCGCAATTGTAGCGTCGCGCTCAGTTTCGCTCGTGGCTGCTTTAAGTTCGGCGAACAGATCGTTCAACTCAACCTCGTCGGCTTGGCGAAGACTTGTGTAAATCTCACGAATGAGATCAACCACGGAGGTTTTTTCATGCATGCTTTGGTCAGGCAAATGTCCAAACCTGTTGCGCAGCCCGGCGACCATCCAGCCTGACAAATAGACATAGGCTTTGTCTAACGTGCCTTTTTGGCGCTTAATGGCGCGCATCATTTGCATGGCATGGAAACCGGACCAACAGCCCAGAGATTGGGTGAATTGCGAACTGTCCTTATCATAGGCGTCCATATCTGCGCGCATGACTTTGGCCATGGTTTTCGCGATATCGAGATGGGTCTCGAATGTGTTCTGTGTCTTTAGCTGAGCGAGATCTTCTATGTTTATGCCGCCCGGCGCACCGTCAGGATAGCGCTGGCGAAGCTCAGAAAGTATAGTTGTATAGGTCATTATTGTGTCTCCAAAATATCGTAGGCGGAAAGGGTTAGAAATTCGGGCAGGTCTGCAGATGTCGCCGTTCGGGTGAACAGTTTGGCGGCTTCGGGAAAGCGTCCAGTAATAAAGGCCTCCGAGCCAAATTCCAATTTGAGGGCCTCAAAAATTTCGTCATAGATTTTGTTGTAAAGCGCAGATGACATGGGTTTTTGCACCCCATTATCCATATGGACGGCCGCGCCGTGGCGCAGCCATTGCCAAATTTGCGTGCGAGAAATCTCGGCTGTTGCCGCATCTTCCATGAGGTTATGGATAGGCACAGCTCCGCGACCACATAGCCACGCGGCTATGTAACGAATGCCGACATCAATATTGGTACGCAGTCCGGCTTCAGTGACCGTTCCGCTATGGGGTTTAATCATGGCAGCGTCAGATATGCGCGGGGATTGGCGTTTTTTATGAATTTGGTGCTTGGACGGCATGACAGCGTCAAAGACTTTCGTGGCGACGGGCACAAGATCAGGGTGCGCCACCCATGTGCCGTCATGGCCTAATTTGGCTTCACGGTCTTTATCTTTGCGCACTTTCTCGAAAGCTGCCGCATTTGCAGCCTCATCATTTTTGACTGGAATTTGAGCCGCCATGCCGCCCATGGCATGTGCGCGGCGCTTGTGACACACGGCAACCAAACGGCTGGCATAGGCCGATAGGAAATCCCGGTCCATACCGACTTGGGCGCGGTCAGGCAGAACAAATTGCTTATGGTTGCGCAAGGTTTTAATATAGCTGAAAATATAATCCCAGCGGCCACAATTCAGGCCGGTAATATGATGGCGTAAGACATAGAGAATTTCTTCCATCTGGAACGCCGCCGGTAAGGTTTCGATCAGGACGGTGGCCTTAATGGTCGCGTGCGGGATGCCGACAAAAACTTGCGCGAAGTTAAAGACATCATTCCAAAGGCGGGCTTCTTGGTAATTTTCTATCTTTGGCAGATAATAAAAAGGCCCGCGTCCTTTCTCGGCCAGTAATTTGCCATTGTGGAAAATATGTAAGCCGAAATCGACCAGGCTTGCCGAGATGGGTTTGCCGTCAACCGTGATATTGCGCTCTTCCAAATGCCAGCCGCGGGGACGCACAAGCATTGTCGCGGTTTCGTCATTAAGGTTATAGCTTTTCTTCTCGGTCTTCAAAGACAGGCTGTCGCGGGCATAGTCATACATATTGACCTGGCCAGACATCATATTGTCAAAGGTCGGTGAGGAAGCATCTTCGAAATCGGCCATGAACATTTTTGCGCCAGAATTAAGCGCATTAATCATCATTTTGCGATCAACCGGGCCGGTGATTTCCACACGGCGGTCCTGCAAAGCAGGCGGGCAGATATCAACTTCCCAGACCGAATTACGAATATGGGCGGTCTCTGGAGGTTGTGTAGGTAATTCTCCATCATCAAAGCGCTCTTGCTGCAGACGTCTGTTTTCGAGCAATATGCGGCGTTGCGGACCAAACCGGCGTTCCAGATCTGCTAGAAATAAAAGCGCATCCGGCGTTAATATTGTCTCATAGGACGGTACGGTTTTCCCGACGACTTTTGCCAGCACCCGGTGTCGCGGGGTGGGGGCCTGTGAGATTTGTGGATTTGCATTCATCGTAAACTCCAATATTGATTTGAAATTACTATATTTACAAAAATTGAATTGAGTCTATAAACTATTGTAAATAAAAGGTATTTTTGTAAATAATGTAAAATTAACAAACTAAAATTTGTAAATATTGTAAATTTTGATAAGGGAAACTATGGCAAAACCTCAAGATAAGCTCCTTATTGGCCCGCGTTTGCGCCGGTTTCGGCAAACTTTAGGCCTCACACAGGTCAGGATGGCGGAAGATTTGGGTATCTCGACGTCTTATCTGAACCTTATGGAGCGCAATCAGCGGGCTTTATCCGCAAAGGTTTTGTTAAAAATGGCCGAAATCTATGATTTTGACCTGTCGGGCTTTACGGGGGCCGGCGATGCCCATCTGGTGGCGGAATTATATGAAGCCTTGCGCGATCCTGTTTTCGATAAGCGTTCGATCTCAAAAAACGAGGCCGAAGACATTGTCAATGCCAGTCCGCAAACGGCCAAAGCTGTGCTCCGGCTTTATGCGAAACATCGTGACCTGTTGCGCCGCCAATCGGATATGGCGCAAAATATAGCGGGGGACCGTGATAAGGTCGAATTATTGGAACAATCGGCGGTGGCGGTAGAAACCGTGCGTCGGTTTATACATGATAATAAAAATTACTTTCCACGTCTGGACGCGGCTGCCGAAACCCTCTCTGATATGCTCGGCCTGTCCAAGCGCGAGCCTCATGCGGCCCTAACGGAGCGGCTTAAAAACAAGCATGATCTTTCGGTGCGCATTGTACCTATTGATATTATGCCGCAAATGCTGCGCTATTTTGATCGTCATTCAAAACGCATAAATCTATCTGAGCTTTTGCGTCAGTCGGGCCGCCGGTTTCAACTGGCTTTCCAGATTGGTATGTTGGAGCAAAGGGATATTATTGATGAGATTGTCAAAAGGGCGGACCTTCCTGGTCGCGAGGCCGAAGGTCTTATGCGAACCTCTCTGGCCAATTATTTTGCTGCGGCTCTTTTAATGCCCTATACGCGGTTTTTGCGTGAGGCGGAAAACTGTCGTTATGATGTTGATTTGCTCTCAAGGCGTTTCGGGACCAGCTTTGAGCAAACGGCTCACCGCTTGACCACGCTACAAAGACCGGATGCGCGCGGCATTCCATTTTTCTTTGTCAGGATTGACGTGGCAGGCAATGTATCAAAGCGGTTTTCTGCCGGAAGGTTCCATTTTTCTCAGCTGGGCGGAGCTTGTCCTTTATGGAATATTCATGAGTGTTTTCAAACGCCCGGTAAAACCATTACCCAAATGATCCAGATGCCTGACGAGACAACATATTTTTCTATTGCCAAAATGGTCTCGCGCAGTGCGGGTACATTTGATGCCCCGCCGCAAAAACTCGCCATTGGTCTGGGGTGCGATATTGCCTATGCCCCGCGCCTGACTTATGCGCGACAATATAATCTGGACGCTCCGCAACCTACGCCAATTGGTATAAATTGCTATCTTTGCGAACGACAAAATTGTCGCCAAAGGGCGCATGCCCCTCTCAATAAGGCGCTAAATTTCGACGAAAGAAGTCGGAGCATGTCGCTTTTTAGTTTCAAGCCTGATTAGAAAAATCCACTTTGGGTGCAAATTAGGACGCGCTTTCTAATTTTTTGTCTTAGCTATGTCTCATCGAAACACAGTGAATAGATATTCACAGCATTGTAACTGATAAGGAGGCCAAAATGGCTAAAGCAAAAACTGTAAAAAAAGAAAGTCCTAAACTGACCGCAAAATCCGGCGCCATTTTGCGCAAAGGCGCCTTGGCCTATGTCGGGCTTTACGGCGTGGCTTATGAGCGCGCAAAAACTCGTATTGAAACTGTGCGTAACGCCTCGGACGGTATGTTTGAGACCCTTGTAAAACGCGGCGAGACACTTGAAAGCCAGGCTTTAACCTTGGCAAAAGAAGCCCGCGTCAAAGCCAATGAACGCGTAAGCACATCAACCGCAAAAGTGCGCAAAGTTCTGCCTAAAGCGTCAAATGACCGTGTAGAAGAGCTAGAAGCTGAAATTGCCAAATTAAACAAGAAAATTACGGCTATGGCCCGGAAAGCGACCAATAGCAAAAAGACTAAAGTCACGACTGAAAAGCGTGCGGTCCCAGCCTCGAGTAAAGCGGCATAGGACCTTATCTGGCAGGGTGTTGACCTGCTAGTTACCGTCTTCCGTTCTCCTTCTATGTCTTGTTAAAGAGATAGCGTAATGACGGCATCTAACCCCTATTTGTATGCCGTCATT
>CAZHPV010000003.1:0-96306 GCA_964534845.1 uncultured Caulobacterales bacterium
CCTTACACATAATATATGACAGAATAGCACCGGAAGAGCCAACCAAAGCGCCAACGATAATCAGCGCCAAATTACCCAAAGTAAAGCCAAGCGCGGCTGCCGCCCAGCCCGAATAAGAATTCAGCATGGAGACAACTACAGGCATATCCGCGCCGCCGATCGGGATAATCAACAAAAATCCGAGTAGGAAGGTGATAGCGATAATCGCCCAGAACATTCGCGGGTCAGCCCCGCCTGTCGTCATCAAGAGATAAATCAGTACAATTGTCGCAATTGCCAGCCCCAGATTGATGAGATGTCGCATGGGAAGCAATATCGGCGCGCCCGACATATTCCCGTTAAGCTTGGCAAACGCTATCACGGAGCCTGAAAACGTAATCGCCCCTATCGCAGCCCCCAAAGAAAGCTCAAGCAGGCTAAAAGGTTTAATCCCCGTTGGCGTACTAATGCTGAAACTATCAGGGGAGAAATAGGCCGCTATCGCAACAAGAACCGCTGCCAGACCCACAAGGGAGTGAAAGGCCGCAACAAGTTGAGGCATATCTGTCATCGGGATTTTACGGGCAATAACCGCCCCGATAACACCGCCAATGGCAAGACCAGCTCCGGCTAAAACCAGGCTCTTACCACCCAAGCCGGCTACCAATATTGTTGTGATAATCGCAATGGCGATACCCATCATGCCAAAGAGGTTACCCCGGCGCGAGCTTTCCGGAGAGGAGAGTCCGCGCAAGGCCAGAATAAAGAGAACGGCCGATACCGTATAAAGAATAGCTGCGAGATTAGCGGACATTATTTGGCCTCCGCTTTCTTGGCCGGTTTTTCTTTTTTCTTATACATAGCCAACATACGTTGGGTGACAAGAAAACCGCCAAAAATATTAATTGCACATAAGCCAACGGCCACTGTACCGGCATAAGTCGAGAGACTTGAACCGCCTTTGGCACCAGATGCAACCGCGATAAGGGCGCCAACAATAATAACCGACGAGATCGCATTTGTGACCGCCATTAAAGGCGTATGCAGAGCCGGCGTCACCGACCAAACAACATAATAACCGACAAATATCGCCATCACAAATATAGCCAATTGAAAAACGAAGGGCGATATAGCGGCACTTCCCGCCATTAACAATCCAGCCCCCGCAATAGATAAAATATAAGCCATCTCTATCCCTTTACCCGTTCATGTATAATCTCGCCGTCGCGTGTTAGCGTACAGCCCTTGATAATTTCGTCATCCCAATGCGGGGCATAGGCCCCGTCTTCAGAACTGAGTAAAGGCAAAAAGGCCTTCAAATTGCGCGCGAACATATTTGACGCATCTGACGCCATACGAGAAGGCCAGTTCAAATGGCCGACAATTTTAACACCGTTTGCCGTGGTCACTATTTTGCCGGGTTTCGCGCCCTCACAATTTCCGCCGCGTTCAACAGCCAGATCCACAATCACGGAGCCAGCACGCATGGCCGCCAGCATATTTTTATCTATCAGTTTTGGCGCAGGGCGACCAGGAATGAGCGCTGTCGTGATCACAATATCCTGTTTGGCAATATGGCTGGCCGTTAATTCAGCTTGTAATTTCTGATATTCCGGTGACATTTGCTTGGCATACCCCCCCGCTGTTTCCGCAGCTTTAAACTCCTCATTTTCAACCGCAATAAATTTAGCTCCCAGAGATGCAACCTGTTCCTTAGCGGCAGGGCGTACATCTGTTGCAGTCGTCACCGCACCAAGGCGCCGCGCGGTCGCAATGGCTTGCAATCCAGCCACACCCGCGCCCATAACAAATATTTTGGCTGGCGCGACTGTTCCCGCAGCCGTCATCATCATGGGCATAGCCCGCCCGTAAACCGACCCCGCTTCAACCACAGAACGATAGCCCGCGAGATTGGATTGCGAAGATAGGACATCCATGCTCTGGGCTCGCGAAATGCGGGGGATATATTCAAGAGCATAGGCACTGATACCGGCCTTGGCACAAGCGGCGACATATTTAGGATTATCTGTCGGGTTCATCAGGCCGGTTAATCCCGCGCCCTTTTTCATTTGGCCAATGAGTTTTATGTCCGCGCCCGTAACAGACATAACCAGATCGGCTGATTTGACCGCCGCGCCATTACTGGTGGCAATACTGGCCCCAACCTCTTTATAATCTGCGTCCGGAAAATTTGCGAGACCGCCAGCCCCTTTAACAATCGTGACCTGATGGCCAGAAGCGATATAACCCTTTACCGTATCCGGCGTTGCAGCAACCCGGGCTTCATCACCGCCCGTATCATTTAGAACGGAAATTTTCATGATATTCCTTTTATTCCACTAAGACGGACAATCTTCCATGGCAAATGCCCGATAGGGTTTAGCGCTCAGATTGCCTTTTAGACGTGATATTGAGAGTTAAAATATGAGGCAAAAAAAGCCGATAACACCAGCCAGTCCTATAACAAGCGCGTACCATCCGCCTTTAAGTTTTAAGGCTACCCCGAGAATTATCCCGATTATGGTCGTCACGACCAGCGCAGGAAACCATGTCAAAGCCGTACCAAAAATCAACGTCGGTAAGATAACGATCAGGGCGACCAAAGCCCCGCCATATATCGTCCAGTTCATAAATCCACCAAAGGTGCCTTTATGATCTTCAACGTCCATTTCACCATGAACATAATCCGAGTGTCCTGACCCCATCACATCATCCTATTTTAGCTAATTTTGATCTCTTTAAAATGTGGGTCTGGCTAACATGATCGTGTTGAAAGTTCAAGATGAAATCAGGCGAACTCCGCGCACCGAAGCTAAAATTTTCCTCCGTTTTTATAGGATTTTTGAGAAAATATTAACTCTATCTTTTAAATCCAAATTCATGATCATGTCCCATATTGCAACGCAAGATATCTGGACCACAAACACTGATTTGTGCAACAGACAACACTCTATGGGCTAAGCCCATACATTATCGGGGATTATTATGGGTAGAACAGTTCTTATTGTAGATGATGATCCAACTCAAAGACGTTTGCTACAAGCTGTTGTCGAAAAAAGCGGATTTTCAACTCTGCAGGCTGATAGCGGGGAGAAGGCTTTGGAAATGGCCCTAAACCCGGACGGTGCCAATATCCATATAATGTTGCTTGACCTTATCATGCCCGGCCTCAACGGTCTGGAGACATTAAAAGAACTCATGAAGTCACGGCCTGAATTACCGGTTATTGTGCTGACCGGTAAAGGCAGTATCGATACTGTTGTTGAATCCATGAAGGCGGGAGCCCGTGATTTTATTGTCAAACCTGCAAGCCCGGAACGTATTATCGTCTCTATCCGCAATGCCTTGGAAATCAAAACACTGGCAAAGGAAGTCACACGTTTAAAGAAGACGGCGGAAGGTAGTCTGCAATTTTCAGACCTTATTGGTAACGCCCAATCCATGCGCTCTGTCGTCGCTATGGGCGAGCGCGGGGCTAAAGCCAATATTCCTATTCTTATTACTGGCGAGTCGGGGGTCGGTAAGGAAGTCGTAGCCCGGGCCATTCAAGGCGCCTCTGAGCGCTCTGGCGGGCCGTTTATTACGGTGAATTGCGGAGCCATTCCTGAAAATCTGGTTGAAAGTATTTTATTTGGCCACGAAAAAGGCTCTTTTACAGGTGCCAATGCCCGGCATATGGGAAAGTTTCAAGAAGCCTCGGGCGGAACACTTTTCCTGGATGAGGTCGGCGAACTTCCTCTTGATATGCAAGTTAAATTATTACGCGTTCTTCAAGAGGGCGAGGTTGACCCTATCGGCGCTAAACGCCCCGTCAGTGTTGACGTACGCATAATTTCTGCAACAAACCGCGATTTATCCGAAGCCGTTAAGATCGGAACGTTCCGTGAAGATCTTTTTTACCGCTTAAATGTATTTCCTATTCTCGTCCCCAGCTTGCGGGACCGCCGCGAAGATATTCCGGCATTACTGGATCATTTCATCAAGCGGTTTAACGCTCAGGAACATATCAATGTTATCGGAACAACAACCAGCACAATTGAATTGCTCAAAGCCTATGACTGGCCGGGTAATGTCAGACAATTGGAAAACACGATTTTCCGGGCAATGATTTTATCAGACGGGGTTATGTTAAAACCGCAAGATTTTCCGCAAATCTCCGGCCTGTCCCCGACCATGCAAAACACCACGCCGAGTCCTTTAAACACCATTATAGGAACACCGAGCCCGGCAGACGACCAACACCATCAAAATCCTATCGAGTTTATGGATAGGGACGGTCACCTCAGATCGCTTGAAGATATTGAACGGGACCTGATCGAGTTTGCGATTGATACCTATAGTGGACATATGTCCGAAGTGGCCAGACGCCTCGGTATTGGACGCTCGACACTGTATCGTAAAGTACGCGAACATGATCTGGATGTAGAGAGTAAAAAATCCGCTTAGAGATACAGGCGCAGGCAAACGGCTAACATTTCATCTCTTGTCATCTTTAACCAATCTTAGAAACGGCTTGATCTGTTTCCGGGGTTGTTTTTGAGCCTCTTCGGGGGTTTCATCAGGGGTAGGCGGAACCATATCATCCTCTATATGACGTATACGTGTTTTATAGCCAGGTTGGTTTTTACGTCTAAAACCCTTCTTTTTAAAACCGCTAGATTTCGTCTCTTTAAAACCCCCAGATCCAGAAAGAGCCTCTGCCGCGTCACGCTTTTGCGCCTTTAGCTTTTTACGCATATCGCTCATGACGCGCTTTTGCGAAAAAGATAGCGCCTCGCCCGCGCGCCCCTTTGTTAAGTCATTAAAAGCCGATCCATATTTATCAAGACGCTCAGACACAGACTCTGAGAATGTTTTCTCCCAATCCGATAAATCATCGCAAGCATCTAATTGCGTCTTCAATCGCTCCAGTTTACGCTGGGCCTTGCGCGCCGAGCGTTCGCGGGATTTTCGGTCTTTTTCGCGCTGCTTTTTTTTCGCCGCGTCTAATTGCGCTTGGCGAGCCTGCCATTCAATTTTATCGACATCATCTTCCACATGCCCAACATAGGGCATTCGTTTTCACGTGCAACTCTGTTTCGCCTATAATTCAAACACTGTTATGTCGACGCCTTCTTGATCCACTTACCGCGTCCGTCCTGTTGCCAGTACGACATGGCGGCCCCGCTGGCTTTTGTCTCAGACCAGTGTTTGCGCGCCTGTGTAACGGCGGTTTCGCTTTGACCATTAATCATGTAAATCAGACGTGAAACACCGGTAAGGTCAGACATTTCTGATCCGTCGGTAATAAAGACAATATCTGCCCCCTCTGCAGCGCTTGCATGAGCCGAAAGCTTTACCGGGTGACTATCCGCCAATGGCTCATCATCGCGCCCGTGCGGCAGAAAAGCATCCTCGCGGTAAGTCCACAAAAATGTGTCCAGTTCTGCGAGTTCCGCCTCTGATGTTTTAACCAAAGCCGTCCAACCGCGCTCCAGAGTTTTTTCCAGTAATTCAGGCAGAACCGCTTTTAAGCTGGAACTTTCCATATGGTAAAACCAATATTCAGGGGCGGTGTTGTGCGTTTGGGACATTTAGCCCTCATAATTATCGGCAATCCAGCGATTAAGCAGACGCACGCCAAACCCCGTTGCAAAGGCTGGCTCGCGCGGATCATGACGGGCATTCTTCATAGCGGTGCCCGCCACATCAAGATGGGCCCAAGCCGTCTCACCCACAAAGCGCTGTAGGAATTGCGCAGCCGTTATTGAGCCAGCCATACGCCCGCCAATATTTTTCATATCAGCATTGGGGCTATCAAGCAGACGGTCATAATACGGCCCGAGCGGCAAACGCCATGTTCTTTCCGTCGAGCTATCTGAGGCTGCAAGTATTTGTTCGGCCAAGCCGTCATCATTTGAAAACAGACCGGCATGTTCCCCGCCCAGCGCAACGAGTATCGCCCCGGTCAAAGTCGCCAGATTAATCATGGCTTTGGGTTTATAATTCGTGCGCGCATAATGCAGGGCATCAGCTAAAACCAGCCGCCCTTCCGCATCCGTATTTTGCACCTCAATCGTTTGTCCTGACATGGAGGTTACGACATCGCCGGGTAATTGGGCTTTGCCGTCCGGCATGTTTTCAACCAGACCCACAATACCGACAACATTGGCTTTGGCCTTACGGGCGGCTAAAGCCCGCATAGCACCAACAACCGCAGCGGAACCGCCCATATCCCCCTTCATATCCCACATATTCGCCCCGGGCTTTAACGAAATACCGCCCGTATCAAAGGTTACGCCCTTGCCAACAAGGCAGACAGGTTTGTCTCCGGATTTCCCGCCGTTCCAGCGCATAATAACCAATTGCGATTCTCTTGCCGATCCCAGCCCGACACCCAAAAGGGCATGCATGCCAAGGGTTGCCATTTTCTTTTCTCCAAAGATTTCGATCTTCAAACCGAGCTGATCTAACTTTTTAATCCGGGCAGCATAAGATTTAGGGTAGAGCTTATTAGGCGGTTCAGAAACCAAGTCCCGTGCAAAAATTTGACCGTCACACACTGGGCCATAATAATTCTTATAAGCTGCGCGCGCCTTGGTTGGCTCGTCACACGCCACCTTAATGGCCTTCACACTCGGTTTTTTACTCGCGGGTAATTTCGTCCGGTAAGTGTCAAAGCGGTAGGATGCCAACCGGGCCCCTACACATATTCTGGCCGCGCTATCAGGACTGATATCCATGCCGCCAAGGTGAAAGGTCAGGCTTGTTTCACCGGACAGCAAAAGGGACTTTGCTATTTTTGCCCCAAACATTTCAGCATCAAATTTGGATTTCTCTCCCGCACCCACAATGATTAATCGCCCGAGAGACAAGCCTTGCGGGGCATAAAGACTAAAGGATTTTCCTAGCTGACCGGTAAAGCCGGCCGCTTTGGCCGCCTTTTTATAATGCGCGCCCATAGCGTCTATATAGTCCTTGGCGGCGCCGAAAGCCTTACCCTTATTAAATACCGGTATAATAGCGGTTCCGGCGGCAACGGGTTTATCGGCAATGAAGCTGACTTTCATAATTTATTCCTTCATAAGCTGCGGGCATATAGATATGTAACGCGGTGTCTCTATAACATCTTAAATGTGGTAAAGGAAAGCGAGGTAAGATAGAAGCCCTGATATGGACTTATCAGGTTTTTTTAAACATTAGAGAGTGGCGCGTGACGCTTTTGCAAAGATATTTTTGGCGACAATCCCTTTGGCCTCTCCTGATTACCCTCGCGGCACTGACGACATTAGCCCTCCTCACCCAAAGCCTCTCCACTTTGGATCTTATCGTGGAAAACCGGCAAACTGCTTTGACATTTTTTAAGATTACACTTTTAGCCTTGCCGCAATTAATTGCAATTATCCTGCCCGTAGCGACATTTTTCGCCGTGCTCTATGCGTTCAACCGTCTCAATGTGGATAGCGAGCTAATGGTGACGAAGGCTTCGGGCGTCAGTCCTTGGCAAATTGCCAGTCCCGCCCTGCGCCTCGCCAGCTATGCCATGACGGCTCAGCTAATTATCAATATTCTGGCTCAACCCTTCGCCTTTCGGGAAATGCGGCACGCCCTGAGCGATATCAGAAATGACGTCGCGGCAAAAATGGTGCAGGCGGGCAATTTTATCACCCCAATAGACGGCCTTACCTTTTATGCCCAAGAAGTTTTCCCCAATGGCTATATGCAAGACATTCTTATTTATGATGATCGCAATAGTGATGAGCCTGTCACCTATATGGCTAAAACCGGCTATCTCTACCAAAATGAAGGCCAAACAAGATTCATTCTCAATACGGCCAGCTACCAGATTGTGAAAGACGATAAGAGCCTCGATATTCTGGAGGTAGAGCGCGATGAAATTGATCTTACCGACATATTGGCCGCAAGCGGGCCGACCCATCTCAAGGCCTCTGACAGGTTTTTGCACGAACTTTTAAGGCCCGATCCCGAAACATTGCGCGACACAAGGCAGGCACGTGAATTTTTAGCAGAAGGCCACGGACGTTTATCAATGCCGCTTTACAATATAGCGCTCACACTTCTGGCGCTGAGTTTTTTAATAAGAGGGCCCTATCAACGCACCGGCTATCACCGTCCCATTACTATATGTTCGATTATCGGGTTTTCCGTCTATCTTGCCAGCTTTGCAATACAGTCGGCGGCTAAAGGCAATCCAGCCTTAAACAGTCTGCAATACGGCCTACCACTGGCGTTAAGTCTCATCTGTCTTATCGCTTTGCTTTTCAGAAACCCGCGTCAACGCGGCACCCGCACCCGTTCTTTAAAGGGCCCTGCCTGATGCAAAGAACCCTTTATCGTTATATATCCCGGCGGGTTTTATCAGGCTTACTGATTGCGTTCTCCGTCGTTACTGCGGTCATAATCCTAGTGGACTTTGTCGAAGGCTCGCGAAAATATAGTGATGTGGACGGGATAAATTCACTACAAATTTTGGGACTGACCCTATTGAAAATCCCGCAAATTCTTGAAGAAACCCTTCCCTTCATTGTTCTGTTTGGCGTCATTTCGACTCTCTTTAACCTAAACCGGAAAAGCGAATTAATCGTTTTGCGGGCGTCGGGCGTTTCAGCCTGGCGATTTCTGACGCCCGTCTTTTTTATCACAGCCGCGCTCGGCTTGATATGGGTCAGCCTGTTTAACCCCGCAGCGGACCATACCCAGCGCCTACATAAAAATTATGTCGCCCAAAAACTTGGCCAGAAACCGGTCCTTTCCGGTCAGGAGGTCATCTGGCTAAGAGCCGGGTTTGAAACAGGCCAGACCGTTACGAGAGGGCAAAATTTGGATGTTTCAAATAAAACAATATCAGACGCCACTTTCTGGATATTTGACATAAAACCGGGCGAACAATCCCGGTTTTCATACCGTCTGGATGCCGAGCACGCGCAATGGTTACCGGGCTATTGGAAGCTTGCAAATGTCGTAGAAAATTCCGCAAATGGCATAAAGCGCGATATTGCCTTTATCTCCCTGCCGACAAGTCTGACTTTGCAAGATTTTGAGCGCGCTCTAAGTCAACAACAATTACCGGCCTTTTGGCAGCTTCCCAGCGAAATGAAACGAATGAAACTGGCCGGGTTTTCCAACCATAAACTCGCCTTGAAATGGCACAGCCTAATAGCCCTGCCGGTCATGCTCATGGCCATGTCACTGATAGCTGCGGCGGCCACGCTCCATTTTAGCCGGGAAGGCGGGACCTTAAAGCTCATGATTTTTGGCGGCATTCTTGGATTTGGGGTTTTCTTTGCCAATAGCGTTCTGGGCGCTTTTGGAGAAACCGGAGCCTTTCACCCGGCCCTCGCCGCTTGGACGGTCCCGATACTCTCTTTACTATATGGTCTTTCATATTTGGCAAAATTTGAGGACGGTTAAACCCGCACATAATATAGCAGGCGTGGAAGACCGCGTATTTTTACCAATTCTTAGCAAACTGGGGGGAATCTATCTGTATTTTAATTTTCTATATCGTATTAAAAGGGTATTTAGAACACAGCTTAGCCTTACAGCGATTGCCACAGGATTTGTTTTTTGATAAATGCACAGCTTATTAGGGACTTTATTTTGGAACGTAAAAATCTCTTCGGGCGTAATTTAACCGCATATAGCCAAAGGTAAGACATGAATAGATTGAAAAAATTCACTGCCACAGCTCTCACAGTCACGGGAGCGTTGCTTTGCACGGCCCTTCCGACCACAAGCTTTGCACAGCAAACGCATGGTATAGCTGCAGTGATAAATGACGATATAGTCACAAATCATGACTTAGCCCAGCGCGTACTTTTCATGATGGCAACGACTGGTGCCGAACGTAATGAGGCCACCTTACGCCGCATACAGCAGCAAGCCCTGCGCAATCTCATTGATGAGCATTTACAAATGCAAGAATCAGAGAAATTTGAACAAACCATTCCCGATACGGAAGTCAACCGCTCTGTCGCCCGCTTATTTGCCCGCAACGGACTTGAACCTGAAGAGGTTATCACTAGCTTAGCACAAGCGGGAGTGTCTATTGAAACCCTGCGGGATCAGGTAAGATCCGAGATTGCTTGGCAGCGTATTGTCAACGGCCTGTTTGGGTCACGTATTCGGATTAGTGATGATCAGATTGATGAAACACTTTCACGATTATCAGCCAATGCGTCAAAGCCGAGTTTTCGTGTGGCAGAGATTTATATTGAAGCCACGCCTGATATAGGCGGCATAGACGGAGCTATGGAAGGCGCGCTTGCAATGATCGCGCAAGCCAATCAAGGCGCGCCCTTTCCCTTATTGGCGCAACAATTTTCATCCGCTCCCACAGCCGCCAAAGGCGGCGATCTAGGTTGGGTTCATGACGACGAATTAAGACCCGAACTCAATGAAGTTCTAAGCACAATGAAACCCGGCGACGTTTCCCAACCCATTCCGGTTCCGGGCGGGGTTTATGTTATTACCCTCCTTGAGACGCAACAAAATGAGGCGGATACACTTTTTAAGCTAAAACAAGTCAGTATGGAAGTTTCAGATAAGAGCAAAATCGAAACCGCCTTAAGTGACTTTGCCAATCTCACATCGGACCTAGACTCATGCGACAGTCTGGCAAAGGACGTTGAAGAGATAGAGAGCCTCAACACGGCAGATATGGGCGAGATAAAGGGCTCTGATATGTCCGATGAAATGCTTTCTATTGTCAATTCGACCGAAGTCGGAACCCTGTCTAGACCGGTTGAAGCCCCGCAAGGACCGCTGGCCATTATGGTATGCGGCAAAAGCCTGTCGGGTAAAAACATCCCGACCCGCAGTCAGGTTGAAGACCGCCTAACGGACCAGCAATTGGCGCAAGCGTCTAAGCGGCACCTTCGTGATATGCGCCGGCAAGCCACCATCGTTCTGCGCTAAGCGCGACAACCCTATATCGCTTTGGCTTTATTGACAGCGCGAATGGGGCTTGCGTGCGCCCTTATAGCGCCTAGGGCGGAAGTTCATGACCAAATATATGGTAAAACTCAAAACGGTAAAGCCGCGCCTTTGTGTGTTGGCAAAGTTACGCTTAGTCATATATGATAAACTCGAACATGACCCATCACACACCGCTTAACCCGCACAGCGCCCTTATACTCTCCATGGGTGACCCCTGTGGTATCGGGCCTGAAATTACGCAAAAGGCGTGGCAGGCTTTAAAATCTGACCCAGATATTTATTTTTGTGTCATTGCCCCGCCCGCGCTCTACACTGAGGTTCCGGTAAAACCTATTTCCGACCCGCAGGAAGCCAAGTCCGTATTTGCAACAGCGTTACCAGTTTTGGCGATTGACGGCGAACCGGTTATTAAAGCCCAGCCCAGCCCCGCTCACGCCCGCGCAGTCACGGCCAGTATCGAAAAGGCTGTAGGCTATATTATGACAGGCCAAGCCCGCGGGCTCGTCACAAACCCTATTGCCAAAGAGGTCTTATATGAGGCCGGATTTAAGTTTCCCGGCCATACGGAATTTTTAGGCGAGCTGACACGTCCCGGTCCGCTAAACACACCCTATCCACAATGTCCGCAAGTAAAAGGCCCTGTCATGATGCTGATGGCAAGCGGCTTACGGGTGGCCCTTGCGACCATACATTTACCCTTAAGCGAAGTCCCCAAACATTTATCCCGTGACGTGATTTTAAACAAAGCGCGCATATTAAACGGAGCTTTGCAAACCGATTTCGGTATAAAAAATCCCCGCATTGCCTTAACGGGGCTTAACCCCCATGCGGGAGAAGGCGGCGCTTTAGGATTAGAGGAGACCGAGATCATAAATCCGGCAGCCGAAATTTTACGACAAGAGGGTATGAATATAACCCTTGCCCAACCCGCGGATACGCTCTTTCATGCTGAAGCCCGTCAAACCTATGATGCCGTTCTTGCCATGTATCACGATCAAGGGCTTATCCCTGTAAAGACTTTGGACTTTCACGGCGGGGTTAATATTACTTTGGGACTTCCTATAATCAGAACCTCACCAGATCACGGCACAGCCTTTAATATTGCAGGACAGAATAAGGCCCGCCCGGACAGTCTGATTGCCGCTATTAAAGCTGCCCATGAAATCGCCGCCCATAGATTTTCCTATGGATGTAAACATGCTGGATAACCTTCCAACTTTAAGCGAAGTTGTCAAAATTCATGGCTTATCTGCTAATAAAAAACTCGGGCAACATTTCCTGCTTGATATGAATATCACCCATAATATTGCCAAGCTGGCCAGCCCGCTGGACGGGGTGAGCGTGGCCGAAATCGGTCCCGGACCGGGCGGGCTCACGCGCGCTCTTTTGTTAAAAGGCGCCGATAGGGTTTTGGCCATAGAAATGGATGATCGTTTCATCGCCCCGCTCGACGATATTGCCGCGCAATCGGACGGCCGGTTATCCATATTGCATGCTGACGGGCTTAAGACAGATATTGGTACCCATCTGTCAGGCCCGATAAAAATTGCTGCCAACCTGCCCTACAATATTGGTACAAAGCTTTTAATTGGCTGGTTAACAGCAACACCGCTCTTTTGGACACAAGCTATTTTAATGTTTCAAAAAGAGGTGGCAGAACGGATTGTAGCAAGCCCGCAGGACAAAGCTTATGGCCGATTGGCTATTTTAACCCAAAGCGTTTGTGATGCCCGGATAGCCTTTGAGGTACCCGCGCGGGCTTTTAGTCCACCGCCGAAAGTCGATAGCGCCGTTATTGTGCTCGACCCCTTGCCCGAAGCGCAGCGTTATAGCGACCTTAAGCTTTTGGGCCAGATCACCGAGGCCGCTTTTGGCCAAAGACGTAAAATGCTCAGGCGGTCTTTGCGTAATTTCGCAAATAGCCGCAATATCGACATGACCGACTGGTTTCAGCAGGCTGGCGTCATACCCAGTGCACGCCCGGAGACGCTTGAGGTGAGCGCCTTTCATAAGCTGGCAAATTATATTCATACGAAAATTTAAAGGTCTGCTATTACCGCTCACGCAGATTTTACAGTCATTTGAGTTTCTTCTTTCACCGCCTTGTGCAAATATCGGATCATTATATTTATGAGGACCCACTATGTTGAAAAAATTCATCATCCCAATCATATGCGCCTTAGCTTTTGCGACGAATGCTTCGGCGCTAACCGCACAAGGCAAATTCAAAAAGAAAAGCTATAAAATAAAAGGCGCGTGGGCCTTACTAGAAATTGATGGCAAACAGGTCATCAGCTTTCACAATAATTTCAAAACCAAAAACGGCCCTGATCTTAAAATTTTTCTATCCAAACAATCCCTGAAAAATCTCGACAATAATCCGACATTTACTGATCCACTCTCACTTGGCCCCATTCGCTCGAATAGAGGCGATCAAAATTATGTGCTACCGGATCATGTGAAACTAGAAGACTATTCTAGCCTGCTCATCCATTGCGAACAATTTAATGTCCTGTGGGGTGGTTTTGATATTCCGCAAGAAAGCCAGCTCGGTAGCGCCCGCGATAATGAATGGGGCGATGAAAATGAGCTAGGTGAGATCTTTGACGAAAGCGAGGATACGAATTACGGTTCCTAGCCCCCATGGGTGAGGGATTTTACAAACGGGCCTAGCCATAATTGACGCCGACGTTTCATACGTTCGGCGGCCAAAATCACGCGTAAATCTGCCATGGCCAAGTCTTTATCATCATTGACGATGACATAGTCATATTCCGCCCAATGGCTAATTTCAGCTTCAGATTTAGACATGCGTTTGGCAATAACCGCATCACTATCTTGAGCGCGTGATTTCAAGCGTTTTTCAAGCTCACTCATATTGGGCGGCAATATAAATATTTTTACGAGATCGTCCGCTGCTGCCTGCGTAAGCTGCTGGGCGCCTTGCCAGTCAATATCAAAAATAACATCCTGACCTGCTTCTAAAGCCGTTTCAACCGGACCCCGCGGTGTGCCGTAAAAATTATCGAAAACCTTGGCATGTTCCAAAAACTCGGCCTCATCTATCATCTGGGCAAATTTATCTTTTGAGACAAAAAAATAATCCCGTCCCTCGGTTTCACCCGGACGCGGCGGGCGGGTTGTCGCTGATACTGACATCGCCATTGCGTCCGAATCTTCGCTCAGTAATTGACGCGTCAACGTCGTTTTTCCAGCCCCTGAGGGTGAGGATAAAACGATCATTAATCCGCGTCTTTGGTTTACCCGGCCTGATTTTACTGTCATGTCCGCGACCTATTCAACATTAGCGGCTTGTTCCCGAAATTGTTCTATCACAGATTTTAACTCTAAACCAATCCGGGTCAGTTCAATATCGGCTGATTTAGCACAAAGCGTATTAACCTCGCGGTTAAATTCCTGAGATAAAAAGTCAAGCTTGCGCCCAACAGGCGAGCCTTTGGCTAAAAGCGTTCGAGCCTGATCACAATGGGCGTCCAGACGGTCAAGCTCTTCGCGAACATCTGCTTTCATGACAAAAACCGCCGCTTCTTGCGCCAATCTGTCAGGGGAAAAGCCCTCGCCTTTTAGAATGGATAATTTTTCTACGACACGCCCATGTAAAATTTGCGGTAAATCCTTCGCGGTTTTCCGGGCCTGTGTTAAAAACCTTTCTATCTGATCTACTGCCCCGCTCAATAAAGGCACCAAAGCCTCGCCTTCACTCCGGCGGGCCATGTCCAGTTTTTCAATGATCTGGTCAAAGCTTTCCAGTAAAGCCTTTTCATAATTCTCAAGCGCAGACGGTTCACTTAAAATATCCAGAATCTCAATTTCTTCGACCACACCCGGCACAGACATGAGCGCGGAAAGATTATCGGCTCCGCTTTTCTGTAATTGCGCAAGAAGTGTTGTATTAATTCGGTAGGATTTATCCGTTTCTCCATGCTGATGGTTCAGACTGATCTGGATATTTCCGCGTGTGAAAACTGCGCTGGTTTTCTTTCGGACTGGCCCGTCAAGCATGGAAAGCTCTGAAGGCAAGCGCACGCGCATATCAAGTGTTTTACCATTGACGGAACGCGCTTCCCAAGCCCAATTCATCATGTCGTGACTGCCTGTGACACGGGCGAAACCGGTCATACTTGATAGCAGGTTAGCGTGGTGTTTTGATGTCATTTTCTCTTTTAGCCCCGTTATTGATAATTACTGCGCTTTCTTACGTTTTCGCGCACGCTCAATCTTACGCCATTTAGCAACATTATTATTATGTTCGCGCAAGGTTTTAGCAAAGGCATGTCCGCCAGATCCATCCGCAACAAAGAAAATAGCATCCGTCTTTGCTGGATTTAGCACGGCCGCAATAGCCGCTTTCCCAGGATTACAAATCGGTGTTTTAGGCAGGCCGTCAATTTGATATGTATTCCAATCAGTTTTCCGGTCAATTTCTGATCGGCGTAATCCGCGTTGCTTGCCTGATTTACCGCGCAGAATCTCTCCTTTTGAAATACCATATATAATGGTCGGGTCTGATTCCAGTCTCATGCCCTTTCTTAACCGGTTGATAAATACCCCGGCAACAAGATCGCGCTCTCCGCCAAGCCCGGTCTCTTTTTCAACAATTGACGCAAGATTGATCGCCTCAGCTTTGGTTTTAATCGGCAGGTCTTTTTGCCGGCCGTCCCATATTTGATCAATATAGTCCTTTTGCGCCTTCTGCATTTTCTGGATTAATTGCGTCCGCGTCATACCCCGCGGTGTCATATAGGTTTCGGGCAAAACCGTTCCCTCAAGCGGAACCCTATCAATCTCTCCCGTAAGCGTATTCATGGCTTTCATAGCTCGTACAATCTGGGCAGATGTACGTCCCTCCGCGATTGTGAAGGGATAGAGAACCGCCTTGCCTTCAGAGAGCGCGTCATAAATATCGCTCATGCTTAACGGGGTAGAAAGCTCATATTCGCCCGCTTTAAAATTAGCCTCATTGCCCCGTAATTTTGTCACCAGTTTAAAAATAAAAGGCTTGTCAATCAAACCCGCCATTTTGAGGTCTTGTGCGATACGAGAGAGACCCGCGCCGCGCGGGACTTCGAAAATCTGGGTTTGGTTTTCCAAATCAGGCTCGGCCTCATAAAGATAATTGACGGCACTATAAAGGCCTATCACCACCCCCCCGAATAGCGTCAGTATCCCGCCCAATCCGATAAGCCATAATCGCCCTTTCGGCAGAGGCTGGTCGGCGGAGTTATCGGAGCTCTTTTCCGGGTTAGGCCCCGCAGGGTGCTGCGTCTTTGCTTGGGGCTGTTTGTCTGCGTTCGAAAAATCTGTTGCGCGCTTGTTATGCTTGTCTCGCCCGTCCATGCCTGAATTAATCGGGAGCCTGAGCGAAAATAACCGCCGCATTCGTCCCGCCAAACCCGAAGCTATTTGACATGGCGGCCTTTAACGTAACCCGCTTGGCTTTATGGGCAACAAGATCAATAGGCGTTTGGACAGACGGATTGTCGAGATTAAGCGTGGGTGGAACAATATCATCGCGTACCGCCAAGATCGAAAAAATTGCCTCGATAGCGCCGGCCGCGCCTAATAAATGTCCCGTAGCGGATTTCGTTGAGGACATATGCAGGCCTTTAACATGCTCGCCAAATAAACGCTCAACCGCTTTTACCTCAATCTCATCACCCATTGGGGTGGAGGTGCCATGCGCATTGACATACCCAATATCCGACACTGCAAGCGCCGAGCTTTTGAGGGCGGCTTTCATCGCACGATAACCCCCATCCCCTTCCGGCTCGGGACTGGTAATATGAAAGGCGTCACCCGACAGACCATAGCCTTTAAACTCGGCATATATTTTAGCGCCGCGGGCTTTCGCATGTTCATATTCTTCAAGAACAAGCGCCCCGGCCCCCTCACCCATCAAGAAGCCATCCCTGTCCTTATCATAAGGCCTGGAGGCTTTTTGCGGTGTGTCGTTAAAATGGGTGGTCATAGCCCGGCACGCTACAAAGCTCGCTATACCTAAACGATTAATGGCCGCTTCCGCTCCGCCTGCAACCATAACGTCCGCATCGCCGTATTGAATAAGCCTGGCGGCATCACCAATAGCATGAGCGCCTGAGGCACAGGCCGTCACCACGCTATGATTAGGGCCTTTAAAACCCGTACGAATAGAAATTTGCCCGGATATCAAATTGATAAGCATAGCCGGGATGACGAAAGGAGAGAGACGACGGGGTCCGCGCTCATGTAAGGTTATCGAGGCATTATATGTTGTCTCAAGCCCCCCTATTCCCGAGCCGAACATAACGCCCGTGCGTTCCCGGGCCTCAACATCTTCAGCAGGCGGTGCCCAATTGGCATCTTTTAGCGCTTCATCCGCGGCGGCAATTCCATAGAGTATAAAATCATCAATACGTTTGCGGTCCCGCGCACTCATAACAGTGTCAGGATCAAACACCCCCGCCATATCAGGCGAGCCGCCAGCACGACCATCTACACGCGGTATAATCGCAGCCACTTTACAGGCGAGGTCTTCCACCTCGAAATGTTCGATTTTACGAGCCCCGGATTTTGAAGCCAGAATATTTGACCATGCGGTTTCAACACCGCTGCCGAGAGGTGATACGAGTCCTAAGCCTGTAACAACAACCCGGCGCATAGGCCTAGATACCTCTAGGCGGCTTGTTCAGAGATATACTTTACCGCATCACCAACAGTTTGAATGTGCTCAGCTGCATCATCTGGGATTTCAATGTCGAATTCCTCTTCAAATGCCATAACAAGCTCGACATTATCAAGGCTATCTGCGCCCAAATCATCAATAAAATGAGCCTTTTCGGTCACTTTTCCTTCGTCGACATCCAAATGTTCGACGACCATTTTTGTTACACGGGCTAATACATCAGACATATTTGTTTCCTCATCTGAAACCGAAATTCTTTTCGGCGGTTACTAACGTTTAAGTTAGGGACTTATTTAAACAAAACAAGTCTTTCTCTCTTTTTTCCGCGCGGTGCCTACCATAGAATAACGCCGCTGGCTAGGGCTTAAGCCCAACATTACAGTCAATTAAATCATAGCCATACCACCGTTTACATGCAAGGTCTGTCCTGTCACATAACCGGCTTCAACACTGGCTAGATATAAAACGGCATTGGCAATATCTTCGCCCTGCCCCAAATCGCCAGCCGGAATTTTCGTCAAAATCGCCTCTTTTTGCGCCTCATTTAGCACATCTGTCATCGGAGAGGCAATAAAACCGGGGGCAACACAATTCACGGTTACCCCGCGTGAGGCCACTTCCTGAGCCAAAGATTTCGAAAATCCGATCATACCGGCTTTCGAGGCAGCATAATTTGTCTGGCCGGGATTGCCTGTGACGCCAACAACGGAGGTTATTCCGATTATCCGTCCAAACCGGCCTTTCATCATACCGCGCAGGCAAGCTTTTGAAAGCCGGAAATAAGCCTCTAGGTTTACACGCTGGACAAGGTCCCAATCTTCGGCCTTCATCCGCATGAGTAACGTATCACGCGTCAATCCGGCATTGGAGACCAGAATGTCTACAGGCCCCCCTAAAGCGTCCGCTGCACTTGCGGGCAGATTATCTACCGCCTCACCATCTGATAAATTACACGGGGTGACAAAACAGCGCTCACCTAGCTCTGATTGCAAACTTTCCAGTTTTTCGACCCGCGTTCCAGAAACAGCGACCAAAGCCCCGCGACTATGCAATTTTTGCGCAATGGCCTGTCCCAAGCCCCCCGTTGCACCCGTTACCAATGCGCGCTTTCCGGTTAAATCCAACATATCTTATCCTTTTATCTTATCCATATATCTGTACCGGTCTCACCATAAACGTCTTTGCTCATGCGGGTTTTATCCGTTTAAGCAGTTACCGATTTTGCAAAAGCTTCAAGTTTTTCAGGCGTATCCAAGGCGCCGCCTGTCAGGTCTTTATCAATACGTCTGCGCATAACACTTAAAACCTTCCCACATCCCGGCTCTTCCATTTGTGATATACCATTTGCAGACATCCATAAAACCGTTTCACGCCACCGCACGCGACCCGTTACTTGCGCAACAAGGTCGCGTCTAATCTGTTCAGGATAGGAGACAGGCCGCGCGGTAACATTATTCACGACTTGAACACGCGGGGCTCTGATTTCGGTACCGCCCAAAGCTGCCTCCATAGCCTTGGCGGCCGGTGACATCATATCACAATGAAACGGGGCCGATACCGGCAAAATAACAGCTTTTTTCACCCCTATTTCTTTTGCCGCCGCCGCCGCGGCTTCGACGGCTAAAACCTCCCCGGAAATCACAATCTGCCCGGTCGCATTATCATTTGCGATTTGGCAAATACCGATTTTTGCGCCCGCCGTTACTGCCGCTTGCGCGTCTTCGAGCGAGGCGCCCAGTAAAGCCGCCATTGCGCCTGCACCGACCGGCACGGCGGCTTGCATAGCGTCCCCGCGAATGCGCAATAAACGGGCCGTATCATATAAGGATATAGCACCTGCAGCACATAAAGCCGAATATTCCCCTAGAGAATGTCCCGCCACATATTTGGCTTGCGTGACATCAATGCCGAACTCGGCTTTAAGGGCCGCCATCGCCGCAAGAGAACAGGCCATGATCGCAGGTTGGGTATTCGTGGTTAAGGTCAGATCTTCCATCGGACCCTCCCACAGGGTTTTGGACAGGTTCTGGTTCAAAGCGTCATCGACTTCTTCAAATATGGCTTTTGCTGAATTAAACGCTTGAGCCAAGGCATGGCCCATACCGACAAATTGGCTGCCTTGACCGGGAAATGTAAAAGCGAGTGTCATAAATTAGCTTTCATTTTAATTTAGAGACTAGAAATTATTGCCTCTGAAATAAGATCAGTGAGAGAATTTAGCCGCATGTCATACGCTACAAAAGCCCCTCGTCAAGCCCTTCTGCTTGCCCTTAATAGGGACGGCTATAAGGCGGGGTCTAGCCAGATCGGCAATATTCACTTCACCTCTGCCTCATTTCGCGTCCACAAAGCCCCAAAACCGCTTCCACACCCACAAACGCAAACGTCCTCTAAAATGTTGAATTTGCTAATTTTTGTGGTCCATCCTTAAAATAATAAGGCTTTATTAAGCATATAGCGGGATTGTTCCGTGAAAAATATCGCCATGATTCATTTCAAAGGGATAAAATGTCTATTTTTAAACGCAGTGGTAAGAATACCGCAAAAGGTAAGTCGGGATTAAAATCAAAACCTGAAAAATCACTCCTAAAAAGTATTGCAAAATTACGCGAAGATGACGGCATATTGGATGAAGCAGCCTTGGCTGCCATTGATAAACGTCTTGAGGAAAATCTTAAAATCAGCCCTGAGCTTAACTCTATTGGTGACACCGATATTGACTCTGTTTCAGAGGCCGCCCTTTCGAAAGAAATGGAAAAATTCGCGCACACAACCGACAGGCCGACGGATACGGGTCGCCAAACAGACATGGCTCCAACAGCGTCCAGCCAAAGCCTCACAAATGATGAAGTGGCGTCCTTGGCAACCCTTCGGGCTCTAAAAGACGAGCCCTTATCACAAAAACCACAAACCGGATTGGGAGATATAGACCGGGACAAGATTGCCGAGGCAACTTTGGAGCCGCAAAATCTCCCCGGTACCGATTTGGGCGAGTTACGCTTGGATATCGCTAAAATTACAGCCGATATTGAAAACGGTGAAGCCTTATATCGCCGCGCACAATCGCGCGTTGAGGGACTGATCGGCTTTGCTGAAAAGGCCGAAGTAAACTTTTCATTGCTAAACCGTATCGAGCCAGAAAACCGTCGGTTAAAAGCGCGCCTATTCTCCCTTAACAAAGCACATGAAAATCAAGGGCATCAATTAAGCGTTGTTCAGGCCGATTTGGAAGATCATAAACAGCGCCTTGTCGAAACGACCACCGATCTTAATCATACAAATGCACAGCTAACACAAGCGCTTAGCCGTATCGGTGCTTATGAAACCAAATTCAGTAATGTCCGACAGGAAAAAGATGCTCTGGAAATGCAGGTGGAACGCGAGAAAACCTCCTACGAGGTCGAAGCCCGGGAAAATCGTGTCTTGCGCCAGAAAATATCGGATGTTTCCGCCGCGCTTGAAGACGTATCTACCGATAAATTAAACTATGCCAAAAATATTGAATCCATTAAAATTGATCTGGAAGATGAGCGAACTGCCAAAAGCGAGCTTGAAAAAGAGCTTTCAGATATTCGGATCGCACTTGAGAAAAGCCAGACCTCGAATAATGAAATGAAAACGCGGGTCTCCTCCGTACATGAAGAAATTAAAACCTTTAAAACCCAATATGAATATAATGTTCTTAGCCGCGACGATAAGATTTTTGCTCTGGAAGCCAAAATTGAAGACTTAAACAAGCAATTATCCATCAAAGATGAAATCGTAAATTCTGCGAGCCAAGATCTGGCACAATTACGCAAGGCCCGCACCGTCAATGAACTTGAGCGCGAGCGCCTAGAACGCACTATAGAGAGCCAATCTTACCAGCTTCATGCCGCAGAAGAGCAGCTTTTACGGTCCAAACAAAATATGGATGTGCTCGATAAACGCTATAAGGACACCGCGGCCGCCTTGGCTATGACCCATCAAAGGCGGGATGTGCAGCCCCGTGCCACCACGCCGGATATTCGTCCAGCCCTAAGCGGAAGCCTTGTAGCCCCTACTCAGGCGCAAGCTCAGGCTCAAGCTCAGCCTCAGCCCTCGCAAACCCCGCAGAGCAATATTACAGACGGTACTGCGGCTATGCACGATACGGCCGCGACTAACAATCAACCGAAAACATCGGCTTACGATGCCGAAACAGAAGAAGAGCAGATTATTACTGACCGGATTATGGAATATAAGCTCGGCAATCGTAACAACCTTAGCTAGGCCTCGCAGCCGGCACAGGCCGGAAAACAGTTCTAAAACCACCTAAATCACCCTTCCAAAGCGTGGGGATATGAAACTTTCTTCATTTACGGTAATTTCTTCTGGTGACTTTTACATTTTGTTATATGAATCGTCCAAGGGTTAGTCCTTATAATAGTTCATTTTGGGTATTTCATGACATCTGATGCAAAAACATGGTTCCAACGGCTTGCGCCTTATCGTCAAGCCAAGGACGGCAAAGCCGTTAAAGAAACCCTTATCACGCTTATTCCATTTCTGATACTTTGGTGGGGTATATGGGCCCTATATCAGGCAGGACACTGGTGGGCGCTTATTGGGGTTGTTCCGGCTGGCGGCATGATTGTGCGCCTATTCATAATCCAGCATGATTGCGGGCATGGCTCCATGTTTTCGAGCAAAAAGGCGAATGACTGGGTGGGGCGTTTCATCGGTATTTTGACCTTAACACCTTATGATCACTGGAAGCGTTCACACGCTTTACATCACGCCGGATCAGGCAATCTGGACCGACGGGGTATAGGCGATGATATTCTAACCTTAACCGTTGAAGAATATGAAAACGCCAGTCGGTGGGAACGGTTTAAATACCGTCTTTACCGCCACCCAATGATTATGTTCGGTCTCGGCCCGGCGTGGTTATTCCTCCTTGCGCACCGCCTGCCAATGGGCGCTATGAAAAATGGTATAAAGCCCTGGGCAAGTGCGATGCTGACAAATCTCGGTATAGCCATATTATATGGCCTAATGATCTGGGCTGTGGGCATTAAGGCCTTCTTGCTAATACAAATTCCAAGCGTTCTGGTTGGGGCAACAATCGGGATGTGGATGTTTTATGTGCAGCACCAATTTGATGAAACCCATTGGTCTCGCAATGAAGAATGGACCCGGGAAAAAGCCGCGCTACATGGTAGCTCCTTTTATGATCTTCCCAAACCACTTATGTGGATCACAGGCAATATCGGCGTGCACCATATCCATCATCTCTCTTCTCGCATCCCGTTTTATAATCTTCCACCCGTCCTGAAGGCTCATCCGGAACTCACCCAAGTTGGGCGCCTGACATTTATGGAAAGCCTTAAGACGATTAATTTGGCCTTATGGTGCGAGAGACGGCGTAAAATGGTATCCTTTAACGCAAGGCGCTTGAGCGCGGCGTAATCACGCTATCGGGGGGCGCGTTTCGCTAGAATGCGTTGTAAGGTGCGTCTATGCATATTTAACCGCCGGGCCGTTTCAGATACGTTTTTCCCGCAAAGTTCATAGACGCGTTGAATATGCTCCCACCGGACACGGTCGGCTGACATAGGGTTTTCTGGCGGCATGGGGGCCTCACCGCGCGGGGCCAATAAGGCTTTACAAACATCATCTGCATCAGCGGGTTTGGCGAGATAATCGACCGCCCCGCGTTTCACTGCGGAAACAGCCGTGGCCAGATTTCCATAACCCGTTAGCATGACCATTTTACAATCAGGTCGGCTTTCATGCAAAGCATCCACAATATCCAGACCGTTACCATCTTCAAGGCGCATATCAAGAACAGCAAACGCCGGCGGATTATTTTTAGCAACGACACTGGCTTCTAATATGGTTTCCACGGTCGTGACCTCAAAGCCGCGATTGGTCAAAGCCCGCCCCAACCGATTGCGAAAAGGCCCGTCATCATCCAGGATCATCAGTGTTTTATCCGCAGGTAACGTATATTCGGTCGCAGTGTCTGGCACGTGCTCTCCTTGCCTGATTAATCTTCCCTAACGAAAATATAGGCTATTTCTTCCCAAATATAAAGCGCTTTAGAATTTATCCTCAACAGAGTTCAATATTGATCGGGGTGTTAAAACAATTCCCTCACGCGTAAATCGCAAAGCCTGATATCATACCCATTGATAGATTTTCAAAATAGGGTATTATGCCTGCAAATGAAAAGACGGTCTCAAAAGGACGTCAGAGGCGCGCATAATGGGAAAAGGTCAGCAATTAGAAGCTCTCCTCGATAAATGTCTGTCCCGACATTTTGGCATTAAGGACAAAGACTTTCGGACCTTCCTAAAAGAGAATGCCCAATATATTGACCTGACAAGTGGTGATACCCTTATACATCAGGGCGAGACCTGTGACGCCGTCTATTTCCTTTTAACAGGAAATTTAAGAGCACTCTTTGTTGCCGCGGACGGAAAAACAACGCCTTTGGGCGAGATAGGGCGCGGGGAAACCGTCGGAGAGCTGGCCTTGTTCACCGGTAAAAAACGCGGTGCAAATGTTGTAGCCATTCGCGATAGTATTGTGGCGAAGGTCTCCGGGCAGGTCATGGAAGAGGCTATCGGTAAACAGCCTAAAATCGCCTTAAAAATTACCCGCCAAATCATAGAACGCTATGAACGTATGCAGGCCATGACGGCTCCGCCCAAAATACCTGTAAGCATCACATTTATACCGATCACGCCGAATGTGGATATTAAGGGTTTTATCGACCGCCTGATGAAAATCAGACAGGAAAATGGGGAGGACGTCCTCCTTGTCAACCATGATTATATTAAAAGCCATTACGGGGAATTAAACACACCTGATGTTTTTCAACCCCGCGGAGATGTCTCCTTGGCCCTTAGCGAGCTTGAGCTGAAACATTCCAACCTGTTTTATGTAGCAAGGCCACCCGATAAAGCGTGGTGTCATACGGCCATACACCATTCCGATGAGGTCGTGTTGATTGCCAATCCGGACGAAACCCACACCCTATCAAATATTGAGTCGGAATTATTACGCGGGCATGAAAATTTACGCGCACCCGTCACATTGGTCCTAATGCATGATAATGACCGTAAAAGCCCGACGCAGACAGCGAAGTGGCTGGCCGAGCGTAAATCGACAAGACATTTCCATATTCGAAAATCTTCTGCGTCCGATTTTTCCCGCCTAAACCGTATCCTGTCAGGCCAAGCGCGAGGCATAGTTTTAGCCGGGGGCGGCGCGCGAGGCATGGCGCATCTCGGCGTTATGACAGCCTTAGGCGAATACGGTGTGGAATTTGACTTTATAGGAGGTACCAGCGCGGGTGCCATTATGGGGTCTTTTGCGGCTATGGGGGTTAAGGCCGAAGACCTAAGAGAGGCGACAAGAGATATTTTTATGAATTCACCCTTCGGAAAAATTTCGGGTGATTATAATCTTCTGCCACTTTACTCTGTTATAAAAGGCAATCGAGCCTATAAGGTAAGCCATAAAGCCGTCATGGATAGTGCCGGTAGCGATATTGATATGGAAGATTGCTGGAAGACCTTTTTTGCGATTGCCTCTAATTTCACAACCCATGAAGAACAGGCCTTATCCTACGGCAATCTCGCCCGGAATGTTCTAGCCAGTTTTTCCATTCCCGGTTTGATGCCCCCGTCAATAATGAACGGCGACCTTTTATTTGATGGCGGAAGCTTTAATAATTTTCCTGTCGATCACATACGTAAATTAGGGGCTAAATATATTGTAGGCGTCGACTTGCTATCTGATCGGGTGCACAAGCATGAAATCTCCACCCTACCGAAAATACAAAATCTAGTCTGGGATAAATTACGCCCCAAAAAGAAACAAAAATATAAAAGACTTCCAACTCTGGCCAATACGCTGCTCACGGCCTCGGTGGTAACGTCTATGGCGCGCCAAAAACAATTTAGGCCCCATGTAGATATTTTGCTTCAACCCAATACCCAAGGCGTGGGGCTTCTGGATTGGCACAAATATGATGTGATTTATGAACGCGCCAGAACAGACACACTTTCTCAACTTGAAACCATGGACGACAATATCCTCAAACATTTCCAAAACTAGATAGACACACAATACGGGGCCAATATGACTATCAAAACACTATCAGCTATTGCTATTTTAATCTGTCCGCTACCCGCTTGGGCTGGCGGATTTGCTATTAATGAAAACTCTGCCGCAGATCTCGGACGGGCAAATACAGGACGCGTCACGCACACACAAGATGCATCAGCAGCCTTTGGAAATCCCGCCCTTTTGACAGCGTTTGAACATCTGACCGTGAGTAATACGGGCAGTTTTATTACCGGTCAGACCACATTTGAAGACGGCGGTTCTGTCGACGTACTCGGCCAATCTTTGGGTGGAGATACAGACTCATTTTTCGATGACGCCCTTGTACCCGCCTTAAATGCTGTCTTACCCATAAATGACAAATTGGCGGCCGGCTTTTCTATCGCCGCGCCTTATGGATTATCGTCGACTTATGACGAGGGTTGGGCCGGACGGTATCAGGGCTTAGGCTCAGAACTCCTCACCATTAATGTCAACCCGTCAATAGCCTATGCTATAAGCCCGCAACTCTCTATCGGAGGCGGATTTAACATCCAATATGCGCGGGCAGAACTCTCAAGTGCCATTGATTTTGGCGCCGTCTGTTTTGCTCAACTCAGCCCGGCAGATTGCACACCTTTGGGATTAATTCCGCAACAGGCCGACGGCGAATTGGAAGTCGTCGGAGACGATATAAGCTTTGGCTATAATATAGGCGCGTCCTACACCCCGAGTGACGCCCTGACATTTGGCGTGCATTTTCGGTCTGCTGTCCGGCATGACATAGAGGGGGACGCCGAATTTACCGTGCCCGATAACGCCCAGATACTAACGGCGGCAGGCACTTTTACAGATAGTGACGGCTCCGCTGAATTGCCTCTACCCAGCTTTATTGAGTTCGGGGGGCGCTGGAAAGCCACAGATAAAATTGAAATTTTTGCCAATTTCATCCGTACATATTGGTCAGATCTTGAAGAATTGCGGATTGATTTTGACAATCCGGCTCAACCCGATGCCGTCGAGGAGCTTAATTTCCAAAATGCCAACAGATATGGCATAGGCGCAGATTTGGCACTTAGTGAGCACTGGACCGTGAGGGCTGGCTATTCCAGAGATGAGGGCGCCGCCCCGCCCGAGAGCCGAACGGTACGCATACCGGATAATGACCGTGATATTTATGCCTTCGGGGCCAGCTATACCGGCCTTAAGACATGGCGCTTTGATGCTTCATATAACCGGTTCCAGTTCGAGGATATTACGTTTAGCCGGCTTGGCCCCGCACAAGATCTCGTCATTGGGGATATAGAGGCGGATGTCGATGTTTTTTCCTTTGGCGTCACAAAGGAATTTTAAGGGGCTGATAAGCCGTGCATTAACGCGTAGCGGCCGCGTTTAACGCGGCCAGCTGAGCGTTACCTTGGCTCCGCCAATCGCCGCCCGGCCAAATTTTACGCGCCCGCCCGTACGCTCGATTAGGGTCTTGGCGATAAAGACGCCCAGCCCCAGCCCCCCTGCGCTTTCTTTATCGCCATTGCCCGGATTTACGCCCAAGCTCCCTGCCCGGCGTTCAAGACGTTCGTTTGAGGCAAGGCGCTGCGTGACGTAAGGCTCGCCAAGCCGCATGCGAATAGCGGGGTCAAATCCGGGGCCATCATCTTCTATCGATATCATGATGCTATCATCTGACCAATGCCCGTAAATTTCGACGCGCCCCTCGGCAAAATCCACGGCGTTTTCAATGAAATTTTTAAGGCCGTATAAAAGCTCGGCCTTACGACCAATATCAGGTGCAGATCCCGGCCCGTCCAGCTTTACTTCCAAACGCGGGCCAATGCCCTTTAGACCTAAAAATGGCTGGGTGGCCTCGTCCAGCAAACCACCCAATGAAAGCTGGTCATGGATCAAATCCCCCTCATCCCCGCGTCTGGCGAGCTGCTGAAGTATGTCACGACATCTTTGCGCTTGGGACAACATGAGCCGTGCATCTTCGCCCAGAGGGCTGCGGGCGGGTAGTTCCCGGCTCATCTCCTTGGCTGTTACCTGAATAGTCGCCAGCGGTGTCCCTAATTCATGCGCAGCTGCGGCGGCCAAACCCCCAAGAGCGGAGAGCTTTTGTTCATGGGCAAGAACGGCTTCTGTTGCAGCCAAGGCTTCGGACATACGGCGGCTTTCATGGGCAGAACGCCAAGCATAAAGCGAGGTAAAAATAGTACCAACCTGCAAAGCCAACCAAAGGGCAAAGGCATAGATAAAGGGCAATTCAAACCCGTTTGTATGTGCCCATGGCAAAGGTAAGGCAAAAAAGAGGAGTGCAAATGAAAGCCCGGCCGCCAAGCCCATCAACACAATTAAAACGGAGCGCGATAATGTCGTGGCCCCTGTCACAACAGGGGCAAGAAATAAGAGAGAAAACGGATTGGTCATTCCGCCCGTTAGCCAAATCAGCACGGCAAGTTGAAAAAGATCAAACCCCAATTGCGCGATCGCTTCAAGATCACCAACACGGCGATCAAGGGGTAAGGTAAGCGCGACAATAAAATTCACCAAGGCACTAACAACGATAGCCAGCATGCAAGGCAGGAAAGGAAAATCATACCCCAATATAAATGCCACAAAAATAACGGTAATGGCCTGCCCGCCAACGGCCATCCAGCGCAAGGTCACCAAAGCTGAGCGCCGTAAACGTCCTGTTGAAAGCCGCGGCAAATTTACATGGTTTTTATTTGCGCTGGCGCGGGTATTTGCGGCTCGCACGGATGCGGTCTTTTGGGATTGCGTCACATGAGGTCCTCTAATTTTCGCTCTATAGAGAGTCGATCCCGGATGAGGCATAGCTGTCGTAAGTCGTACATTTTAGTCCCATCCTTTCAACGGTAGCAAGGCCCGAAATATAACGGATAATATAAAAATTCCAAAAGCCTAAAATTGATTTGCCCGCATGCCCTATAATATGTCAAATCTGTTTTCTATGCACGTGATGGCTCTTCCCTTGTTTTCATCTGGCTTTATTTTTAAAGGATAAAAATGCGACACTGTTTTCTCAAATTTTTGACCTGTCTCTTAACGACGACACTCATGTTAACGGCTTGTCAGCCCGCGGGCGCGCCAAAGAGCGGGCAATCCGGTTCTGTGGTCAGTACAGGAAAAGCCGAAATTGGCGGCGCTTTCACCTTGGTCAATCACGAGGGCAAAACGGTCACCGATGCGGATTTTCTTGGCCAGCCACAATTAATCTATTTTGGCTTTACCTATTGCCCGGATATTTGCCCTACAGCTTTAATTCAAATGGCCCGCGCCCAAGATGCTTTAGGGAAAGAGGGCGCCGATATTCAGCACATTTTTATCAGTGTTGATCCGGAACGCGACACGGTGGAAAGTTTGAGCGCTTACGTAACAGCGAACGGATTTCCTCGCGGTCTCATTGGACTGACCGGTACAGATGAGCAAGTCGACCAAGCCAAAGCAGCATTCAAAGTCTATGCGCAAAAAGTTGAGGACGATGCCAGTGCAAGTGATTACACTATGGATCACTCGAGCATAATTTACTTTATGGACAGCCAAGGCGAACTTGTCGGTTTCTTTACCCATACCTCGCCCGTCTCGGAAATTGTCGCCAGTATCAAACAATATTTAAAAACGGGTCGATAGTTTAAGCGTTTCGAGCGTTGGGCGTTAAGTAAGCTGTTTGGCGAGCGCCGCCGCCAATTTCTGCGCGCCTTTATTGTCCGCGCCTTCCCCCTGCGCAAATGCGAGATAAAGATAAGGCTCGATCATTTCAAGTTCGATAAGTTTTAACTCTCCGTCTCGCCCCCGCAAAAGATCAATACGGGCATAAAGCGGTATAAAATCCAAACTATCTAATATGTCCCGGGCCGTCTTCAAGTCTTCCTGCGTCGGCGTGTAAGCGACCTCCCGCCCCCCATAAATAGATTGAATCCGGTAATCCCCTTGTTTAGGTCGTTTAATAAGTCCGTGTGAAAACTGACCGCCAAAATATAAAAAGGAATATTCGCCTTCTTCAAGAACTGACGGCAGAAAGGGTTGAACCAGCGCGCCTTTTGGCGGCAGGCTATCCTCATCCGGGAAAGTCTCGCCCTCATGCCATAATACTTGTCGCCACGCTCCGCCGCCAATTTGAGGCTTGATAACAAGGCTTTTGGTTTCAAACATCCCTAAAGCGCGCATAACATTGTTTTGCGTCACCCGGTCCAATAAAAGCGTGTCAATCACCGGAGCCCCTTTGGCTTTCAAATCTTCCAGATAGGTTTTCTTTGCGTTCCACGCCAAGGTCTCCAAGGGGTTCAATAATAATGTCTGGCCCGCGAGTTTCGCCATTTCGGACATGAACTCCGCTTCATTCCCTTCAAAATAATCCCAGACAAAAAGCGGTAAAATGGCCTCATAGGCTGAGGCCTTTTGCGCACAACCGCGCCACGGCAAAAGCTCCAGCGCCATATCACGGGCTTTAAACGCCGGGATAAGCTTACCCATCTGCTCATCGCGTTCAAAAAAGTCCGCTCTTTGCTCTTTAGTATCAGGCATCATATTATCTGAAGCCAAAATGGCGATTTTTTTCATCTTTTTACTCTCAACATTTGCAGCGACCGACATAATTGCTTAAGTCCTGCCAAACAATAGGTAAAAGATATGACAAAAAAAATAGATGTTCTAGGCATAGGCAATGCCATAATGGACGTTATCGTACCGGTTAGCGATCAGGCTTTGAGGGATCACGACATTACAAAAGGGGGCATGACACTCATTGATGAGCGCCGTGCGGTTAGCCTGCACACATCCCTCACCAAGCTGGGTGTTCCAGTTGAAGCCGCAGGCGGCTCCGCGGCCAATACCTTGGTCGGGATAGCCGAGCTGGGTGCCAAAGGGGCCTATATTGGTAAGGTTGCCAAAGATGCTGTCGGGACACGCTTTACCAAAGGATTAATGGCTGCCGGTCTGGACTATGGGACAAGTCCCGCGCAAAAAGGGCCGGCCTCGGCTCGCTGTATTATCGCTGTAACGCCCGACGGCGAACGCTCCATGAGCACATTTTTGGGGGCCTCGTCCGGTCTTAGTCCGCAAGATATCAAAAAAACCGACATTGCCGCAGCCCAAACCATCTATTTGGAAGGGTATCTTTTTGACAGTAAGACATCGCAGGCGGCCTTTGTAAAAGCCGCCAAGCTGGCCCGAGAGGCCAATGCCGAGGTCGCCCTGACATTATCAGATAGTTTCTGTGTGAATATGCACCGGGAAAACTTTCAAAACCTTGTGGATAACCATGTGGATATCCTGTTTGCAAATGAAGACGAGCTTTTAGCGCTCTATGAAAAAACTGACTTTGATAAAGCCGTTAAAACACTGAAAAAACACTGTAAAACCGCTTGCATAACTCGAGGCTCCAAAGGCTCCATCATTCTCAATAAGGGTCAAATACATAACATTCCGGCAGTGTCTGTGGATAAAGTTGTGGATACAACAGGAGCAGGCGACCAATATGCAGCCGGCATTTTAGCCGGGCGAGCCTTTGGCATGGATTGGGAGGATGCGGGATATCTTGGTAGCCTGTGTGCCTCTGAGGTGATTTCCCATTACGGACCGCGGCCAGAAACATCTATTCACACGCTAGCGATGGGTATCACGCATTAAGCGCAGCGTGCCAGCAGACAGGCTAGGCTTGATCAAATGTCACGGCAAAGACCGATCCCGCCTCATCTGTTTCATGGAGTTTGAGGTCGCCGCCCTGCGCATTGGCAAGCTCTTTGGAAATGGTGAGACCTAAGCCAGTACTACCGCTTTGTCCTGAGGAGGATGTAAAGGCTTTAAACAGGTTTTCCCGCGCTTTTTTGGGTAGTCCTCCGCCCGTATCCCGGACAAAGATGTGCACTTTACCACCCTCGATTTCTGCGCTCACGCTTAGCAAACGCTTGGCATTATCATCTTTTAGAACGGACATCGCCTGAGCGGCATTCCGAAACAAATTATGAAAAATACGATATGTATGGTCGGGGTCAATTATGACAGCCAACTCGCTTGGGACTTTATTTTTAAACTTTATTTTACGCAGCCCCGTGCCGAAACTTTCTAACGTATCGGCAGCCGCTTCCCCAATGAGCATTGAGATACGCGTTGATTGCAATTCAACCGGGTCATCCTTGGCCTGACTAAAGTTCAGGACTTCAGCCGTTAAATTGACCCCGCGATCAATAGCGCGGGTTAACCGCTGGCCCATCTTGGCAACCCGTTCATCCTTATTCATTGTCAAGCGGTCCGAGATCAATTGCGCAGATGTTAAAACATTACGCAGGTCATGATTAATTTTCGCAACAGCCATACCCAGCGTCGCAAGCCGCTCCCTTTGTTTAAATGAAGACCGCACCCTATTCTTCATGTCGAAAAACACCCGCTCCAATTGTCCAATTTCGTCCTTGCGGGCACTTGGTTTTAGCAAGGGCATGGCACTCTGCGGATTATCCCGAAAGGCTGTGACATTCTGGGCCAATTTCTCAATAGGCCGGATAATAAGAAACAACATCGCCAGATAAATCAAGGCGCCTGTTATCAACGCAATAACAATAGACAAAAGCAGGATACGTTCAAAATAATCCCACATCGCCCATTTAAGCTTTGCGCGCGGCAAGATAAGCTCAAGCTCTTCCAGATTATCAGTTGGTGAAACGGCGAGGACACGCATATAGCCCTCACCCGACCCAAAAAAGCTCTTAAAAGCATCTCGAAATTTTGGCAGCCCGCCCCCCTGAGACAAATCAACGACCTCCCATTGATTCGAGTTTGGCGGGGCCCCTAATATAAGCTTTTTACTATCTTCGCCTTTTTGACGCACTGACATCATGACTACATCCGTCTCAGTCATGAAATATTCCGATAGGGATAATTCGCCATCAAAATTACCGGAATGCAAAAGAGCTTGAGTGAGGATGCCCCCTTGCAGAGCCCTTTGCTCCAACCAATTTTGTCTAAATGTCGCCGCAGAAGGAATGAAAATGACCAGTTCCGCCAAAAGCACGAAACCAATGGTCATCATCAATATTTTCCCAGACAAGCGCCGTGATAAAAACCCGGGTATCATAAGATACTAATACAGGATGGCTCTAATTTTGTCATCTAAACAATCAAATCAGTGAAATTTGGTCCAAAATCCTGCCAGCTTGCGCGTTTTAGGACTGAAGACCGTATCCGTATACCAAGACCCTGCAGCCCGCTTAATAAGCTCTGCACGGGATGGATAAGGTGAGATAAATTTCGTCAATCCACGAATTTTAATTTTATTGGCCATTGCTAAAGATATGAGCTGGATGAGATCGCCAGCCCCTTCTCCGACAATGGAGGCTCCCAATATTTTGCCGCTTTTCGTTGCAACAATTTTTATTCCGCCTTCATCATTGCGTTCAGCAATAGCGCGGTCATTCTCTTCAAAATCCCATGTCACACAGCGGACATCATGTCCGGCCTCGCGCGCCTGCGCCTCGGTCATACCAATACCCGCAAGCTCTGGCTCTGAATAAATTGCAGCTGGCATACGGTCTGTCGTCGCTTTCGCATTAATGCCAGGAGGCATGAAATAAAAGGATTGGATAATCTGTCCGGCATGAAATCCTGCCGCATGGGTCAGACCGCCTCGTCCCGCAGCGACATCACCCACAGCCCATACTTTTTTGTTAGACGTGCGTAGATAATCATCTGTTTCAATCCCGCGGCGATCATGTTTAATCCCTGCCTTATCAAGCTGCATACCATCCATCATTGGACGGCGGCCAGCCGCGACAAGCAAATGGGTTCCGTTTAGGGTTGTCCCGTCTTCTAGATCAATTGCAACGCCCGTCTTGGTTTTACGAATTTGCTTGGTCTTTGCAGGGGCATGGAAATTTATACCCTCCTTTTTTAAAGCATCAACCAATACTTTGGCATGTTCCGGTTCAGACCGGACCAAAGGTGGTGCGATATCTACAATATCGACCTTGCTGCCAAAGCGGAAAAACGCCTGACCTATTTCAAGACCAATCGGCCCAGCGCCAATAACCAGCAAATGCTTAGGCTGTTGGGGCATTGAAAAAATTGTTTCATTTGTAAGGTAATCCACCTCATCCAGGCCTGGAATGGGAGGCGCAGCGGCCCGACTACCTGTTGCGATAATCACACGCTTGGCTTTTACTTCGGTTGTATCGGATTCCACGGTATTGGCGTCCTTAAAACGCGCCCGCTCACGGATTACGATACATCCCAGACCCTCAAACCTTTCCTGGCTATCAACCGGAGCAATGTGATCAATTACACCTTGAATATGAGATTTAACAGTTTCAAAATTTACGACCGGCTTGGCGGGTTTTACGCCAAATTGCTCGCCATTTGAAAAGGCTGCTGCATGCTTACCAGCAGCGATCAATGCCTTTGAAGGTACACAACCGTAATTTAAGCAGTCCCCGCCCATTTCTTCGCCTTCAAAAAGGACAACGGAGCGACCAAGTTGCGCTGCGCCCGAGGCGACTGATAAGCCACCGGAACCGGCGCCTATCACGCATAAATCTACTTCATAAACTGTCTTCGACATAATACTCTCTTTTGCTTTCTTTATTTTATCTTCAGGCCTGGAACCTGTTTTACTTAATTTTAGGGCGGTTTTAAACTTTAAAACCGCCCTATGTCCTCAAATATTTTAGGCTTATACAGCCGGTTTTTTCGCGAATTTTTTATAGATCACAGGGATCATTGCAACAGCGGCGAGGGCAAAAAATGCAGGGGCCAAATTTGCGGCCGCAGCCTTAACAATTGCGCCAACATCTGCCGTTTCACCTTTTGCCGCCGCTTCCAGCAATGTGCCGCGTAGGCCAGAGCCAATCAGCGTATAAGCCACTGTACCGGGAATGATGCCTATTAAAGTGGTTAGGAAAAAATCCCGGAACTTCGCGCCTAGAATGGCCGGCGCAATATTTGCCACAGCAAAAGGCACCACTGGTATCAAACGCAGGGTAAACAGATAGGAAAAAGCATTTTCGTTAAATCCCTTTTCCATCTTATCCAAAAACGGCCCCGCTATACCCTTGAGCGTTTCACCCAGTGAGGTTTTTGCGGCCAGAAATAATAAGCAGGCACCGATTGTAGCGCCTAGCACAGTGGCTGGGGCACCAACGGCGACACCAAAAAGGAAACCACCGCCAATCGTCAAGGCACTGGCCGGAACCATAAAGGCTGTAGCCGCCATGTAAACTCCGATGAAGGCCAGCAGAACCATTAAAAAGTTCTCTTCTACCAAATTATTGAGATAAACAGCGTTCTCGCCTAAAGCCGCAGGGGTGAGTTGCGTGTGCCACCCCTGAGAGATAGCGAGTGCCAGACCACCGCCGATTATGTATAAAGGCCATAAACGGACGAGTAAGGGTTTAGATTGTTCTTTCATATCATTGCTCATTATAGTCGTGTTCGAAGACATCGTGTTCGAAGACATATTTATAGGTTAAACTCGTGGACTATTACAACTACTCATTCAAGTCCCAATCATAACTATCACCAACGACGCGGGCACCGTTATCAATAGCTTGGGCGAGTTCAGGGCCAGCATGTTTACGTAAATGCGGGAGTAAGCCGGATTTGCCGCCAAAGTCCTTGCTGAACCATTTGAAGATCGAAGAAATCTTTAAGCCTTTTGACGTTATCTGTACGCCGCGCGGGGAATTAATATAAGCGGCAGCCGCTTCTTCGCGCTTAGCCTTATAATTGCTAGGGGTCCATGCGAAATTCGGCAGGTTAGGACAGCCAACACTCGCACAATTCACCATATAATGCACATAAGGTGACGGGAATTGCTTACGTAAAATATCATGCTCGATATTATTAAGCGTTGTCGGCTTACCATTAATTGTCACCAGCTTACGGCCCCAAGGTCCGGGAACAAAGCCCGACTTGATATCGCGAATGGACTTAACGGGGTAATTTTCAAGAATGACTTTGATTGTCACCGCATTATAAAGGTTTGAGTAATAGGGTACGGCCTCGTCTTCGCTAAGCGTATCCGGATTAATGGCCTCTAGGCTACGAATATAGGCCTCAAGCTTAGCGCTATCTGCGGCATTTCCCTTAAGACCTGAATAATTGAAATGGGTCAGGCCGACACTATCAGGAGCACTTACATAAGCCCCTAAAATATCATTCCAGGCCGTGTGAATACCCGCTTGAGCGACTTGAGCCACTTGTGTTGTACCCGATCCATATGACGTTGTGGCTGTTGGCACCGCTGACTCGGCCGCGCCTGAGCCATATGATTGCCCGCAAGCCACTGACGATATAGCAAAAACACCAACGATTACAGGGGTTGCAATTTTTGCAGTCATTAAATTTTTAATTTTCATGTTTACTCTCCATTTTTAATCTGAGGATGCTCTAGCACAGCTATTTGCAAAAGTAGTGTAACCTTGTTTCACAAAAATGTGGGGTCGCGCGAGCCATATGAGAGAAATTTGTGAGAATCTGGCCTATTTTGTGAGATTGGCTTGAATTGGGCGACCAATTATAGTGTCTTTTAGAGTTTTTAAGGCGGTTTGCAGCAATATTGGTCAATTTAAACGAACTTTACCGCTTTTGTGACGGCTTTTATGAAACCGCAACATCACGTAATCGAAAGCTCTCGCGCGACTTTATAGACAATTTAGGGGCAAACTTTACCCAAATCCCTAGAAAGCCTTAAACCTGCTACACAAAAAGCGTAAATTGAGCCCATATTATTGAAAGCTTGCCGCTTGACTTCACAGACTTGCGAGCGTAATTAGCGCGCCTTGAGATAAATGAATGTAAAGTCCGGCTATATCAGCCCGCGGAGACGATCATGAAACGTACTTTTCAACCTTCCAAGCTCGTGCGCAAGCGCCGTCATGGTTTTCGCTCACGTATGGCATCCAAATCCGGGCGTCAGGTTCTAGCCCGCCGCCGGGCAAAAGGTCGTAAGCGTCTTTCTGCCTAATTAAGGCGGCCTTACGGGTCAAAGACTTACGGCGGGATCAATAGATTTGGCCCGATTGTGAAAACTTTACCAAAAAACACAAAACTCGGACGTCTAAAAAAGCGCTCCGAGTTTTTATATGTAAAAAACGGGCGCTACCGTGCACAAGGCGGTTTAGTGCTGCAAATACGCGAAAACCCGGATCATAATGGCTTGCGTGTCGGATTTACGGCAACGAAACGCATAGGAAATGCCGTTAAAAGAAACCGGGCCAAACGCCGATTGCGCGCGGTCGTTCATCAGGTTTTCCCTCATAAAGCCCGCCCTGGACATGACTATGTCGTCATTGCACGCCATTCGACATTGGAAAGACCTTACGAAAAGCTCGTTTATGACCTTGAAAAAGCCCTCATAAGCCTTAATTAGACCCAAACAGTTGGCATTGGCACAAACCAGTTTCACAAACGCATATATAACAGAATAAAGAAACATTCAGGCACACACATGGACGATCAGAAAAATTTTATAACCGCCATGTTACTTTCTGGGCTTGTATTGCTTGGATACTGGTTCTTCTTTGGCAAACCGTTAGCGGAACAAGCGCAAAAAGATGCTCTGGCGGAGAGATTGCGGGCGGAACAAGAGGTTGCGCTGACACAACCACCAAAAATCGATATCCAGCCACGCGACACGCTCATTACAAAGGGCCAACGCATTCCAATTAACACCCCCACAATTGAGGGGAGTTTCTTGCTGACAGGGTCACGCTTTGATGACCTGAAATTAAAGGACCATAAGGCCAAGCTGGCACAGGATAGCGGACCGCTTACATTATTAACGCCCGAAGGGGCAAAGCACGCCGCCTATATCTTTGATAACTGGACCCCTTCTGAAGGCGGCAGCGGCGCAACGACACCTTGGCAGCTCGTCTCTGGCGAAGCGCTAACGACTAACACACCTATTGTTTTAAAATTTGAAAGTGCGGACTTTATTGTAGAGCGTGAGATAAGCATTGATGAGCGCTACCTGATTACGCTGAACGATAAGGTCACTAATATAACCAATCGTGAAATTTCCCTTCAGCGCAAAGGAGCGTCGCGCCAGCATGATTTGCCCGACGATCTGACTAATTTCTTCATTCTCCAAGAAGGCCCGATCGCGATTGTCGATGATAAGCTCGTTGATATGAAATATTCCAAACTTGCAAAAAAGAAATCCGCTCTGGAAATAGGCGAGAGCGGCTGGGTAGGCTTAACCGATAAATATTGGCTGGCCGCCGCTATTGCACCGCAAGGCAAGCAAATGACCGCGCATTTTAATTTTCGCCAGCTCAATGATCAAGATGTCTATGAAGCCCGGTATAGTCTTGACCCCGTTACAATAACACCGGGCACAACTATAAACTCCAAAGGTTTTATCTTTGCGGGTGCAAAAGACCGCAGCCTTCTGGATAGCTACCGTAAAGACCATAATATTGCGCGCATGGACCTTGCCATTGATTGGGGTTTTCTCGGTATCTTGACCCGACCCATGAGTACATTTTTGAGTTTTCTGGGATCCAAAATAGGCAATTATGGTCTGGCTATTATGGCCCTCACACTCTTGATCAAGATTTTCATGTTCCCCTTGTTTAACAAACAATATGAAAGTCAGGCCAAAATGAAAAAGGTCGCGCCCAAGCTCAAGAAAATCCAGACACGCTATAAAGATGACCGCATGAAGCTACAACAAGAAATGATGGCGCTTTATAAAAAGGAAGGCGTTAACCCCATGGCGGGCTGTCTACCGATGATTCCTTTTATGTTTGTCTTTTTCGCACTCTATAAAACTGTGCTGATTAACGTGAACCTGCGCCATGCGCCGTTCTTTGGCTGGATAAAAGATTTATCAGCACGCGACCCGCTCTCAATATTAAACGGGTTTGGGCTTTTCCCATGGGACGCTGTCCCGATTGGCTTTTTGTCCTTTATTGCCATTGGCCCGTTAGCCTTACTGTATGGTATATCCATGGCCCTGATCTATACACTCACCCCGCAACAAACAGGCGGCGGTGAACAGGCAGAAATGATGGCAAAAATGATGAAGTTTATGCCATGGGTCTTTATGTTTATCCTTGCGCCTTTTGCGGCTGGATTGCTTGTCTATTGGGTCTGGAATAATATCCTGTCCTTTATGCAGCAATATTACATTACGCGGAAGTTTAAGGTCGACACGCCCGTCGATGCCTTCTGGCGTAAAATTACGGGCAAGGCCGCCCCCGAAGACGCCTCCTCTTAGGGACGCTTAAAGACAGCGCCAATGGCACAAGACACACCAGATTATACGCCAGCGCAAATCGAAGCGGGACGTATTCTGTTCTCACGGCCTGTGCACTTTATGCTGAGTGTTGTGAAACTCAGCACCCTGCCTGCCCCTGATTTGCCTGAAGTCTGTTTTGCCGGACGCTCCAATGTCGGTAAATCCAGCCTGATAAATGCCTTGACCGGTCAAAAGGGTCTCGCGCGGGCCTCCAACACGCCGGGGCGCACACGCGAGCTTAATTATTTCAATGTCGATGACCGTATCAGAATTGTCGACCTGCCGGGCTACGGCTATGCGCGCGCTTCCAAAGTCGATATTGCCAATTGGACAAAATTAACAAGGCAGTTTCTGGCCGGACGAGCTCCTTTGCGGCGTGTCTTACTTTTGATTGATAGCCGCCACGGACTAAAAGAATCTGATCGCGAAATCATGTCCATGCTTGATGAAACCGCTGTGCCCTATCAGATTATTTTGACTAAAATTGATAAAATAAAGGCCGGAGAGCAAACCAAGGTGACATTACGGACACAGGACAAAATCGCCAAACGTCCAGCCGCCCATCCACGCCTTATCGCGACCTCTTCGGTTAAAAAAAACGGCTTGGATACATTAAGAGCTGAAATTGCGGTCTTGGCCCTGCCCGATCATCGGGTATAGTAAGAGAATCACAGATTCACAGATCACATCACCTCCGGGACGTAAAATGCTTAAACGCCGCGAAAATGAAACAGGATGGGAAAACGCTCAAACGCTGTCTGAAGCCCTGCCCTTTATACAGCGTTATGCAAACCGCACCATTGTCATAAAGTTTGGGGGTCATGCCATGGGCGACGCGGAGCTCACCCGGCAATTTGCCAATGATGTTGTCTTACTTCAGCAATTTGGTATTCGCCCCGTTATCGTGCACGGCGGGGGTCCTCAAATAGGATCTATGTTGGAACGCCTCTCGATCAAGAGTGAATTTATCGATGGCTTACGTGTTTCTGACATCGAGACAGTTGAAGTGGCTGAAATGGTCTTATCCGGCGCTATTAATAAATCTCTTGTCCAAGCCATAAATATAGCGGGCGGTCTGGCCGTCGGGCTATCGGGTAAGGATGCCAGCCTCATTACAGCCAAAGCCATTAGCAAGACCCACGGCTTTGCCGGAAATCCTGTGGAAACGAATGTCGAGGTTATTAACAGCCTGACCCGCTCTAGCTTTATTCCGGTTATCTCCCCGATTAGCGGCGGAGCGGACGGAACAACATTTAACGTCAATGCCGATACAGCCGCTGGCGTAATCGCCAGTGCGCTTGGGGCGGTTCGCCTGATGTTACTGACCGATGTGAACGGCGTTATGAATGAAAACGGGGAGTTACTTACCCGGCTCAATAAAAAAGATATTCAGACCTTGATAAAAGACGGAACCGCCAAAGGCGGCATGATACCCAAATTGGAAACCGCCTTGAAAGCCACGCAAGACGGCGTAGATGCAGCGGTGATCCTCAGCGGGCGCCGTGCCCATAGCCTGTTAGTGGAATTATTTACCGATCAAGGTGCGGGAACCCTCATCGAATAATGTATGACGCGGACCGGAATATTTATGAAGGCTATAAAGGCTACGCGCCGGAAAGCCTCAAAACGGGGCAAAGAAGACGCCGTCTTTGCTCTCGTTTTGCGCCCGTCATTTTAGTGTTTGTCTTATCCTATAATATGACCGGTTGGGCGCAGAGTGCCGAAGATATTTTAGCGGCGCAAACGCCCGCGCCTCAAAGTTCAAGCTCTGCAAATCTTAGCGACTGGGAAGTTTGCAATGAAACCTCTTTTATAATCCGCTTGGCAACAGCCGCAATCAGAGAGGGGAAAATGACACCCAAAGGCTGGTCACGTGTGCGCCCTGGGGATTGCGAAGACGTTGACGCCCCGGCAGGGTCTCCGCGATATGTCTTTGCAGAAAGTGCGCCCGTTCACCTAGGCGGTATTCGGGAATGGAAGGGCAGAGTGCCCCTTTGCGCGCAAGACACGGATTTTAAGGCGGACGCTACAATTGATTGTGCCTTGCAGGATATGGGGACCCGGCTTTTTTTCCCGGTAGACCCGACCGAAAAAACGACAACTCTGATAGAGCCCGACAATTATACGAACAAAGCGCCAAATGCCGGCATTCAGCGTCTCCTGCGCGATAATGGTTACCGGGTCTCGCGAATTGACGGTATTATGGGTCGGCGCACATCGCGCACATTGCGCAATTATCTAAAGGAGAAAAATGAGGCTATTTCTATCCCTGATAATAAGAAAATTGATTTATTGGAGGAAAGTGCCTTATCTTTACAGGACAGTATTGGCCTGACCTTTTGCAATAAAACAAAATCCAAAATCTGGACGGCCCTTGCCTTTAGAGATGATGGCCAATGGGAATCGCAAGGCTGGTGGCCCGTATCGGTAGATGAGTGCCTGCGTCCCTTTACACAAAGCCTCAAAGGCAGCGATGCCCATTTTTACGCAAGGCTGGAACAAGGCGAAGACGAAACGGGGACTTTACCTGACAAACATTTGCGCAATATATCTCCCAAACCCGCACAATTTTGTATAGCCGAGTCACGCTTTGCCGCCATTGGGCGAGAATATTGCTCTGATAGAGGATATATTCCGGCGTCTTTCAGGCCCCTTGCAACAGATAAGGACGGACAAAAGCTCTCCCTGACAGAATCAGATTTTAGCGCGCCCTCCATATCCGGTCTGAGGCGCTAGTCCGGATAATGAAAGCGCTGGACATCAAACATATTGAAAACTGGGTGTTTGATCTGGACAATACTTTATACCGCGCGGACTCGCAATTCTTCTCCCAAATAGACCGAAAAATGACAGCCTATATCGAGCGCTTTTTGAATATTACTACACAAGAGGCGACAAAAATCCGTCAGGATTATTGGGTAAAATACGGTACAACCCTATCCGGGCTGATAGCCGTCAATAATATGGACCCTGAAGCGTTTCTGACTTACGTCCACGATGTAGACTTAAGCGCACTTACACCCCAGCCGGCCTTGCGAAATATTATAAATAAGCTGCCGGGGCGCAAATTTATCTTCACCAATGGCTCCAAAGCCCATGCCCATAATGTCGCCGGCCATCTCAATCTCTGGGACCTCTTTGATGGGAGTTTTGGTATTGAGGACGCTAACTATATCCCCAAGCCCAAATCGGAGCCTTACCACATTTTTTGCAAACAGTTTGATATAAAGCCCGAAACGGCCATTATGTTTGAAGACAGCCCGTCAAATCTGGAAGTGCCGAAATCCTTGGGCATGAAAACGGTCTTGATTACCTCGGACGAGAACTGGAGCCATATCCCGGAAGATAAACGTCCCGCAAACCGGGGCCGTGAGGCCGGCTGGATAGATGCCTCCACCCATGATCTCACCGACTGGTTAAGGCGTCATGCCCCTGTTATGATGACTGAAAACGAAAAACGATAAAAATGGAACAGTATAGTTTTCTGGATGATTATAGCGAAGGGTGCCATCCCGAAATTTTACGCGCGTTAGAACACACAAATCTTACGCAATCGGCAGCCTATGGCTATGACATTTATTCCGATGCCGCCAGAGCCTTGATCCGTGAGCAGATGAAGGCGCCTTTAGCCGAAATCTTCTTTGTAACGGGCGGCACGCTTGCAAATCTGATTATGATTTCCAGCGCCTTGCGACCGCATGAAGCGGTTATTGCGGCCCGTTCAGGCCATATTGCGAGGCGAGAGACAGGCGCTATTGAAGCAACAGGCCATAAGGTCATCACGGTCGACACGCCCGAGGGCAAGCTAACACCCGAACACATCACAAAGACCCTGATTGACAATACACACGGCGTCCATATGGCCAAGCCGCGTATGGTCTATATATCTAACGCCACGGAAACAGGACTGATCTATACAAAGACCGAGCTCGCCGCCTTATCCAATTTATGCAAATCTGAAAATCTCTTGCTTTTTATTGATGGGGCGAGATTGGGAGCAGCTCTAAGCGCCGCGCAAAATGAACTCACACTCGCCGATATTGCTACATTAAGCGATATGTTCTGGATAGGCGGTACAAAGGCGGGCGCGCTTTTTGGCGAGGCGATTATTATACCTAATCCCGCCCTTGCGACAGATTTAGGTTTCCAAATCAAGCAAAAGGGCGCGCTGCTTGCCAAAGGACGTGTCTTGGGTTTGCAATTTAAAACCCTGTTTGAAGACGGTCTTTATTTTCGCGCCTCCAAACGGGCCAATGATTTCGCTGCAAAGCTTTCAACCGCCTTTACGAATGCAGGATTTGAATTGGCAAACCCAACCCAAACCAACCAACTCTTTCCTATTTTGCCCGACACACTTATTGCGCATTTAAAGAAACGTTTCGGATTTTATATTTGGGAAAAACGTGAGAACAAGCGGAGTGTTATTCGTATGGTAACCTCATGGGCTACCCATTCCGACCAAGTCGACACCTTTATCGAACACCTCAATCGCCGGTCCTAAAACTCTAAACCCGCATTATTGGGTTTCGTCTTGGCTCTTGACCCTGAACCGACACGCCCCTATCTAGCGTTCATGGCCATACGTCCCATATTAACAGTCCCTGATCCGGTCTTAAAACAGGTTTCAAAACCTGTTGAAAAGGTCACGGATGAGACGCGTGCCCTTATGGATGACATGCTCGAGACCATGTATGATGCGCCGGGCATCGGACTGGCGGCCATTCAAATTGGCGTGCCTTTAAACGTCATTGTCATGGATCTGGCGCGCGAAGGCGAAGACAAAAACCCGCAATATTTCGTTAATCCCGAAATCCTTGAAGATGTCGAAGACCTTAAGCCTTATGAAGAAGGCTGTCTGTCAATTCCGGATGTATTTGATACAGTTGAGCGCCCTGAACGCGTCAAGCTGCGCTACCAGGATTATAATGGTAAGACCGTCACAGAATGGGCGGAGGGACTTTACGCCGTTTGCATACAGCACGAAATGGATCATTTGAAAGGCGTTGTCTTTATCGACCATCTTTCGCGGCTTAAACGCCAACGCGCGATCAAGAAAGTACAAAAATCTCTTAAACTACAGCCTACAGGCTAATGAGCCTGCGTATTGTTTTTATGGGTACGCCGGATTTTGCGGTGCCGTCTTTGGCTGAAATTTTAGCCGCAGGCCATGAAGTAGTCGCCGTTTACACCCAGCCGCCGCGCCCGTCAGGACGGGGCAAGAAACTCACGAAATCACCCGTCCATCAATTCGCCGAAATTATGGGGCTAAATGTGATAACGCCCGAAAGCTTTCGTAAATCCTCGGTCATTGACGCCCTTGAGGCCTTAGAGGCAGACGTGGCCTGCGTTGTCGCTTATGGGCAAATCCTGCCCGCGCGTGCGCTTAACGCCCCGCATTATGGCTGTCTGAACCTTCATGCCTCGCTGCTGCCGCGCTGGCGCGGGGCGGCGCCTGTTCAGCGCGCAATCATGGCAGGCGATAGTCAAACCGGCGTACAGATAATGCAAATGGCCAAAGGGCTAGACACAGGTGATATTCTGCTCTCTGAAATCGTCCCGATCACCCCAAATGATACAGCCGGCACGCTATCAGATAAGCTCTCCCGCATCGGGGCGGGTCTGTGGGGACGTGCGCTAGCGGCCCTATCGCGCGGCGGCCTATCCCCGACACCGCAAAGCGGGACGCCGAGCTACGCAAAAAAAATAGACAAGGCGGAAGCCCGCATTGACTGGTCAAGACCTGCAAGCGAGCTGGATTGCCATATTCGCGGTCTCTCACCCTTCCCCGGCGCATGGTGCGAGATAGAGGGTAAACGGGTGAAAATTCATTTGGCCGCACCAGACACCGCTAAAGGCAAGGCCGGAACGGTTCTCGGTAAATCCGGCCTGATTGCCTGTTCAGAGGGCGCGCTTAGATTGAAAGAGGTGCAACCCGCAGGAAAATCGAAAATGAAGGCCGAGGATTTTTTCCGGGGTCACACTTTGGCCATTGGCCAAAAAGTCCAGTAGGAACTGGGCCGTGTTGGATAGTTTTATCAGAGACGCAAACCCCCGCGACATAGAGACAATAACGGCGCTCAATGATCAGGCTTTTGGCGAGACCGCGCAGAGTAAAATCATCAAACGCCTCATAGCTGATGATGAGGTTTTGAGCTCAAAATTATGCCTTAAAGATAATAAAGCCATAGGCCATGTCATGATATATAAGGTCAGGGTAGACGGCCAAGATATTGGCGCGGGTCTCGGCCCCGTATCCGTTCTACCTGCTCATCAAAAAAGAGGCTGCGGCACTAAAATGATCCGCACGGCAATATCTGAAATCAACCCGCAAGACCGCGGCGTCGTTTTTGTCTTGGGTCATTTCTCTTATTACCCTCGTTTTGGATTCACCTCAGAAATGGGAGCACGATTTAAATCACCATGGCCGCGACCTGCCTTTATGGCTATGGCCCTAAATGGACAAGCCCCGCAATCCGGCGTGTTAGGTTTCCCACAGGCCTATCTGTAATGCCGCGTTATAAGCTCACCATAGAATATGACGGCGCTCCCTTTCGTGGCTGGCAATGGCAGGAGGATCAACCCAGCGTACAAGGCGTTATGGAAAAGGCGGTTACAGCTTTAAACGGAGAATTCGCTGAGGTTTACGGCTCGGGTCGCACCGATAGCGGCGTGCATGCGCTTGGCCAGATAGCCCATACCGACCTCGTTAAAGATATACGGGAAGACAAAGTCCGCGATGCGCTGAATTTTCACTTAAAGGATAATCCGGTAACTGTGCTTGAGGCCAAGAAAGTAGCAGACGACTTTCATGCCCGTTTCGATGCGCGGGAGCGGCGCTATCTCTACCGCCTTATTGACAGGCGCCCAAAGCTTGCCCTTGAACGCGGGCGGGTCTGGCGTATCCCGCAAAAACTGGATGCCGAGCTTATGCACGCGGCGGCGCAGATATTTGTCGGTCAGCATGATTTCACCACCTTTCGCGATACACAATGCCAATCCAAAACACCCGTTAAAACCATTGACGAGATTATGGTGTTTCGCGCGGCTGAGGAAATACATATCACCCTCAAAGCCCGCTCCTTTTTGCATAAACAAGTGCGTAGTTTTGTCGGTACCCTTGCCGAAGTTGGACGCGGGCAATGGAGCAAAGCCGATGTTAAGAAGGCTCTAGAGGCAAAAACCCGAACAGCGTGCGGCCCCGTAGCGCCGCCTGACGGGCTTTACCTTGTTAATGTCGCCTATGAACAAGCTTAAATCAGGCCCGGTGTAAGCGCGAATGTCGCAAAAAGTCCCACGGTCCAGACCAGCGTACGCACAACCTTAATACCCAAGAGATAGGTAATGGCGTAAGCTAAACGCGCCAGAACAAAAATCGTGGCGGCCATAGCTGTGGTTTTTGTTGATCCCCCGATCATATGCACGGCTAAAGCCAGAGGTACAAACATCAACATGGCTTCAATCTGATTAGCGATGGCGCGTTTTGCGCGTCCCCGAAAAGGCGTCATATCCCCCTGGTCTTCCCGGTTGCCAAGACCCCAGCCTATGCCGTTTTTCAACAATCCGGCCCCGCCTTGCACAGCGATTAATCCGATAAGCGTTAGGGCGCTATACACCACCATTTGTAATTCCGTTGTCATGTTTCTCTCCTTTAATTTCCCTCTTTGTTTTTATCCCACTATTAAGTAGAGCTTATATGTGGATGTCAAGCCAGAGATAACGACCCCTGAGGGCCTTGCACTTGAAAAGGCACGCACGCATGCACAAGACAAAAAAATACAAAAGCAACTTGCCCAGCTCGACATACTTGCCGATCTTATGGACAGTAAATTTCGCCTACCCGGTACGCCCATTCGTTTAGGGGTTGATACGCTTATCGGGCTTATACCCGGAATTGGGGACACAATCGGTTTAGGCGTTTCGGCTTATATCATAACGCATGCGGCTCGGTTGGGCGCAAAAAAATCAATCATCCAGCGTATGGTTTTTAATGTCGGGCTGGACTGGCTTGTCGGCCTTGTGCCACTGCTTGGTGATCTGTTTGACATGGGGTGGAAAGCCAATAACCGCAATATCAAACTTTTGATGGATTATTTAGAGACCACCAAACCCGGTGATAGGTCAGGCTTCTAATCTAGAGACTTTGTTGAATTTGGGCGACCCCGGCCACTATGACTGTTAATGACATGCCGTGAATAATACAGCCCGTTAAAACCGCGCCGCCCCAATCAAATCCGGCAATCTTCTGAGCCAAGCGAATATCGATCGCTAAAAGACTGAGATAAGCCAGCAAGGCCAACATATTTACAATCGCAAAGGCCAGACCCGCGTAAAGATAAAGTACAAATAAAAGAGCGACAAACAGGGCAACAAAAAAGACGCTCCAATGGCGCACAATCACCCACGCCCGAAACCGGTCTTGCTTGTCAAAAACCATCGCCAAAATATAGGCGCAGCCCAGAAATGTCAGGCTATATAAAGCTGCGAGTAAAAAAAACACGCCCAAAGATATAGCTTCGGGTTCGCCCGGTTTTGCGAGATTTTCAGAAAGGCGCAAAGCACGCTCATTTTGCAAGCCCAGTCCACAAATATAATAACAGCCCATAGTAAAAAGAACGGCCATGAAACTCGTCTTAAAGCCAGATCGGGACAGATCAAAAAAACGCGGCCAAGCTTCGCCATTTTCCCCCCTCGCTAACAAGGCAATAAAACATCCGTTTAAGAAAGAGGCCAGATTCATGATGGCCGTTATGCGTCAAAATAAAGCGTTAAAATTCGCGCATAAATTTCGCTTAGCGTTTTTATATCGTCAACTAATACATGCTCGTCAATCTGGTGCATTGTCGCCCCGACGAGACCAAATTCTGCGACAGGCGCATAATGGGCAATAAACCGCGCATCAGACGTACCGCCTGACGTTGATAGTTCCGCCTGACGGCCCGTAACATCCTTGATCGCGTTTTGCATAATATCGGTAAGCTTACCCGGAGGGGTTAAAAAGCTCTCCCCGCTTATACGGTAATTGGCCGTAATCTCGCCCGTAAAACGTTTCTGGACATCCTCGATAATTTCCGAGATCCATTCAGACAGGCTTTCCCCGCTATGGAAAATATTAAACCGGATATTTAAGCGCGCCCGCGCTGTCTCCGGGATCATATTTTCTGTCGGATTGCCAATATCTATTGTGGTAATCTCGAGATTGGAAGGCTGAAAAAACTCCGAACCGTCATCCAGATGCCGGGCTTGGAGGCGCGATAAAACTTCAAGCAAAGCCGGAACGGGATTTTCTGCGCGGTGCGGATAGGCCACATGGCCTTGCTTGCCCTTAACACTCAGGTCAACATTGACCGAACCCCGGCGGCCATTTTTTATCATCGTACCAAGTATATCGGGATTTGTCGGTTCCCCGACAAGACAGTGATCGATGATTTCCCCGTCAGCGGCAATAGCGGGTAACAGCTTTTTAGTGCCGTTCTGGGCGGGGCCTTCTTCATCACCTGTTATAAGGAAACTCAGCGAACCTTTGGGCCTCCACCCTGACGAGAGGCGCTGGGAAACCGCCCCGACAAAGGCCGCAATAGCCCCTTTCATATCCGCGGCCCCGCGCCCGCGCAACAAACCGTCTTTTACCATGCCGGCAAAAGGATCATCAGACCATTTTTCAATCTCGCCCGCCGGGACAACATCGACATGACCGGCAAAACAGAAATTAGGGGCCTGCGTGCCCAAACGCGCATAAAGATTATCAACACGGTCTGCCCCCTCTCCAAACGGATAGCGCTTGCAGATAAAACCCATATCTTCGAGAGCCGTTTGCAATTGTCCCAATGTCCCGGCATCGTGCGGGGTGACCGAGGGTTTCCGGATAAGATCGCAAGCAAATTCAACAGGGTCGATATGTCTTATGCTGGACATATATGGTTTCTCTTTGATGGGTTGATTAGTCTCTGAGGAGTTCGTTCACACCCGTTTTGCTGCGCGTTCTCTCATCCACAATCTTGACGATAACTGCGCAGGCCAAACTATGTGAACCATCTTTAGACGGCAAGCTACCGGGCACAACAACTGAATAGGCCGGGATTTCCCCGTAAGTAATTTCGCCTGTTAAGCGATTAAATATTTTAGTGGATTGAGACAAAAACACGCCCATAGCCAAAACGGCACCTTCGCGGACAATCACACCTTCAGCAACCTCTGAACGTGCCCCAATGAAACAATTATCCTCAATAATAACCGGTGTGGCTTGTAGAGGCTCCAAGACCCCTCCAATACCAACCCCACCCGATAAGTGGCAATTCTTACCAATCTGGGCGCAAGAACCAACCGTCGTCCATGTATCGACCATTGTGCCTTCATCGACATAGGCACCGATATTGACATAAGACGGCATAAGCACAGCATTAGGCGCAATATAGGCACCCCGACGCACAGCCGCATTGGGAACCGCCCGAAAACCAGCCTGTGAAAATTCGGTTTCGTCCCAACCCTGAAATTTACTGGGAACTTTATCCCACCAATTCCCGGCTTCAGGCCCGCCGGACATAATGCGATTGGGCTGTAATCTAAAGCCTAGAAGTACTGCTTTTTTAAGCCATTCATGCGCCACCCAATCACCATTGCCTTTTCGGGAAGCAACCCGCAATTCACCGGCATCCAATGACAAAATGGCTGTTTCCACAGCATCGCGCGCCTCACCTTTTGTGGAAGGCGAAAGGGCTGCACGGTCTTCCCATGCAGCATTAATGGCGGTTTCGAGGGATTTGATATTCATTTCTGGCTCCAATATCACAACAGGCCCCAACGAGGGGCCTGTCAGCTATGCGTTTATCTGGCGCGCAATTTACGTCTCGCGCTCAACAGGTCAATCCTAAAATGACCAAATGGGGAGACTTAATCTATGGTTTTATTTCCGGACGCTTCAAGCGCCGGAGTTTTTAGTCAACAATTGAAATAGCATCCACCGCCGTTTTTCCGGAGCGTTCATTTACAGATGTGTTAAACATAACAACTTGCCCGTCAGATAAGCTGGTTAGGCCTCCGCGTTGCAAAGCCGTTGCATGTACAAACACATCGCCGCTTCCGTTTTCGGGCTGAATAAATCCATAGCCCTTTTTATCGTTGTAGAACTTTACAGTTCCTTTTTGCATTTCTTCTGACATTTTTACTTTTTCCTTGATCAATCGGAGACGACCCTCATGCTCGCCCCTATTCGATAAAATGGAAAAAATTTTGCTAGCACTCTCGAGTGAAGATAAAGTCTTCCCTTGATCATGTTTCACATTCGCCCGTTATTCCGGCCTATCGACAGCAATAGGTTAAGTCTTGTAGGGAATTTAGGCAACAAAAATATGACTCTTTTTAAAAACTATCTTTCGCAGCGCGTATTTTACCTAAACTTTCAGCACTCCCGGCCCTGACAAAGGGATTTGAAGCTTTTTCGGCAGCAATCGTCGTCGGAACGGTCGGCACATTTTTCTCTCTGAGAGCCTTGGCATGGGCAATATAAGCCTGCAAATCCTGATTTTCAGGCTCTACGGTTACTGCAAAACGGGCATTTGAGAGCGTATATTCGTGCGCACAATATAGACGGGTATGGTCCGGCAAGGCACAGATCGCGGCAAGGCTGTCATACATTTGCTTGGCTGTACCTTCAAATAAACGCCCACACCCCAAGACAAATATCGTATCCCCCACAAAGGCTGCATCTGCACTTTCTACATAATAAACATTATGGTGTTTTGTATGACCCGGTGTATCAAGCACCGCGATCTTATGGGCTCCAAATGCAAAGCTCTCCCCGCCGTCTACCGCTTGGGTTAACCCCGGAATGCGCGCAGAGTCCCGCGCCGGACCTATAATCTCGAGGCCCCATTTTTCTTTAAGGGCAAGATTGCCCCCTGTATGGTCAAAATGGTGATGCGTATTCCAGATATGGCTAAGTTGCCAATCGCGCATCTCACATTGTCTGGAAATCTCATTGGCATCAGGCGTATCAATCGCCGCCGTTAAGCCAGAGACAGGGTCATGGATTAAAAATCCATAATTGTCCGACAGACACGGGAACAGGGTAATGACAAGATCAGATGACATTTGGCTTTCCTATACACTAATCTTGGTTACAATAGCGCCATATGCGCCAAAGTGTAGTCCAACTTGAAAATTTTTATGCCAGCCAATTAGGGCTGACAGCACAGACAATGGTCATGCGCCGTCTTGCAAAACTCTGGCCCCAACTTCAAGGCAAGAGCATATTGGGCTTTGGCTATTGCGGGCCTTATTTAAACCCCTATACATCCGAAGCCAAAAGAATGGTTTTCGCCATGCCGTCAGGGCAAGGCGCTATTGTAAGACTGTCAAAACGGGGTGTGATTTCTTGCCTGACATCTGAAACCCGCCTCCCGTTTGAGGATGCAAGTTTTGATAATATTTGCGTCGCCCATGGTGTTGAAGAAACCCCCGACCTTAATCGCTTGCTTCCGGAATTATGGCGAATAACCAAGCCGGAAGGCCGCATTGTCATCATTGCTGTAAATCGAAGCGGATTATGGGCACGATCAGAAAAAAGTCCGTTTGGAGCGGGACGCCCGTTTAGCCGCTCCCAATTGCGTACGAGCCTTGAAAGTGCTGGATTTTTACCCACAGTCTGGTCAGGTGCCTTATATGCCCTGCCCCACATGATCTTTGCAAAGCCCCGCTTGGCCGACCTTTGTGAACAGTTTGGTGAAACCGTTTGGCCAAATTTTTCAGGACTTATACTTGTAGAAGCCGTAAAGCGGCTATATGCCGAGCCTTCTGCTGTTCTGCCTAAACGGGTTTTACGTCCAAGATTTGGAACCCGTCCCATAGGGCATACAGCGTCGCCTTATCAAGAGAGTCCATAAAGCCAGTCAAATTATGACCCGAAAGAAAAAGAAACATACCGATATAAATCATGTCCGTAGGGAAATAGACCGGGTGGATAATGCCTTGCTGGGTCTTATAGCAGAACGTCTGGAGCTTGCCAGTGCCGTCAGGCAGGCCAAAAGCGGTGTCCGGGTCTGGCGCCCGTCCCGCGAAGAGAGCCATGTACGCGATCTGTCTAAGGCTACGTCAGACACACCCGCCAATCTCGTCTCGCGCATCTGGGCGGAACTTATGAGCGCCAGCCTCGCCATACAAGGCCCGATGCGCTTACATATTGCCCTAGAGGGCGATGCACTTGACGTATGGACATTAGTACGAGACCGGTTTGGCTCTGCCTTACCGGCTTTATCCTATCCAACGGCCAGCTCGGCATTAGCGGCCGCTTATAGTGAAGATGAAGGCGTGGCTATCTTGCCCGCGCCGGGCGGGATGAATAATTGGTGGACGGCCCTTTGCGACGACGGCGCAATGCCGGATATGCATATTTTATCAGGCCTGCCGCGAACGGGAAAGGCGGAGTGGCCGCGTGCTGTCGCTGTCGCCACTGCCGCTTTGCAAGCTTCCGGGGCCGATGATAGCCTGATCGCTTTAAATAATACCGACGCCTTAAAAGCCTATAGCGGCACACCCGTCTTTCGCGCAGAAGCGGGTATGAAAAAGCTTTACAGCCTGCCCTTATTTATCACGGCTGAAAGCCCCCTATTCCAAAATATACAATCACGCGACCCCAGTGCCAAAATCATAGGCTGTTTGCCTTGGCCTTTAGGGTCTGAGAAATCCGAAAACATATGAAACCCACATTTGAAACCATACTGATTATTGGTGGCGGGCTTATTGGCTCCTCCCTCGCACGCGCCGCAAAAAAATACGGTCAGGCAAAAACCGTCTATATGGCCGATAATTCAGCCTCGGTTTGCAAACAAATTACCCACCTTCAAATCGCAGACGGGGTAAGCGAAAACGCGGCAGACTTCTACGTCTCCCAAGCCGATATGGTCATATTATGCGTCCCCCCCGGAAAAATGGGTGAAGTGGCACAAAACATAATTCCGGTTATGAAATCCGGTGCCATTCTCACAGATGTCGGGTCGCTAAAGGGCAAAATCATCGACGCTATAACACCCCATTTGCGAGAGGATATCGCCTTTGTCCCGGGTCACCCTATAGCGGGGACAGAACATAACGGCCCTGAAGCCGGTTTTGCCGAGCTTTTTGATAAGCGCTGGTGTATTTTAACACCCCTTGACGAGACCGACCCGTCTGTTGAAAAAGTTAAAAATTTTTGGGAGGCCCTAGGCTCTGGCGTCGCTGTTATGAGCCCGCAAAGACATGACCTTGTCTTGGCAACCACGTCACATGTGCCCCATCTTATCGCCTATACGCTTGTGGGTACCGCCATTGATATGGAAACCATTACCCGAAATGAAGTTGTGAAATTTTCGGCTGGAGGGTTTCGGGATTTCACGCGTATTGCTGCGTCTGATCCCGTGATGTGGCGTGACGTTTTTCTCAATAATCGCGAAAGTGTATTGGAGGTAGTGGATCGTTTCATTGAGGACTTATCGGCCTTAAAACGTGCCATTCGCTGGGATGACGGAGAGGCCTTGCTAGATCATTTCTCTAAAACCCGCGATATCCGCCGCCGCATTGTTGATGCAGGTCAAGACAGTGAGCAAGCTAATTTCGGCCGCGACGATTAGGATTAACCCCTTAGAATTTATATATAGCCTGACCAAATAAACTAAGCTGGGAATTGGCCAATATCAGATTGATCTCTTTGGGAGCACCGTCGGTTTTAACGCGTGAGGTGAGTGCAAATTTCATAAGGCTGGCTTGGGTGGGTGTTATAAGGCCTGAAGAAGTCATGGCTTCAAAAAAGGCCTGCTCATCCTCAAGCTTTATACGGATATTGCCCGATACACCTTCCGCGGAGCGCGTAAGATCGAAATCGCCCCCCAGATCAACGCCATTCCACTTCACACGCCAATCTGATGATGTCAGGCGGGCTTTTTGTCCCCAATCCATTACCGCCTTTTGAGACAATTTGGACAAACCGACCGCCTGTGCGCTAACAGATAGGGCTTCTAAACGCGGCCCGAAGACCTGTTGTAAAGCCGGCCAGGTTTTGGCACTAAGAAAGAGGTTTTCCACATTCACCTTAATATCAATATCGTCTTTGCCGTCTATCAGTTCCGTTTGTAATTTATCCAAAGCCCTAAAGGGCGGTTCTGTGCCTATAACGGCCTGTGGGCGTAATTTATCAGCGTATAATTTTACGACCCTGATATCACCCTTATGAGAAAGCTTTACATCGCCGTGAAACAAAAAGGGCCTGATATCAAACAGCCATCTTTGCCCGCCGGGTCCGCGCATATCCAAACGCGCATCACCAGCGTGATATATATCCCATTTAAGCGGGTTAATGGACGCGGCCTCTAAATGTAAGTTCTCTCCCCGTAAAGACCAGGGGGAACGGGCTTGCGGTGCCGCCAAAAGAAGTGAGCTCATATGTCCGTCAAAAGAAAAAGGGAAACCCGAAAGGGTAAAGGCCTTTGGCTGCACTGTGTGTCCATTTTGGCGTGCCGAGACAATGACCTCATTAAAATTTTTAGCAATAACGGACCGGCCCGCCGCCCAATAAAGAGCAAAGCCAGCAATCAGAAGGGCCAGCGAAATAATCGCTTTGCTAAAGACAGTCTTTTGGCGTTTCCCTTTTTGCGTGCTCATATCCGCCCCCGCATGTTTATTCATTCTCATGACCGTTAGGCAAAGGGTCTTTATCCGCAGGCGCACCCGGTTCTGGACTATCCTGCAATGCTCCGGACAGCGGCGGTATGTTCAGGCTTATGGGATTGCGCAAAGTCTTCTCACTTGGCGTATGAATAAAACTGACCAGTAATTTACCATATTCCCGGATGAGACGCTTGATTTGTGAGCCCTGTTTCCACCAGTGCCGAAAGGAATCATGCCCCACGGGATAGGGCGTAATTTTCATGCGTCCGCTTGCCGCCGAAATCGCGCCTTGAGCCCGCGGCATATGATAGGCTGATGTCACAAGTATAATATGTTCAAAACCGAGTGCCTGCGCCCAGATAGATGTCTTTTGTCCATTTTCTATCGTATCTTGGGCAAAATCCATATCCACACAACATTCTGAGAGCGGGTCAGGCACGCTTAACACATCCAATATTTCATCTCTCGAAATGTCCGGGTTCACACCCGAAATCAAAAGGCGTTCACCCAATCCTTCCCTTAAAAGCTTGGCTCCGGCTTCTAACCGGCCTCCGCCCTTACCGGTCAAAACAACGATGCCGTCAGCCTTGAGAACAGGGTGAGGCAAGCTTTGCGTCGTTACGGCCCTGACGAAGAAAAAAAAACCCGTAAAAACAATCCCGGCGATAAGACCCAAGACGAACATACAGAATTTAATCCAAGCCTGCCTTTTCGAACCCGTCTTTTTTGCCGAATGTGTATCCGGTGTTTGTGGAGACCCTGACGTCATAGGTTTAATACATCAGGTTTTGTTTATTGAGCAAGCTCTGCGCGGTTAGCCCGGCGGTAAGTGCGCAAATAAGACCAAATATAACAGCGAGTATAGTCAGTTTTATAAGATCAGATCCAATTATGTAATACTGTCCAAAGACTGTGTTATCTCCTTGTACCCATTGAAAAATCAAGGCAAATACAAGCGCAAGACTACACCCAATAGCACTCGCTATCAAGCCACGTAGAAAAAACTGGCTAACAAAAAGTCGAGCAATAAAACTATTCTTAGCCCCAATTTGCGAGAGCACAGAGATAGTTTTATGTTGGGTATGTAAGCGGGCTTGGGTCGCAAATATGCTCACCGCCATGCTTGAGAGTAAAATCAGAACCAAAATAGTCCTAAGAGCGGTGGAGAGCGTTTTGCGATTACGTTCTATATCTGTGCGCCACTCTCCGTGATCATCAATAACAACATCAAGCGCCTGTTTTAAAATTTCAGCCTTCAATGTTTCAACATCCAAAGTCTGCTCGGGTTCAAGCTCTAGGCTAAAAAGGACAGGGATAGGCAAATCATCGGGTAGCTCCACGTCCCCCAGCCAAGGTTTCAACAAACTCTGTGCGCGTTCTTGCGATAAAACGGATAGGGATTTAATCTCGGCGCGAGACTGCAATAGGCTCTCCAGCCGCGCAATCTCAGCCTCTCTTTGCTCAATATTTGAAAGCTTTAGGGTCACGGTCGCGCCTTGCGTTAAGCCGTTTTGCCATTGATCAAGCGCCCGCATACTCATGGCGGAGAACAAAATTATAAGACCGGCAAGCAAGGCCATTATCGTCATAACAAAAAGTAACGGCCCGTCCTGTTGCTTGTCGCGCGGCAGAAGGGGCGCGGAAGAAAATTCGTTTGCGCTAGGACCGCGCACCTTAAAGCCCCCCCGCGCCTGTACCGGCGGGATTATCCAGATGTTTAACCGTCCCGTCTTGAATATGGTAGATATCACCCGCATGGTGCCGAGCAAGCTGACCATCATGCGTGGCGATGAAAATGGTTGCGCCCATCCTATTCATCTCCCCAAATAAATGCATCAAACGGTGCGCTATAACAGAATCAACATTTCCGGTCGGCTCATCTGCTATCAAAATATCAGGCTTTGAAATCACGGCCCGCGCAATGGCCGCCCGCTGCTTTTCTCCGCCCGATAAGGTTGCGGGACGGGACTGTAACCGTCCTCCTAGTCCAACCCATTTTAAAAGCTCAACAACGTCCTCCCTATAAGCGCTCTGATGTTGCCCGCTAACACGCAATGGCAAAGCCACATTTTCAAAAACGCTCAGATGATCAATCAGATTGACATCCTGCGATATCAAACCGATCCGGCGCTTATATTGGGCCCGCTCCGCTTTATCGAATAAGGCACAATCCTGCCCGAAGAGATGGATAAATCCCCGTGAGGGTCGTAAGTTAAGATTGATTACATCCAGCAAGGTGGTTTTGCCTGCACCGGACGGGCCGGTGAGAAAAGAAAATGAACCCGATTTTAAAGTAAAATTGACATCGTTGAGAACTTCAGGTCCGCGCTGATACCGCACGGCCAGCCGCTCAAAGCGGATAATTTCCTCCCGCCGTTTCACGCCAGCATTTGACAAGGCCGAAGGCACGGACGACACTGCGGACGCCTCAAGAGACGTCGCCGGGGACGGTCTCCCTGCCTTAATCGCATTATTGGGCATGTCGGGACTAGACTTCATTTAGCTTAATCGGCATCTTTCAACATAGTTTCGAATCAGGTTTACCATGATACTCACATGTCCCGAATGTTCCACGCGTTATTTTGCCAAAGACGAAGCTATAGGTCCGAATGGGCGGACAGTAAGATGTTCAAAATGTCAAAATAGCTGGTTTGTAAGCCGGGATCTGGACGAATATGTCCTCAAAGATAATGAAAGCGAGGATCTCAAAACCCTCTCAAACCCGCCATTTCAAGCTGATCAATCTCTCAAAACCACCCCTTGGGAAACCCCTCAAGATCAAAACACTGTGCCAATACAACCGCCCGAGCCCGAAAAGGCGGCGCCAGAGCCAGCCGTCAAAGATAAATCCGACAGGCCTTATGCCAAAGGGGCCCATGTCAATATTCGCGACCGCGCAGACAGGCAAAAACGCAAGCGACGCCTCAGTGTTGTCGGATTGATCTGGAGCCTAACCCTTGGCACTCTGATGGGTATAAGCGGGCTGGCCTATATGTTTCGACAGGATATTGTCTCTGAATATCCTAAAGTGGCGACGCTTTATAAAGCCTTCGGTATTGAAGTATCTCGCGACGGGTTAAGCTTTGATCCACCAATTACACGCAGCATTTATATGGACGGCGAGCCTGTATTGGTCATTAATGGCTCGGTTAAAAATATATCGGGACGCCGGGTAAATCTGCACCCTATAATTTTTTCACTCCGCAACAATAAAGACGAAGAGCTTGTGGAATGGCGTTTTGAATTTGAGCAAAGCCAAATTAATAAAAGCAAGCGCGTCGAATATGTCACCCATTTCCCCAACCCGCCGCTGGAGGCCGTTAATCTGACTTATAGGTTTACAAATGATACCATTGCAGATCAGATCACCAATGTTCCGACGCAAATCGGATGGGGTCCGCAAAGCACTGAGCCTGAAAGTAATAATCAAGCCGAGGGCGAATAAAACAGGTTAAACTTAAAGGACGGCCTGTTTAAAACCCTAAAAGCGCTTTAGCAAACGTTCCAGATATTCCCGTTCACTTTGCTCTCGCTCTTGCTCGGAGGCCCGGCGTCTGAGTTCTTCTAATAGCTCTCGCGACCGCGTAGCATTGTCACGGCTATCCACATCGACCTCAGAATTTTCGTCTTCAATACCGTTATTGCTCTGTCCCAGAGGATTGCCGTCCTCACCCTCGCCGTCTTCCTGACCTTCCGTTCGCTGTTGGCGCCTCGCGGCCCGGGACAATGACTTTCCGGCCTCTCGCAAAGCCTCAATAGCCTCTTGCTGGGCGCGTCCGGCTTCAGCCAATTCTTCTGCACCTAAGGCTTCCCGCGAGCCCAACATAGCGCGGGCAGCGTCAGCCAAGGCCTCTTGTGCGGATTTACCGCCCTCGTTGCCTCCGTCCTCGTTTTCCTCGCCTTCATCACCTCCGGCGCCGTTCTCTCCTTCCTCTGGCCCAGCTTCAGCAAGACCTTGCCCGGCTTCACCCTCGTCACCCGGCCCGACGCCCTCTTCCAATACCTTGTTTAACCCCGCCAGCGCCTCTTCCAGTAATTTTTGCTGAGCCGCTAACTCACCGGGGGAAAGTGCCTCTTTCTCCGGCGCACCAGACCGGCCTTGCCCAGAAGATTGGCCCTGAGATTGGGTTTGGCCGGATTCGGAATTTTCGCCCTCTGCCTCGTTTTCGCTCTGTCTTTCAGCGCGGTCAGTTTCGTCTTTTAATTCTCTTTGTTCCCCCAAAAGGTCCGCCATCTCCTCCAAAGCCTCGCGTAATTCCTCGGACATCTCACCGGGCATACTCTCACCCTCACCTTGCCCGGCCCCTGCGGAGAGCTGGATTTGCATATTTTCAAGCAAGGCTGCAAGTTGCGCCAAAGCCCGCCGTGCCCCGTCAACATCCCCGATACGGTTTGCCTCTTCAATCGCCTTTAACAATTCCTCGATTTGATCGGTATTACGACCATCACCGCCCTCGCCGCCCTCAGCTATGTTTCCGGCTTCAACCGCCTTTTTGCGAAGCTCTTCCATATAGCGGTCAACAGCTTCGTTATAGCGATCAAATAATGTATCTATTTCGCGTTGCGGGGCGCGTCTGGCTATGCCTTCCCGCAGGCTTTGTTCCGCCGCCTGCATCGCTTCCAAAGCGGAGCCTAAAAGACCAAATTCCGCGCGCAGGGCCATTTTCCATAATTGGGCCGGTATACCTTCCAAGCTTTCCTGCTCGCGCGCAAAGCGCGTTGTGCCTAAGACATGACGCAATCCCATATATAGAACCGGGTCTTGATAAATCGTCGCAGGTTTATCTGTTAGGGCCTCTAGCAATAGCACAGCTCTTTGTATCTGTTCGGGCGCGCGCTCCAGACGGTCTTGAGGTTCATAACTATCAAAGAGCGGCTGGTGTGCCAGCGCCTTTTTGCTTACCGGCTTATAGGGCGCGTAATCGGCTTTACCCTGCAAAAACAGACGCCGGTTTTCAATAACAGCTTTCGCGAGAGGTTCGATAAATATTTTATCCGGCACGGTAAAAAAGACCCGCTCTGACGTCACCATTTGTCCAGCCCCGTCACGCGCCGCTAAAACAGCAGAGACCTTTTGCCCGGCCCATTCATGTTTTGTCAGATCAAGCAAAGCTTCACGCTCATTAAGGCGTTTCACGGAGCTGCCGGGCAACGTCACCGCCACGGACGCCGTCTCGTCACGCTCAAGATCTGTCCCGTCTGTCGCGGATAGTCTCCGCATTTTCAGCTCCAAGACCTCAACACCGTAATCATCCTCGAGACTATAGGTCAGTTTTAACCGGTCGCGTTTATCGGCTTTGGGCGTCGAGACGATTTCTACAACAGGGGGCTGATCGGCCACAACGTCCAATTTCCACGACTGGATCTTATTGAAAACACGCCATTGCGCCTTGGCGCTTTTATCAAGAATAGTGCGGCTCTCAAAACTTTTAGGGTCCAAACGATTGAGTTTTAGAAATTTCGTTCGCCCTGACTGTGTAATCAGTTTGGGCCGAGGCGCCGAGCGTACGCCGTAAATACGGGTCACCAATTCGGACCCTTCGGGTATTTCCACATGACGCCCATCTTTAAAATAAATAGGCGGGCGGCCCGTATAATCCGGAGGGTCAATCCAAGCTTCAAAACGCACATCCTGACCCAATATTCCGTTTTGCCACATCGGTAGAACGGAGCGGCGCAATCTCTCATAATTAAATCCTGCCCCCACCATAATTGCCAAGATAAGCGAAACAGGGGTGATAAAACGCAAGAAATATTTATCACGCGGAGCAATGACAGCGCGCAATTTTGAAGGCTTTAAACGTTTTACGCTTTCGCGCACGCCAGCAAGATGACTGTCCCATAAGCGCTCCCCGCCAATAGCGGGCCGGTCGGCGAGTGTATCCAAAGGCCGGTGTAACTGGGCGGAATCGCTTTCGACACGTCTACGCGCCGCCGATAGATTGGGGCGTTTTATCCTACGCGCAGCCAAAACGGCGCGGATGCAAAAAAACAAGGTTATGGCCAGCGCGATCAAACGCCACGGATCCCCGATAATTTCCCAGATACCGCCAAAAGTCCCGATCAAAAATAGAGCTAAAACCAAGGCCGCGCGCGCAAATAGCGGCGCATAAACCTCCCAGTAAAGATGGGCGTGGGCGCGGCGGGTCAAGCGCTTGGCCGTTTGCACAACCGGATCTGTCATCGCCTCATCTAGCATAGGTCTTTATAGGGCAGATTTTTGGAAAATCTCGTTAATTTTCTGATATTTTACAGCCAGTCCGGCAGTTTCTCGGATTTTATCATATCCTCAATAGACGGCCTTGCGCGGATCACTTCATATTTATCCCCTTTAACCAAAACTTCAGGGACAAGGGGACGGGTATTATACTGGCTGGATTGCGCCGCCCCGTAAGCGCCAGCCGAATGCATTACAATAAGGTCGCCAGCCGCCATTTCCGGTAAGGCCCGTGATTTTGTAAATGTATCCCCGCTTTCACAAATCGGTCCGACAACATCATATATGACCTCCTTATAATCTCCGCCTGGGGCTTTGACCGGCTCAATTTCATGATAGGCATCATAAAGAGCGGGCCGGATCAGGTCATTCATCGCCGCATCTACAATCAAAAACTGACGATCCTCTCCAGATTTCACATAAATAACCTCAGACAATAAAACCCCTGCATTACCAGAGATCATCCGGCCGGGTTCAAATATCAACTCCACGTCCATACCGCGCGTCAACCGCTTAACCATAGCCCCGTAATCGGAGGGTAAAGGCGGGGCAGGACTATTATTTCCGTAAGGAATCCCTAACCCGCCACCAACATCAAAGCTGGAGATTTCATGGCCTGATTTACGCAATCTTTCTATCAAACCACCGACCTTTTTTATCGCCAGTTCAAAAGGCTCAAGGCTCGCAATCTGGCTGCCAATATGCACATCAACACCAACGATTTTAATGCCTTTTAACCGCGCCGCTTCGCCGTAGGCCGCTTCCGCCTTGGACCATGCTATGCCAAACTTATTTTCTTTTTTACCTGTGGAAATTTTTTCATGACCGCCCGCCGTGACATCCGGATTTACCCGAAAAGCAATCGGCGCCACCACGCCCATATCTAAGGCTTGTTGATTTAAGGCGTAAAGCTCTGGCAGGCTTTCAACATTGAAAACACGAATGCCCGCACGCAGTGCGGCCCGCATTTCCTCGCGCGTTTTACCGACACCCGAAAAGACTATTTTATCTGCCGCGATACCCGCAATGAGGGCTCTAGCCAGTTCTCCGGCGCTCACCACATCTGCCCCGGCTCCCAATTTCGCCAAGCTCGCCAATATGGCAATATTTGAATTAGCTTTAACCGAATAGGCAATAAGGGATTTTACATCCGCAAAACTTTCAGAAAACACCTTATAATGGCGCTCAAACGTCGCGTCGGAATAGATATAGCACGGCGTACCCACAGCTTGCGCGATTTTGCGCAAAGGTACATTTTCGGCGTAAATTTCGCCGTTTCTATATTCAAAATGTCGCATGACTTTGCCTTAAAATTTTTCGCGAACGCAAAGGCTGACCCTAATCGAGTTCATCCTATATTATTGGCTATTTACGGCCACTTTAGCCGATTTATCAAATATCGGTCCCGGACGTTTTAGGTCACCCTTAATACCACAGGCACTCAGGAAACTGGCACCCAAAACAAAACTCGATATAACGCGCAAACGCTTACAGGATTGGCGGCTCATAATATCTCACTCCAAATCATTTCAAGCCTTTTACTGTGCAAATTCCGATTGGTCGAGTCTGAATAGGTTCAAGCTTGGTTAAGACTTCATAGTGTAAGGGCTCTGCAACATGACTGATTTGTCATTGGAAAAATGCGACAAGCTATGAAAAATGCACCTATGTCTAAATTTCGCCCCGTAATAACAAGCCTGATAGCCTTACTCATGGGTCAATCTTTGCCTGCTCATGCTGATGATTTTGAGCGAAAAGGCCTGCGCGGCGAAACATATTGTTTCCCGGCTAAGCAGGCCGTCAAAACAATAGACCAATTAGCCACAATTAATCCCGAGCACAAAGCGGTCGTAGAGATTATTCTTAAACCGCGCTTCCTGATTTATGACGGCGGCAATCTGCCGGATCGGTATTACCTCAAAACGCCTACTAATAAAAAAGATATCACATCGGATGTCGCTCTTGCATCCAATCCGTTTGAGACCATCGACTTTACAATTTTGCCGGACGGCAACGTCCCCGATTTCGTTGAAAAAGTCGCGCTATCGCAAGACTCAACCGATATTTGCATTGACGATAAAGCTCGCATTGGTCTGGCAGATGATGATGAAAGTCTCTATTTCGAGATGGGCTTAACACCCTATTTCAAAAACAAGTCAGGTCACCATGATATGGATGAAATTAAGGTGGGTATCAAAGACGGCAAAACCCAATACAAAAAAATGGTACCCGGCGCCATACGCGCTTTCATGCCGGATACAAATTATCTTCATATAAAATATGATGATAAATCCACCCCGCCCCGCGTTACGGCTTATACTGGCGACGCGGCTTTTGACATCCGCACAGAGTTTTATAATGAAGGCCATGTTTTTTCTGCAAAAGATCTAGTCACGCAAAAAGTAGATCGGATTGAGATCAAAGGCGGAGCCTATAAGCTCTCGCCCGTACCGAGCATCAAAACCATGAAACGCTTCGGGATTGGAAAGCCAAGAGGCTCACAAAAAACCGCCCAGAACACGGCTCAAAATACCGCCGCGAAATCTCATTAGAGAGTCGTGATAACAGACATGCTATCGCAAACACCGACAATAAATTCACCGTGTAAGCTCATCTGTGAAATGGACCTTGAAAGTGCCTTATGTAAGGGGTGTGGACGCTCCCGGCAAGAAATTGCCGAATGGGTGCGCTATAGCCCCGCTAAACGGGCCTATATCATGACGGAGCTGAGTGAGCGTTTAGAAACCCTCAAAAAGGATTAGACCTAGCCTAATAACTTTTGCCACCGCTTAACCTGTTTTCTAACCTCACGCGGTGCCGTCCCTCCATAACTAGTACGGGATTTAGCGGACGCCAGCGGGGTCAATACAGAATAAACATCCTTGTTGATTTTCGGTTCAACCGCTTGCATCTCAACTAAAGGAAGCTCCGCCAAGGTCACACCCAATTTTTCTGCGCGAGATACAATCGTCCCTGTAACATGATGGGCGTCCCGAAACGGCATATTTAATTTGCGCACAAGCCAATCGGCAAGGTCGGTGGCCGTAGAATAGGCCGCCCCCGCAGCCTCAAGCAGACGTGCTTTATTGGGTGTTATATCCCTGACCATGCCCGCCATAGCCGCCAACCCGACATCTAAGGCTTCGAAAGCGTCAAAGACAGGCTCTTTGTCTTCCTGCATATCTTTGGAATAGGCCAAAGGCAGGCCCTTCATCACGATTGTCAGACTGGTCAATGCGCCGCTAATACGTCCGACCTTGGCTCTTACCAATTCGGCGGCATCTGGATTGCGTTTTTGCGGCATGATTGAACTGCCCGTTGTGAAAGCATCGCTTAAGCTGACAAATTGGAACTGGGCGGACGTCCAGATAACAATCTCTTCCGAGAGACGGGAGAGATGTGTGGCACATATGCTCGCGCAAGATAAAGCCTCCAGTGCAAAATCGCGCGCTGAAACGGCATCAAGCGAATTGGCCATTGGCCGGGCAAAGTCTAAGGCTTTGGCCGTCATCTTGCGGTCAATCGGATAAGGCGTACCCGCAAGGGCCGCTGCCCCCAACGGGCTCTCATTCATGCGCGCGCGCGCATCTTTAAACCGTGAGCGGTCACGGGCAAACATCTCCAGATAGGCCAGCATGTGATGACCAAATGTAACGGGTTGGGCATTTTGGAGGTGGGTAAAGCCCGGCATAATCGTTTCGCTGTGCTGAGCCGCTTGTACTAATAAAGCCCGCATAAGGTTTTCAAGCTGGACATCGAACTGATCTAGATAATCTCTTACCCAGAGACGGAAATCTGTCGCCACCTGATCATTACGGGAGCGTCCCGTATGCAGGCGGGCTGCGGCATCGCCAATATTGTCACGCAAACGCGCCTCGATATTAAGATGTATATCCTCAAGCTCACGCGACCACGGAAAGGTCCCTGCCTTAATTTCCTGTTTTATCGCTCGCAGCCCTTTATGGATAGCGCGCATATCCTTTTTGGTGATAATCCCTTTTTCCGCCAGCATGGTCGAATGGGCGATAGAGCCGCGAATATCCTGATCGGCCAAGCGTTTATCAAAATCAATGGAAACATTAATCGCCTGCATGAGCGCGCCCGGAGACCGGCTAAACCGCCCGCCCCACATTTTCTGGCCACTTTTTGCCGCACGAGGTTTCCGGGCCTTGCGCGGACCCGATTTTCCCTTATGTGTATTTGCCATGTCTAAAGCGTCTTTCTTTACTTTATCAAACGCCATTCGTTTGATGTTTTTTATCGGCCTATTGGCCGTTGTAATAATCCTTTTTCAAGCCTGTGAAAGGCCTAAAACGGGTTTAGATCAATTTGCTAAACAGAGTTTAAAGCGATTGACGATTTTAGAAAACCCGCCTGCGCAACCTCGCCTGACCTTTCAAACCGATAAAGGCCAGCAAATGACGTTAAGCGATTTTAAAGGACAAGTCATCTTACTCAATGTCTGGGCGACATGGTGCGCGCCCTGCATAGCTGAAATGCCAACCCTGTCACGGTTACAAAACTTAAAAGGCGGCAAAACCTTCCAAGTCGTCACGATTAGCCTTGACCGTACAGCCCAAGACGCCGCGCAATGGCTTGAAAGCCAGACTATTGGCAATCTTACACCCTATCACGACTCCAGCTTTGATTTGCCTAGCCAGCTTAAAGTCCCCGGCCTGCCACTCAGTGTGTTTTATAATAAATACGGCGCAGAGATAGCCCGCCTGCCCGGAGAGGCTCATTGGGATAGTCCCGAAGCTCTTGCTTTGGTCGATAAGCTCCTCCAAGAATAGGGTTGGCAAGAATAAGGTTGGCAAAAATAGGCTAAAGGTCACATAAGAGCCTTAAATACAGTCGGGGTAGTCACGCGGGGGGGAAGAAATGGAGAAATATACGACAATCCTGCACCGCGCCGCACATCGCCACGGCGGCGAAGCGGCTCTGATGGCGAAAATATCTTCAGGTCAGCAGCTCCATGATAGCCAGTCAAAAACGGATGACCGATGGCTTGCAGAATTTACAAAACGCGTCTTTCAGGCCGGTTTTAGTTGGAAAGTCGTAGACGCAAAATGGGCCGGGTTTGAAGCCGCCTTCTGGAATTTTGACATTTCACGCTGCATGCGGATTGATCTGGACGATATAGAAAAATTAACAACGGATAAGCGCATTGTGCGTAATCCGGTTAAAATCAAAACGGTCGCACCCAATGCCGCTATGATTAGCAAAATGTCTAGCAAGGTCGGCAGCGCCGATAAATTTATCCGGGATTGGCCAAAAGAGGATTTTATGGGTCTGCTGGAATATTTACAAAAAAACGGATCACATCTCGGTATGAATACGGCTTGTTATGCCCTGCGGTTTTCTGGTGTGCCGAGCTTTATCCTCTCCAAAGACGTAACAGCCGCTCTCGTTCACGCGGGCGTAATTGATAAAGCGGCTACATCTAAAACCGCCCGCCGCGCTGTACAAAATGCCTTCAATATCTGGCATGAGGAAAGCGCAGAAGACTTCACAACAATCAGTCGCATTTTGGCCATGTCAATAGATGGCTAGCAAGGATTAAAATGGTAGACTTTACAAAATCCTATAAAGATAAAATCTGTGTTGTTACGGGCGCGGCCTCGGGGATAGGACGGGCTTTAACCCTAAAACTTGCCACATCTGGGGCCGTTTTAGCGTTAAGCGATATAGACGAGGCGGGTCTTAAAGAGACGGTGAAGCTTGCAGGGTTAGAAAACTCAAACCGTGTCATGGTGGACCCGTTTGATATATCTAAAGCCGATGAAATTGCCGCTTATGCTCCTAAGGTTGAAGCGGGTCTGGGCGCACCGCATTATGTGTTTAATGTGGCAGGGCTGACACGTGTCGGTGAGTTCATTAATACGCCACTCGCCTCGATGGAAAAAATCATGGATGTGAATTATTGGGGTGTGGTGCGCATGAGTAAAGCCTTTATAAACGGCCTGATTGAAACCCGCGGGACACTGGTGAATATTTCAAGTGTGTTTGGGTTTATTGGTTGGCCCGGTCAAACCCATTATTGCGCCTCCAAATTCGCGGTCAGAGGGTTTACAGAGACACTCGCCCAAGAGCTGGAAGACACAGGCGTCGCCGTGTGCAGCGTCCATCCGGGCGGGGTCTCTACCAATATCGCCAGAAATGCGCAAATTGACCATAATAGATTTCCGGACCGCTCTAAGGCAGACCTTGATGCTGATTTCGATAAAAAAGCCATTACGACACCGGATAAAGCTGCCGAGATTATTTTAACCGGAGCGGCAAAACGCAATAAGCGAATCGTCGTCGGGACAGATGCCAAGATCATGTCATTTGTTCAACGCGTTTTCCCGCGGGCATATACAAAACTCATTAAGATTTATGCCAAAGATTTGCTCTAAGCGGGCACTGATATCCTACCGCTAAGCCTCCTCACGTTAAGTTCACAAACAGTTTTATTGTATGTGTATGCGTGATGCGCTTTTATGCATGTGTCGACGCGAAAGCGAGACACAGAATACAGTTTCCCCCTTTTTCTGTATTCCGACAGCAGGATCTGCCCCTCTTGATCCTGCTGTCCTCCCCCTCTTAAATCTCTCTTGTCAAACACCGTGAAATATGGCTTTCATATGGAAAGCTGAGAGGGAAGACACGGATGGTTCCGTCAAATTATAACCGCTCTGTTATAATGGTCATTATGGGCGGCGTCCTTCTGTCTTTACTGGGCATTGGGGACAGAAATCTGGACAATGCTACCGGGCCGCAAATCGCCTTTTACCGCGCGGTCTCTCAATCCATATTCTTTGCCTTTATTTTTATCCTGACAAGCAGAAAGGCTTACAAAGCGGCCTTTGTCGGCTTGGGACGGCGAGGATGGTTTGCAGCCTTTACCATGTCCATGGCCAGCTTTTTACTCATTATGTCATTTCAATATACGCTGATTGCCAATGCCGTATTTTTTATCTCCTTAACGCCTTTATTTGCCGCCATATTAGCGTGGCTGTTTCTGCGGGAAAATATTGATAAGCGCACAACCCTTGCCATGGCGATTGCCCTAATCGGTGTGTGTATTATTTTTGGGACCAATATAAATGGAGAAGGCGTTATAGGCATGGTTCTCGCCCTTATGATGGCGTTTTGCTATGCAGGCTCTATTGTCATCATACGGACCCTGCCCAAAGCCAATATCGTCCTAATCTGCACGCTTAATGCGCTTATGACCCTTATTTTAATGCTACCCCTGATGGATAGTTTCATCCTTAGTCAGAAGGACCTAATGATTTGTCTGGGATTAGGCATTGTTCAAGTCGGCATGGGAACGGCTTTGGTCATGGCAGGCGCGCAACATGTACCCGCCGCGCAAGTCTCGATACTAGCCTTGCTTGAGGTTGTGCTTAGCCCTCTTTGGGTCTGGATATTCGTCAAGGAAGTGCCCAGCTTGACCACGGTTATTGGCGGCGCGATTGTCCTATGCGGTGTTATATACCAAGTTCTGGGCGCACGCGAGGCGCGGAAGCGCCCTCTTGATATGTCCCTAGCTATTGATATATCGGTGGAGACTAAGCCCAAATAAAAAACCCCGCAAGCAGCGGGGTTTTCGGTAGGGGGTAACCCAGAAGGGGATTAACCCCTAAGACCGTTTACTCTTCTTCTGATTTAGGCGCATCCTCGGCCGGCGCCTCTGCTGGGGCTTCCTCTGTTGGGGCTTCCTCTGTTGGGGCTTCCTCTGCTGGAGCCTCCTCTGCTGGGGCTTCCTCGGCCGCGGCTTCAGCCTCTTTAGCAGCTGCTTCAGCAGCTTCCTTCGCCTCGGCTTCAGCAGCCTTACGAGCCTCTTCTTTTTCTTTTTTATCAATAATAAGCTGAGCAGCTTTCGCGCCGGGCTTACCCTTATTTGGGTTATTGCCAGCTTTCCACTCCCACAGGCCAGCCGCGCCTAGAAAGCGGGCAACACGGTCCGTTGGACGGGCCCCTTTGGAAAGCCAGTCCTTACATTTTTCAATGTCGAGCTTAACGCGGTCTTCGCTATCTTTTGGCAACATGGGGTTATAAGAGCCAATACGGTCAATAAAGCGACCATCGCGCGGGGCGCGGCTATCGGCTACCACAATACGGTAATAAGGACGTTTTTTGGCACCGTGACGGGCCAGTCTGAGTTTGAGAGCCATTGTTTTTTCCTTTTAACTTAGCAATCTGATTATTTCTTTTTTCCAAAAGGCGATTTTCCGCCCAATCCCGGTAAGCCTCCGCCCAGTCCGGGCAGTTTCCCGCCCCCAATACCGGGGAGTTTTGGCATGCCGCCAGACATGCCCATTTTCTTAGCCATTTCTTCTAAGGCCGCTGGGTCCATATCGGCTGGGTTAGGCATGTTTTTACCACCCATGCCGCCAGGCATTTTTGGCATGCCGGGCATGCCGCCCATTTGTGCCATCATATTCGCCATGCCGCCTTTGCCCATTTTCTTCATCATATCGGACATCTGACGGTGCATTTTCAAAAGCTTATTGACCTCTTGAACCGACATGCCCGCACCAGCTGCAATACGTTTTTTACGCGACGCTTTTATCAAGGCTGGTTTTTGACGTTCTTGGGGCGTCATGGAGAGAATAATGGCTTGTTGTTGCTTTAAAAGCCGGTCATCCAACCCGCCCGCCGCATCAAGCTGCTTTTTCATTTTCCCCATACCGGGCATCATTTTCATCAATCCGCCCATGCCGCCCATTTTCTGCATTTGGCCTAATTGCTTGCCTAAATCATCCAGATCAAACGTGCCTTTTTGCATTTTCTTGGCAACACGTTCAGCTTCCTTCTGGTCGAGAACCTGAGAGGCTTTCTCGACTAAGGAGACAATATCGCCTTGTCCCAGAATACGGCCCGCGAGGCGCTCCGCATCAAAGGCCTCAAGCCCGTCCAGCTTTTCGCCTGTACCCAAAAATTTAATCGGCAAGCCCGTAACGGCGCGCATAGAAAGGGCGGCCCCGCCGCGCCCGTCACCGTCAATACGCGTAAGCACTAATCCGGTGAGCGGCAATTGCGCATGGAAGCGCTGCGCTGTCTCAACCGCGTCCTGACCCGTTAAGCTATCCGCTACAAGCAAGGTTTCAATCGGCTGGGTCAGTTTAGCGATTTGCGCGACTTCGGCCATAAGTACGTCGTCAATGGTGGTACGTCCGGCTGTATCTAAAAAGACAACATCAAAGCCGCCTTTAGCGCCGTGATCCATGGCACGCTTGGCAATGGTGACGGCGTCCTCGCCTTTGACAATCGGTAAAAACCCGACACCTGCCTGATCGGCCAGAATACCTAATTGTTCCATCGCCGCCGGACGATTGGTATCCAGAGACGCCAGAAGGACTTTTTTCTTACCACGTTCCTTGAGGAATTTAGCGACTTTGCCCGAGGTTGTGGTTTTACCTGAACCTTGTAATCCGGCCATGAGAATAGCAACAGGCGGGCGACCAGACAGGTTAAGCTCTGAGGCGCGAGCAGCCGCTTCTTTATCGGCCTCATCATCAGACAAGGTACCGCCGAGCATATCGACGAGGCCGTCATGGACAATTTTGACAATTTGCTGGCCAGGCTTAACCGATTTGATAACCTTTTCACCGACAGCCTCAGTCTTGATTTTATCGATAAAGGCCTTAACCACAGGCAGGGCAACATCAGCCTCTAGCAAAGCCACGCGGATTTCGCGCATGGCGGCTGTGACATCCTTTTCAGACAGAGCGCCTCTGCCGGTCAAGTTGTCAAAAACACCGCTTAGCTTATCGCCTAAGGCTTCAAACAAATATCACTCCGTTACCTCTATCCGAAATCTCATGATTTCGGCGTTTCGTTTCCGCACAAAGCTTTCTGGCTCCGATGAGCGATAACGCCGATCAGAGGACCCCGTCTGCATCGTCCCAGTAAAAAGGGTGTCGCACAGCTCGGAGCGCAAAATAGTTTTGCGCGGATTTCAGGGCCTATAGCGGGGGCAATTGGGCTTGTCAAACCCGGAAATGCCCAATCACTTTAGTCTATTAGGGGATTCGCAACAGTATGAGGGTATTTTTCACTCGGGCCATATTTGTTATCCCCTTCGCTATCTTTGAATAGCAAAAAGAGAATATAGAAAAAAAGAGCAATACCCCCCAAAAATAAAAACCAAAAAACCGAAGACGGGATAAAACCGCGCAAAAATAGGAAGACAGTTAAGAAGAGTACGGCATAGGATAAAATCAGGATCCACCCAGAGCGCCCAACATCATGTAGCCTGCGCACCGCCGCCGCGATAAAAGGCAAGAGGAAGACAAAATTAAATGCATTACTTATTGGGCCATAATTTGTCCCAAATGAATATTTTCTTCCGACAATCTCACCCTCGTGAAGCGTGAGTGTTTGTTTAAATGGCCAACTCGCATCAAAAAAGAGTTTGTCGAAAAAGCCCATGAAAAAGCAAATCAAAAAGGCTGACAAAGCAAACCCCCAAAACTCTGCTCGACGCGAACGTGTCTTATAATCAAAGGTTTTAACTAAGCTGCGTCTTGTTGCGTCTATTAGGTTCATATCCCCTCAACCTATGTGTTTAAAAATAAATTACACACCTATTGGCAAAATAGGAAGCAAAAATTCATATTAGCCCCGTTTCATTTTCTCCAACACAGTATGCAGGCTTTGTAAAAACTCCGACCTATCCCGTGCGCTAAAGGGCGGCGGGCCGCCAAAATTGGGTTGCTCCGCCCCGTCGCGCAGGTCGGTCATGATTGCGCGCATCGCCAAAGCTCCGCCAATATTATCTTTGGTAAATAATGTACCATTGGGTTTGATCACGAAAGCGTCGTTCTTCAAACAGCGCTCGGCCAATAATATATCTGACGTAATCACGACACTGGTTTGGGACGCCCGCTCCGCAATATAGTCATCGGCGGCATCAAAGCCGTCAGATACAATAACGGCCTTAAATAAGGGGTGTTTTGGCACGCGCAGGAAACTATTTGAGACCACGCTGACAGGGACGTTATGGCGTTCAGCCACTTTATAACATTCACCGCGCACCGGGCAGGCATCCCCGTCTATATAAATATGAATATCCGACATGGTAGCGCCTTAACCTATAGAAAGCGCTATTCCAAATTATATCAAACTTTCCACCCATTCAGGGACAAGAGTTCCGGCCTTACCTAAACGGGTTTCATCAAAGAGGTGTGAGCCTTCTGAACGCTCGAGATTTATTTCCAAGGTCGCCTTGCCCATACTGCGTGCGCCGTTCACAAAACCGGCTGCCGGGTAAACCGCCCCGCTTGTCCCGATTGAGACAAAGAGATCGCAAGCCCGCAAGGCCCGCTCTATCACGTCCATATGGTAGGGCATTTCACCGAACCAGACGATATCAGGCCTGAGTGTACCAAGGCTTTGACAAGCCGGGCAAATCGACTGTTCGCTTAAATCCTCACGCCACTCCCATTTATGTTTGCAAGCCGTGCAAAAAACCGAAATTAACTCTCCGTGCATATGAATGACAGAGCCCACCCCGCCGCGCTCATGCAGGTCATCTACATTTTGGGTAACAACCGTAAGTCCGCCGCCTTTTTGGGCCAAAGCACTTTCTAAGCGTGCCAAAGCTTTATGAGCCGGATTTGGATAGACCGTCTTTAGAGCGGCGCGGCGGGCATTATAAAATTTGTGCACCAGAGCCGGATTGCGAGCAAAACCTTGCGGCGTCGCAACCTCCTCTATACGGTGATTTTCCCATAATCCGTCAGCCGCGCGAAATGTATTGATTCCACTCTCCGCGGATATGCCCGCACCTGTTAAAACAAATATTTTCATAAACCCGTTTCCAATGGCCTGTTATCGCATAATTAAGGACATTTTTCGCCTTTAAAGCGATTAAAACTGCAAAAATCACTTGGATTTGTAGACTCAAGCCTTCATATTTTTTACTAAGACACGCTCCAAACAGATCATTCTCTAAAAATGAGTCGGTGTCTATGGGAGAGATTAGCTTACCCGAAAATTTAAAAAAGGATTGAAACATGAGTAAACGCGATGAATTAATCGAAAAATATGCTGACCAAATGAAGACAAAACTTGGCATGACTCCGGATATGGACTTTCTCCGTAAAGTGACAATCGGCTGCGGACCCTCTATCTATAACCGGGATTCATCTACAGTGGCTGGAACTGACAAGAGCGAATTGGAAACTGTTAAAAACAATTTCCTGATCAAAAAGCTCGGCCTGTCTGACGGCCCGGAACTCGACGCGGCTATTGCCAGTGTTATGAGCAAATATACAGAGCGCATGAAGTACCGCGCGGTTGTCTATTACATGCTTGCAAAGCATTTCGGTAAGGAAAGCGTTTATAATAAATAATCACCTTATCCCTTAAAAGAAAAGCCCGGTCATTGACCGGGCTTTTTTATTGATCCGATAAAAGATCAAAGAATAAGTTTATACCTATTCTTCCTCTTCGGACTTTCTACGGCGACGACGGGGTTTTCTCTTACGAGATTTTTTATCATCCCCTTTATTATCGTCTTTCTTGTCTTCGCGCGGCTCACGCGGCAATTCCTCGCCTGTGTCCTGATTGACATATTTCATGTTCAAGCGGACTTTACCCCGATCATCAAAGCCCATGAGTTTGACATAAACCTCTTGGCCTTCCTTTAGGTAATCAGACGGGTGATTGACCCGTTCCTGTGCGATCTGGCTAACATGAACAAGACCGTCCTTCTTGCCAAAGAAATTCACGAAGGCCCCAAAATCAACGACCTTGACGACCTTACCTTTATAGATCATGCCGACCTCAGGTTCCGCCGTTAAGCTGTGAATCCAGTCTTTTGCAGCCGTGATAGAGGCTTTATCGGTGCTGGCGATTTTAATCGTCCCGTCATCTTCAACAGAAACACGAGCGCCCGTTGTATCAACGATTTCACGAATGACTTTGCCGCCTGTTCCGATCACATCGCGAATTTTATCAACCGGAATTTTCATGGTTTCAATCCGCGGTGCAAATTCGCCGACCTCGTCGCGCGCTTCTTCCAAGGCTTTGTTCATTTCACCCAGAATATGCAAACGACCCGCATTGGCCTGCTCGAGCGCCGTTGTCATAATATCTTCGGTAATACCCGCGATTTTAATATCCATCTGCAAGGATGTGATACCTTCGGACGTTCCCGCGACTTTAAAGTCCATATCCCCGAGATGGTCTTCATCACCGAGAATATCACTCAATACGGCCACGCCTTCCTTATCCTTGATAAGGCCCATAGCAATACCTGAAACCGGACGCTTGATCGGCACGCCAGCATCCATCATGGCCAGCGAACACCCACACACTGTCGCCATTGAAGACGATCCGTTTGATTCCATAATTTCAGAGACAAGACGGATAGTATAAGGGAAATCCTCGGGCGTTGGCAGTACGGCCTGAAGGGCACGCCAAGCCAGCTTACCGTGACCCGTTTCGCGGCGCGATGTACCGCCCATACGGCCACATTCCCCGACAGAGTAAGGCGGGAAATTATAATGCAGTAAAAACTTGTTCTTAATCGTACCGGTAAGCTGATCGACATATTGCTCATCATCCGATGTACCCAGTGTCGCCACGCATAGCGCTTGCGTCTCACCGCGTGTAAACAAGGCAGAGCCATGTGTACGTGGTAAGGGGCCAGCCTCAGAGACAATTGGGCGAACCTCATCCAGCCCGCGCCCGTCAATGCGCTTACCTGTTTTAATAACAGCCGACCGTACAGTTTGCGATTCTATCGCTTTGAAACAATCGCCGAAAACGCCTGATGACATACCATCGGGGTTTTCTTCGGAAAGTCCAAGGGCGCCCCAAGCCGCCTCTTTTGCGTCGCGCAGAAGCTCTTGACGCTCCATTTTATCGGTTTTCTTATAGGCCGCTTTAATGCCTTTTTCTGCCGCTTTCGCGACAAGCTTTTTCTCGGCTGAGTAATCGGGCGAGGCAAACTCACGCGCCGGCTTAGCGGCTTTTTTAGCGAGCTTTTTGATAGCCGCAATCACGTCCTGACAGCTCTCATGCGCATACATGACCGCGCCGAGCATTTGCTCTTCAGTCAGTTCCGCAGCCTGTGATTCCACCATCATCACCGCGTCTTTTGTTCCGGCAACCACCAGATCAAGTTCACTGTCTTCAAGCTCGGACAATGTCGGGTTAAGCACGTAATCGCCCTCAATCAGACCTACGCGGGCTGCCGCGATCGGACCCATAAAGGGTAGACCTGAAATCGCCAAGGCGGCCGAAGCGCCGATCATACCGATAATATCGGGTTCATTTTCACCGTCATGCTGCAAGACTGTAATCACAATCTGCACTTCATTCTTATAGCCTTTGGGAAAAAGCGGGCGGATAGGCCGGTCAGTTAAGCGAGAAATCAGGGTTTCGCGTTCTGTTGGGCGGCCTTCACGTTTAAAATACCCTCCCGGAATTTTACCCGCCGCATAGAATTTCTCCATATAATTTACGGTCAAAGGGAAAAAATCCATGCCGGGTTTTTGCGAATGCGCACCGCAAACTGTGGCCAGTAATTTCGTTTCGCCGTAACTACACAGCACGGCCCCGTCTGCCTGACGGGCCATGCCGCCGGTTTCAAGGATAAGCGGGCGTCCTGCCCAATCGAGTTCTATAGTGTGTTTATCAAACATATCGTACAATTTCTTTCTATCAACATACGTATAAAGCGACAACATCGTCGCTGTCGGGCATCACATATGCCCCTGCGCCAAATGCGCAAAAGGCTGCCCCCATGGCAGCCCTTGGTTTTTAAGGATAAGCCTAGCGGCGTAATCCCAGTTTTTCGATAAGTGTCTTATATCGACCCTCATCCTTCTTTTTAAGATAATCCAGCAAGCGGCGACGCTGTGTCACCATGGCTAATAATCCACGTCTACTGTGATTATCTTTATGATTAGTTTTGAAATGCTCCGTCAAGTTAACAATCCGCTCGGTAAGAATGGCGACTTGAACTTCTGGAGAGCCGGTATCACCCGGTTTCGTGGCATATTCAGTGATTAACGCAGCTTTGCGTTTTGGTGTAATCGACATCATATTCTCCGTTATGATTACAAATTAAAAACGCGCTTGGGCGCTAGGTGCCCGTCACGCGGCTGACAGAGTGCCAAAGCCTTATGTCCATCTTTCACCAAGACCCAATCGGAATGTGTGAAATCTTCAGGACAGCCAATAACACGTCCGTATTTTAGCGCATTTGCGTCTTGATCTGTTGCGATCAGTACCGGGATGTCGTCCAGCGCTGTCTCTACAGGACGCAAACTTCCTAAAACGCCGCCCTCATAGTGTAGATTTTCCAATACGTCCAGTGAAAAAGCGGCCCCGTCAAAAAAGCTTCCGACACGGGTTCTGCGCAACTGGCCAACATAGCCAACCGTCCCCAATGCCTTGGCCATATCCCTGGCCAGCGCCCGAATATATGTCCCCTTACCACAGGTCACGCGAAAATCCGCCTGATGCTGTGCAATATGGAGGATTTCAATTGTATCAATCCGGACTTTTCGCGAGGTCATCTCCACAATTTGCCCCGCACGGGCCAAATCATATGCGCGCTGTCCCGCAATTTTAATGGCCGAGAAACGCGGCGGCACCTGATCTATCACGCCGGTAAACTGTCCCAGAACCGCTTCTATCTGCGCTGCTTGCGGACGCTGGAGGCTTGTTTCGATAACCTCCCCTTCCGCGTCACATGTATCACGCGCCTCGCCCCAAATAACCGTGACCTCATAGGTTTTTATAGCGTCCATCATAAAGGGAACCGTTTTTGTCGCCTCGCCCAAGGCAATCGGTAAAACCCCGCTCGCCAGAGGATCAAGCGTACCCGCATGCCCGGCTTTTTGGGCATTCAGTAAACGCCGGATACGTCCCACTGCCTGCGTGGATGTCATACCCAGAGGTTTGTCGAAATTGACCCAGCCACTAACCGGATCGCCTTTACGTTTTCGGACCATAGGGGCTTATAGACATAATTCAAAGCCCCGCAAGCGCACATAAAAACCCCACACATAGTCAGTGCAGGGTTTACTTGTTTATGAGGGCTATTAAGCCGCTATCCTAAAACTATCGATTCTAGATTAAATCTCGTTAGCGACAGGTTTCGGATCCGCTGTATAGGCCGGTACGGATTGCGCTGGCGTGCTTTGATAGCCCGGCGCACCTTGCACAACTTGCCCGCCCTGTTCGGCTTCAGGATAAACAATTGTCGAGCCGAGATTTTCAATCACTTCTCTGGCATTATAAGTATTGCCTTCTTCGTTGGATGAAACAAACCCATTTCTGAATTTCACTTCGGCTGTCGCTTTATATTTCGTGATCTCTCTTACGCTAAAGCTATTATTGAACCCGCCAAATCTACCGAACCGGTTAAAGCTGCCAAACCGTCCGAAGCGACTACCACCAAAAGATCCAAACCGGCTCCAGCCAAATCTAGGTGAATAGAAAGAATAGCCAAACGGGCTGCCAAAGCCGCTATTAAAGCCTGTTCCCGTGCTGGAAAGACGCGTCTTGGCCTCTGTGTCACGTTCTTCAAGTGTGAAATGGTCATAACCACGCTCCAGAGCCAATTCTGCGGCCCGGAAGATCAGATAATTCTCCACCGTTTCGCGCTGAGTGAGAGAATTTCCTGCAAAGGAAACGCGCGCGCGGTCATTTTCGATTAAAGTTTGGGTAAATCCGTCAAACGCTCCGGGTTTAGAGGCGGGTTGATAGGGTGTTGTTGTGGCGCATGCCGATAAAATAGCGGCGGCGGCTGTAAGCGTTATATAACGTATTTTCATTGGGACTGCTCCTGTATAGCTAACAAATGCCTGCGCACCTGTCCCCGAGTGCGTATTAAATACATAGTCTATCTTAGGCTTTATTTCAATTTAACTCTTTGTAAGTGAGTGCACATGATCGTGAAAACACCGTGAAAATGAAGATTTTGGCTCAAAAATACAGGTTTTTATTGATTTTGGACTGTTTTTTGGGGGTTATCCAAGCCCATAGTACGCACGCAATAAGACCACCAAAAGCGAAAAGGCCCCACATAAAGGGTACAACCTGACTAAATCCCAACACGGCCACAAAGGCAAGGGCCGGTAGCAGAAAGGCCGTGACAAGCCAGGGCGGCATCATAAGGCGACCATATTTCAAACGCCCCGCACTGGCAAAACAGACAATGGACGCAGGAATAAACGCCATAGCACCCACGCCTAAACTTAAGATAATGGCCGGCCAAAAGGCTCGAAATTGCGGATCATTTTCATAAAATCCGACAATCACATATGCGCAGAATGCCAAAGCCAAGCAGGCTATGACAAAAGCCAGCGTAAATATTAAAGCTGTAAACAGGCTGTAAGATTTCCCATAGGCTTGATTTATCGCCTCATTGTCACCGCAGGCACGGAGCTGTACTGACGGATATGATATCGAGGCAGGGCGATCCATAACGCCTTATGGCGGATTATCCTCAATGAGGCGTTAATATCGTTAGAGTTAGATACCGTAAAAATTACAGCTTCACTGCATCTTATGCTGGAAAAAGTACGCCATCTTACCTATCTAAGGGTTAGACAGGTCAATTCTATTTTCCTGTTCATGGTTCCATCCTCTTAGAAAGTTTCAAACATGGATATTAAAAGTATTGCAGCAAGCATGCTGTTGAAAAAAATCGGTGGCAATAGCGGTGCTATAAACGGCGTTATGGACAAGCTGGTCGGCGACGGCGACAAAATGGACGTTGGAAGCCTCATCGGTGGATTACAGTCTAAAGGCTTAGGTGATATCGCTGAGTCTTGGTTGGGCGATGGTGCCAATAAAGACATTTCAGCCGATCAACTCAAAGACGTTTTGGGCGCGGAAAAAATTAGTGCCGCAGCGGCGGAACTTGGAACCGATGAAGGATCGCTACTGGGCGGACTGCAAAGTGCTCTTCCACAAATGGTTGATAAAGCCAGCCAAGGCGGCTCTTTGTTGGGTTCACTTGGCGGTTTAGGTGCTTTGGGAAGTATCGCCAAGAAAATGCTCTAGGCGGAAAATCCGTTTAAAGTTAAATTCCGGGGGAGTAAATTGAGGGGAAACGGGTAGGTGACAACCTATCCCAAAATTAAAGCAGGCTCGGGTAACCGGCCTGCTTTTTTATTTGAGACTGACTTAAAGCTTTTCTGGCTATTCAGCCGTGGCAAAACCGCATTGTCTTTGTTCCATCGCAATCTGCTTTGTTAAACGCACAGCATTTTGCGCATAGGCTTCCGTGACAGTTCCGCTCGTAACGTCTTTACCCCGCAGCGGACTTACATCCTCGCATAAATGGAATACAAGCGGAGAAGAAGAGCGCTCGGCACCGGCTTTAGGCGCAATCCAGTAGACAATATCCTGTCCGGTCGGGTTATCCGCACTCCGCGTGGCCTCAGCAACGGCGTCGCTATCTCTGGCAATTTCCTTCGCTTGAGCCGCCACCTCGGGCGAGCAGGCGGTTGTTGGCTCATTAGCTTTAATCTGGGCTGCACAAGCATTCATATCCTGCGTATATTGTTCAACAGACGGGGGATCGAAACTCACGCCCATAAGCGTTGCGATGACCGCGAGAGCCGCACCAACACCACCGGCAATTTTCTTGTTTTTCGGATCCATATCCTTGTCCATAAAAATAAGGACAATCAAGGGCAGAAAGGCCAGTAGCGTCATAATCGCGCCGAGCTGGTTTTGGACAAAAAACTTGAAAGGCTCAGATTTTGTGGCCGGGTCCTGCTTATTGGCGGATTTCCAGAGCAGGCTGCCCGCTATCGCAAAAACGGCGATGACAACAAGAAGGCCTATCAATAAGGCCAGATTACCTTGGTCAAATTTGCCTTTGAGCAAGGATACAATACCGAATATCTCGGTGCCAATGGCGACAAGCCAAGACAGCCAAGCAAAAATACGGAGTTTTTTAGCCTTACCCTTCTGATCTTGAGTCGCCTGCCAGGCGTCTGTGACATCAACGTCTGTGCTGTTTTGCGTAGCTTCTTTATTATCGGTCATTTTCATTCCCCCGAAATTAAACGGTATTTATACGGGTCATTACTTACCATATTCGCCTAAAAATGCGAATGGATTTTCCACATACAATAGTAATGCTTAATTCAGGTCTTGCTGTATATGGGGCTGACTGAGAAGCTCTGTCATCTCAGAAGCTGTTTCAAAGCTCTTATCGGCGACAAATTTCAGACGCGGTGTGGACTTCATCTCCATTTCACGGCCCAAACGCCCGCGCAAAAAAGACCCGCATCGCTGCAAAGCCGCAATAACCTTATCCGTTTCAATATCGCTTTGCAGACCGCCCAGAGGGGCTGCATAGACAATGGCATGTTTAAGATCAGGCGAGGCCCGCACCTCGGAAATCGTAATAGAGACACCCGCCAGATCAGGGTCGCGTAAATGCTCTTTTCGCAAAATATCCGACAAGGCCCGACGAATAAGCTCGCCGGCTTTAAGCTGCCGCTGTGTGGGGGCTTTATGCTTAGGCATAGTGAAAGCGCGGCTTAGCCCGGGCTATCCAGCTTACGATCAAGCAGCTCAACCGTGAAACATTCGATCTGATCACCTTTGCGCAAGTCATGATAGCCTTCAAAGCCCATGCCGCATTCCATGCCGGCCTGAACTTTCTCGACTTCATCTTTAAAGCGCTTAAGTGTAGAGAGTTCACCTTCATGGATAACAACATCATCGCGCAAGAGACGCACGCCCGAGCCGCGTTCAACCCGGCCCTCTGTTACCTTACAGCCCGCCACTTTACCCAATTTAGAAATATCAAAGATTTCAAGAATTTCCGCATACCCGATAAAGGTTTCACGCCGTTCCGGCGATAACATGCCTTCTAAGGCACCTTTTATTTCATCGATCAGGCCGTAAATGACGGAGTAATAGCGGATTTCGACACCCTCGCGCTCAGCCAAATCCTTGGCTTGGCGATTGGCCCTGACGTTAAATGCAATGATCGGGCAATTGGAGGATTTAGCCAAAATCACATCGGATTCCGATATACCGCCAGCCGCGGAATAAATCACACGGGCGCGCACCTCATCATTACCCAAACCTTCTAAAGAGAACTTTATGGCCTCGGCAGAACCCTGCACATCGGCCTTAACCAATAACGGCATTTCAGACGTGGTCTTATCCTTAAGCTTGGCCATCATCTGTTCCATAGACGCCATAGCACTGGCAGGCACATCTGGCCCGGATTTCGCTTTACGTTTACGATATTCGGTAATTTCGCGCGCCTTGGCTTCAGATTCAACAACGGCAAAAGGCTCACCTGGCGCCGGTGCGCCGTCCAGCCCCATAACTTGAATAGGTTCGCTCGGTCCGGTCGATTTTTTCTGCGCATTGCGCTCGTCAATCATCGCCTTGACCTTGCCCCATTGCCGGCCAGCAACAATTATATCGCCTCGCTTAAGCGTTCCGCGATTGACCAATAAAGTCGCAACAGGCCCCCGGCCCTTTTCAATCTTACTCTCAATGACCAATCCGTCCGCATTGCGTTTGCGGTTTGCTTTCAAATCCAATAGCTCGGCCTGTAACATTATCGCTTCGGATAAATCGTCCAATCCGGTCTTTTTTAACGCAGAGACTTCAATGGCTTGGGTTTCACCTGACATGCTTTCCGTAATGATTTCATGCTGCAAGAGATCGGTTTCAACTTTCTTCGGATTGGCCTCATAGGCATCCATTTTATTAATCGCCACAATGACAGGCTTATCCGCCGCCTTGGCATATTTAATACTTTCAATTGTCTGCGGCATAACCCCGTCATCTGCGGCGACAACCAGAATAACAATATCCACTGCTTCCGCGCCCCGTGTACGCATAGCCGAGAAAGCTGCATGGCCTGGCGTGTCCAGAACCGTAAGGGTTTGTCCCGTTTTCAAGCCTAATTGATAGGCCCCTATATGCTGGGTGATGCCGCCGGCTTCACCGCTCGCAATATCGGTTTCACGTAAAGCGTCAATCAGCGAGGTCTTACCGTGATCGACATGCCCCATAACGGCAATAACAGGTGCACGCGGCTCCAGATCACTTTCATCTTCCGGCTTATCATCTTGAAGGAAATCATCCTCAACATCGGAATCGGCCACACGTTTAACGACATGCCCGAAATCTTCCACGATTAACTGGGCGGTATCCGCGTCCAGAATATCATGCAATTGCATCATCGTACCTTGCTTCATCAAATATTTTACAACATCTGCGGCCCGTTCCTTCATCCGGTTTGCCAAATCAGAAACAGTAATTGTTTCAGGCACGACAACTTCATGGACGCGTTTTTCGCGCTCAGATCCACCGCGCTGACGCGCCTTTTCCTTTTCACGGGCGCGCCGCATAGAGGCCAGTGAACGCTGACGCTCATCATCGCCCGCCAAAGCACTTACAATAGTCAACTTGCCCTGACGTCTTCGCGGGTTCGGCTTTGACGACCGATTGCTGGGCATAGACGGTGCGCGTTTTTTCTTTACACGACCGCCGGCTTTTTCAACCTCAGTGAGTTTCTCATCATCCTGATCAAGAATTTTTTGAGCCGGTGTTGGCGCACGGCGCGCCGCTTCTGCTTCCTCGCGCTTGCGCTCTTCTTCTTCCTCTTGGAGCCGTCTTAGCTCGGCTTCTTCCTCAGATTTTCGTTTGATTTCCAAGGCCGCCTTTTCTTCATCCATCCGGCGTTTGCGCTCGGCCTCTTCCGCAAGGCGGCGTTCCTCGCGCGAGGTTTGCTCTGCATTGGCTTTGGAAATCGCAGCCTGACGTTTGACATATTCGTCTTTGGACAAGCCAAGCTGTTTAGCCGCCTCTGCGACTTCGTCAATTTTTACAACGGGTTTAGCCGCATCTGACGGCGCCGTGCTGGCTGCCGGGGTTTTTCCGCCCGGCATAATAACGCGCCGTTTTTTCTTTTCAACGACAACAGATTTAGACCGTCCGCCGGAAAAGTTTTGGCGGATTGTACCTGTTCCCCCTTTCAGCGTCAGAGGACGCCGCGGGGCAGAAGGGTTCTTGTCGTTTGTATCGCTCATACTATCTCACTCGTGATCGGGTCATAAGGCCGATCGGTTCATAACCTTAATTGGTCAATGTCAGCTTGCCGCCAAAGTAGCGGTAACCTAACGGTCTTTCTGGCATATTCAACCGTCAATTGCCTCATTTACCATCTTTATTTTGATGGTTTCATGCGACTTATCCGGCCAATTTTGTGGCACCATATCCACAAAACCTGCCAATTTTACAACATCCTGTCGTAAACTCTTTGCAAATCCGCCTGGTCGGATCGCCCCGTGTACAACATGTTCTCGCCCCAAGGCGTCTCCAAGTTCTAAGGCGCTAAAACAGCCGATGACAGGGGCCATTTTTAAACCCAATTCATGTCCAAGGGCCTTAGATAGCACGCGTATCTTGCCGCGTCCATCTTGGGAGCCGTCCAGCGCTTCGACGCGAAAGGCCAAAGGCCCGGATTGTGATGCGGATTTCACTTGATCAAACCCAACGGCTAATTGACCGGCTTTCATCGCCATTGCCAATAATCCTGCGACACGGCGTTTTAACAAACGCGCGACATCTGCTGGCAAATCATCAGGGAGCTGACATTTTGCCTTAAAGCCCTTTGAAAAGGCTTTCTGATCAATGGCCGTTTGCAAAGCCGTCTTTTCAGCGCTCACCCAAACACCCCGACCCGGCAATTTACCTGCAATATCGGGGGTAACCCTTTTATCGGGATCGAGTACAAACCGGACCATATCGGCCGTATCGCGGACCACACCCGTCGCTATACAGCGACGCTCCCGCCCTTTATGCCCTCTCTTGTCTTCCCAATTCTCAGATGGCGCATCGTCACCGGGACGAGACAAGACCTCATCCTTTAGCGCGTTTTGGACCGCAGGCTTTGAGGCCTGACGCCCAGAGCCTTGCGGGCCTAGAGCCATATCGGTTTTGGGTGTGACGGGGTTCATTTCATTCACTCGCAGAGCTTAGCTCGTTGGCGTTCCAAATACAGATTCAGCTGTAGCTGTTTCAGGGCTTCCCTCTGGGGCCTGCGCCTCGCCATCCGCGCCAGCCTCAGCGCCCTCTTCTGCCTCTTCGACGTCAGCGAGAAGATCAGCCGCGTCAATCCAGCCGGCTTTGACCCGCGCTTGCATGATTAAATCTGTGGCCGCCTTTTCCGAAAGTCCAAAGCTTTCCAATAGGCCCGGCTCATGGACTTTTTCACCATCTTTCATTTCAGTATAGCCTCTGAGGTCGTCCGGTATCAGACCCGCTACGTCTTCGACCAATTTAATCTCGTTTTCGCCGAAAATAACAGCCATTGGCAGGGTCACGCCCTCAATCTCCAAGACCTCATCGACAACACCCGCAGCTTTGCGCGCCGCGTCTTGTTCTGCGGCAAGTTTGTCAAGATAATCACGCGCACGCGCTTGAAGCTCAATGGCCGTTTCTTCATCAAAGCCTTCAATAGCGACGAGTTCTTCTATCGCGACATAGCCCACTTCTTCCATGGTTTCAAAACCTTCAGATACAAGTAGCTGGGCGATCATCTCATCCACATCAAGACCCGTCATAAACAGTTCCGAACGCTCTTGGAATTCTTTCTGGCGACGCTCTGATTCTTGCTCTTCAGTTAGAATATCAATAGCCCAACCCGAGAGCTGTGAGGCCAAGCGCACATTCTGTCCACGCCGGCCAATAGCGAGTGAAAGCTGCTCATCAGGCACAACAACTTCGATGCGGTTGTCACCTTCATCTATAACCACTTTGGTGACTTCTGCGGGCTGCAGAGCGTTGACAATAAACGTCGCCGCATCATCATTCCAAGGAATGATATCAATACGTTCGCCCTGTAATTCATTGACGACGGCTTGGACGCGCGAACCGCGCATACCGACACAAGCCCCGACAGGATCAATAGAGCCATCATTAGAAAATACCGCAATTTTGGCCCGGCTACCCGGATCACGCGCAACAGATACGATCTGGATAACGCCGTCATAAACTTCGGGGACTTCTTGGGCAAATAATTGTGCCATAAATTGGGGATGAGCCCGGGAGAGAAAAATTTGTGAACCGCGAAGTTCTTCACGTACATCCATTATATAGGCCCGGATACGGTCCCCGTTTTTCACATTTTCACGCGGCAATGTCTGCTCGCGCCGGATCACACCTTCTGCCCGGCCCAGATCTACAATAATATGGCCATATTCAACCCGCTTGACGATCCCATTAATAATCTCGCCCACACGGTCTTTAAATTCTTCAAATTGACGGGCGCGTTCCGCTTCGCGGACCTTTTGCATGATGACCTGCTTGGCCATCTGGCTTTGCACACGTCCAAATTCGATGGGCGGCAATTCCGTTGCAAACTCATAACCCAGCTCAACATCCGGATTGTCCAGCTTGGCAGAGGCCATATCAATTTCGGTCACCTCGTTTTCGACCTCTTCGACAACCGTAATGACCCGCTTAAGCTTCATTTCACCGGTAACAGGGTCAAGTTTGGCCCGAATATCCTGTTCCGAGCCATAACGCAGGCGCGCGGCTTTTTGGATCGCCTCTTCAATGGCCTCCAGTACAATCGTTTTGTCAATTGACTTTTCCTGTGCAACGGCATTGGCAATTTGTAGTAATTCCAATTTATTGGCACTAATTCCGGCAGTAGACATATTTATCTCCTATTTTCCTTTTCCGGTGGAATGTGTTGGGTTCAAATTCAAATCAGGCGGGGGCGCTGCTTCGGCTAAAGCCGCCTTGGTTTTTTGACCCGCTTCGATGAGGGCATCGGTAATCAAAAGCTTTGCGTCTGCTATCCACTCAAAGGGGATTTGGGTCGTTTCTGTCTCGCCCTCTAGGTCAATATCTATATCTTTCCCCGTTATTCCGGCCAATATACCGCGAAATCGCTTACGGCCTTCAACAAGCCGGTCAAGCTCTACCCGCGCCAGATAACCTTCATAAGTCTCAAAATCGCTCAAATCCGTTAAAGGGCGCTCCAGTCCGGGAGATGAGACCTCCAGCACATAGGCATCGCGCAACGGGTCTTCAACTTCAAATAAGGAAGACAAAGCCCGTGAAAGCGCCGCGCAATCCTCAACCCCCATCTGACTATCCGAAAGTCTTTCAGCCATGATTTGCACGACAGAGCGCTTAGCAGACGTCACACGCACACGCACTATTCTATAGCCCATATCTTCGGCAACAGGCTGTGCGAGCAGCAAAACACGCTTATCAATTTCTGTTTTTGTTTTCATTCTCGTTCCAAAACCGCCCCGGCAATCACAAGATTTTGGCAATAAAAAAACGACCCTCGCTGAGGGTCGCTCTGCCAGCATCCTGTGCCGGAGGCGAATAATTAGCGCAGCTATAGGCCGCCAAACCCGTCTTGGCAAGCTTTTTTAACGCGCAGGGTTTATCATGACAATAAAAGGTGACGGGCAAGGGCGATGTTTAGCGACGAAATTTAGCGCGCGACGTTCACAGACGTTCAAATGAGAAGAAATGCCCCTTTCGGCCCTCGCGTAAGGCTTTCTCCAGATAGCGGGTTGAAGGCCAATCAGGCGGCCTGTCTCGCCAATCCGACATCTGGCCCGCCGACCATGCAAATCCGCCATGCGCCCATAAACGCGTAAGAGTCCAATCAACATAATCCACAATATCACTACCAAAGCGAAATTCACCGCCCGGCTTTAAAAGACGGTAAAGCTCACCAATAAACTCGGTCGATAAAATCCGGCGTTTTCTATGGCGCACTTTTGGCCAAGGGTCAGGAAACAGCACAAAGATACGCTCCAGACACTCATCAGGCATTTGGGCGGTAATATCCCGTCCATCACCGTGATAAAGCCTTATATTTGAGAGATTATCTGTCTGCACACCCAAAACGGCCTTGGCGACACCGTTTAGATAGGGCTCAGCCCCAAACAGAAGAATATCAGGGTACTTTGAGGCCTGATATAATAAATGTTCAGCCGCGCCGAAACCAATTTCCAGCCAGATAGGCGGAAAATTGCTTCTACCGACGGGGTCAACATCCAAGAAATATCTATCCATACAGGCCTGATCAATTGCAATTTGTGGATAGACATTTTGCATCAACGTCCTTTGAGCCGCGCTAAGGGGACGTCCCTTGGCACGGCCATAAAGGCGTTGAGAATGCGGCGGTGTAAATGACACGCTTTCTAATGACTCGCAAAAAACAGAGTGTAAAGATAGAAACTCTATCTATTCGTCTTCGGCATCATCCTTAGCCAAAGATCTGGCAAGTTCTAGAATTTGACGCCGGACGGCCTTGCTCTTGATTTTTGAAACGGCCGTTGCCAAGGCAACACCATCAGAGCTGTTTATAAAATCATAAACAATCGGCATTTGGTCATTTTCTGCAAATTCAAGACTTTGCATTTTTTCCCCCAGACCCTCGAAAAAGAAAGCGACAGGCACTTCCAGAACCTGCGACATTTTCCAAAGCCTACTGGCTCCAACGCGGTTCGAGCCGCGTTCATATTTTTGTACTTGCTGGAACGTCACACCTAAACTATCGCCTAGTCTTTCTTGGCTCATTTTCAAAATTTGACGCCGCAACCTAACACGTGTGCCCACGTGAATATCAACCGGGTTCGGAGACCGCGGTGCATGTTTGGATTCCATTTTTCATCCTCTGTAATGTTCGGTGTTCGAGGTGCCCCCACCTGTATACAGAACAGTTTTTATTCAATGCTATTGATTCAATAGCCCTTCCCAACATTGATATATAGTATGGACAAGAATAAATTTATCAAGAGAAGAAAAATTGAAAAATGGTATATTTCTACTACAGGCAGCATAGATTTGGGCAAACGCACGTCTAGCGCGATTTTTTCATCCGCACCGGCTTGCTTAATAACGCGCCCATAGGAATCAACAGCGCCCGATATACCATTTGAGGCCGCACGGATGAGGGCAACGCCCTCTTCTATCGCCCGGTATCGCGCCTGATTAAAATGTTGATGCGGTCCTATAGAACGCCCATACCACGCATCATTGGATTGATTTAATATCCAGTGGGCCGGGTCAGTTTTCGAACGCGGGGTTAGGCCTGAAAAAATAATTTCATAACAAATTTGCGCGCTGACGCGAGGCAGGCCGGGATAATCCGAATTCTCTTTATGTTTTGCAGGTGTCAAAGAGGCGAGGACTGTCGATAAAGTTTTAAACCCAAGTCGGTCAGCCAGTTTTCCGCCTGGTATAAATTCACCAAAAGGCACTAATTTGGATTTGTCACTATAGGCCGCTAAATGCGCATTGCCCTGTCGGTCAAACGTAATAGCCGCAGAACTATTATAATACTCATCCGAATAGGGCGGGGCGTTATCAGTCCCGTTCACCGCGCTTTGCTCATGCCGTAAGGTTTGGAGCAACCAAATAGGCGGGTCTTGTGTACGCACGCTTAGGGCTTGCCCAAAACTGGCAATTAAGGGTCTGTTACGTAAAACCAGACCATTCACCGCCCCTTCCGGCCATATAATATGGCTGATATCGTCAAGGCCGTCGCGCAAGGAAACTTCGAGAAACTGGTTGACGATTTCAACCGATTTTTGCGGGTCAAACTTATCGCGTTGATTAAACGGGACTTGCGCTATGCGTAAGTGCACACCATCCACATAATCGGTCTTGGCCCCAGAAAGACGCATAGATCCGCCTATAAACAGGCCCAGTAACATGCCGCAAGCCAGAACAGGTCCCCAGATCAAGCGAGGTTTAACACGCACCAAAACCACAGATGCAAGCCCCGCGCTTATCAAAAAGACAAGGCAGGTCAGTCCGTATATGCCGATAAAAGCAGCGCTTTGCGAAATAGGCCCGCCGGCTGGAAAAATATAGCCCGTTAAGTTCCATGGCAAGCCGGATAAAATATGGCCCCGTCCCATTTCCGCCAAAGTAAAAAGCGCGGTAAAGGCCACAACAGAACCAAAAGCCCCGAGTTTCAGACCTTTATAAAAATAACCCGCAAAGGCCCAAAACAAAGCCAATAACACTGCCAATCCCACGATCATGGGGGGCATAAGAGGCACGAAGGCGGGCCCCCTGGCTATAAAGGCCGAACCAATCCAGAACAGGCCAAAAAGGAAATATCCAAAACCAAAGCGCCCCGCGATATAAAATGCGCGCCGGCCTGGTGTCTCGCCTTCATATCGCATATAATCCAACCGGAGCTTTAAAAGCGCCAAGCTTACCAGCATAACAGCCCAGAAATGAAACGGCGCTTGTCCTAGAACCGCCAAAGCGCCCAAAGCGATATCCAATAACTGTCCGCGCCAGCCTCGCATTGTCAGAAGGGTATAAAGCGGCCAGCGCGCTGGGTCATCATGCGTTAAAGCCGCATTTTTTTGGGCCGGCCTAATCACCTATGCGTCAATCGGGTTTTAAAACATTATCATGTGCGGGCTTATGGCCAGATGTCACACGTATTTTTAAGCGCTTAACCCGGCGCGGATCCGCATCAATGACTTCAAATTCAACCCCGTCCGGATGCCTGATAACCTCACCGCGTTCAGGGACACGTCCGGCCAGTGTAAAAACAAGACCGCCCAGCGTATCAACATCGTCTTCTTCATCCGCCGTCGCAAAATCTCGCCCCAAAGCGTCTTCAAAATCATCAATAGTAATACGCGCATCCGCTTCCCAGACCGCTTTGCCTCCCGGTTCAGTTGTTTTTAAAACTTCCGGTTCGGCATCATCATGCTCATCTTCAATATCGCCGACAATAGGTTCAACAAGGTCTTCCAGCGTTACCAGCCCGTCTGTGCCGCCATATTCATCCACAACAATCGCCATATGCAGGCGGCGGGCCTGCATGCGCGTTAGTAGGTCTTGGGCCAACATAGAGGGCGGAACGTAAAGAACAGGCCTTAAAATTTGCGAAACGACCTTTTTATCGGGATAGGATTTCGCGCCGCGGCCTTTAGCATCAAATAACAAAAAGGGCAGCAAATCCTTGATATGGACCATCCCTAAAGGGTCATCCAATGTTTCCTTATAGACAGGCAAGCGGGAATGGCCCGCGTCCTTAAAGGCCGTAGAGAGCTCTTTTAAACTTGCCGTATTTTCTGTGGCAACAATATCCGCCCGAGGCACCATAACGTCTTCGACACGCAAATGCTGAAACTCTTCAGCCGCGCTGATCATGCTCTCTTGCGCTTTTTCAGCCATTGGCGATGATTTGCGGGGCGAGGGTTTACTTGCAGCCTTAAGCGCGCCTTCATTAGCGCCGCCAATAACTTTTTTAAACCAAGACATCTTTTCCGGGGAGTCCACCATATTTAAGGCCTATTAATTTCATAAGGATTGTCAATCCCTAAGCCTTGTAAGACTGCAATCTCAAGTGATTCCATTTTCTCTGCCTTTTGGTCTGTATCATGGTCAAAGCCCCGCAAATGTAAAAAACCATGGACAAAAAGATGCAAGCAATGCGCAACGACAGACACAGATTTTTCTTCAGCTTCGCGTAAAATCGTTTCATAGGCCAAAACTATATCACCCAAAAGCGCGGGCGGTATATCTGCTAGACCATCCGCCAGAAAGGGCGCCGCGCCGACTGCCGGAAAGGAGAGTACATTTGTTGCCTTATCCTTGCCCCGATATGTTTTGTTTAAGGCACGAATACCCGCATCACTTACCAGCGCCACGCTTAACTCACCTGCATTTGGCGACCCTAAAGCCTCAGTTAAAGCTTTTAGCGCGCGCTGGAACTCGGCTTCAAGATCAGCCTCGATCTGCGACCAGAGCGGTTCTATAACGGATATATCCATATTTAGAGACAAGGACATAAACCGTCCCTTTTCGTTCGCCTAACTATCTGATTGTCGCGACACTGTCTTGGAATCTTTTTCATAAGCATTGACAATTTTACCAACAAGCGGGTGGCGAACAACATCGGAGGCGAGAAATTCAATCTGTTTAATACCTTTTATATTTTTTAAAATCTTTAGCGCGTGTGCCAGACCCGATGTTACGCCACGAGGCAAATCAGATTGGGTCGGATCGCCCGTTACAGCATATTTTGCACGTTCGCCCAATCTTGTGAGGACCATTTTCATTTGCGGAATGGTCGCGTTTTGCGCCTCATCTATCACGACAAAAGCATCAGATAATGTCCTCCCGCGCATAAAAGCCAGAGGCGCGACTTCAATATCACCTGCCGCACGCCGGCGCTCCACTTCATCGCGTCCCAAGACCATATGAAGTGCATCCCAAATGGGCTGCATATAGGGATCGACTTTTTCGTTGAGGTCACCAGGTAAGAACCCCAGCCTTTCTCCCGCTTCAACAGCTGGACGGCAAGCTATGAATTTGGCGACTTCCCCGCGCGCAAGCAAGGATGCCCCGTGAGCCGTTGCCAGAAATGTTTTCCCTGTCCCGGCCGGTCCCACACCGAAAATAATAGTTTCGTCCCGTAAGGCATGAATGAATTTTTCCTGACGCGGGGTTTTGGGTACAATCGGGCTGCGGCGGGGAAAGGGTATAATCGCGTCCACAGCCGCCGTCTTGACCTGTCCTTTGCCCATCGCCTTAATCAAGGCCCTGATATCTGACGCCCCGCATGGCCAGCCGCGCTCAAGGCGTTGATAAATTTCGCGTATGAGTTCTGCGGCGCGGGTCCGGGAAGGCGTATCACCATTAATGTGCACACTCGCCCCCGGGGCTTCAACATATACGTCCAAGGCGTCTTCGATCAAAGCCAGATGGGCATGTCCCGCCCCGCACAATTTGCGAACAAGGTCAGGGTCGTTAAATTCCAAAATATCGGTTTGCTTACTCATTTATAACGTAACTAGCACCCCGCACGCGTCATGCCAAATAGTATAATATGCGTTTACGCCCCTATTGCAGCTTGCTTTTGCCTGTTTTCCTATACAGCCTTATTGGCTGGCGGCGTACGGATAACGAGATTTCTTATCTCTGTCATATCTTCCATAGCAAAAACAATCCCCTCACGACCCAATCCTGAATCTTTCACGCCGCCATATGGCATATTGTCTACGCGGAAACTTGGCATATCTCCGACAACAACGCCGCCGACATCCATTTCATCCCAAGCCTGTTGGATCTTATAATAATCGCGCGTAAATATACCGGCCTGAAGCCCGAATTTGGAAGCATTGACGTCTTTTATGGCCGCGTCCCAGGTCTTGAATTTAGACAGAACAGCAACGGGGCCAAAGGCCTCTTCAACGACAATAGCACAATCTGTTGGAACATCTTCGAGCAAGGTCGCATCCAGCATTGCGCCGTCTCGCGTCCCTCCACACAAGACGCGTCCGCCTTTTGTCTTAGCCTCATCAATCCAACCCTCTAGTCGCATGGCTTCTTTTTCTGAAATCATGGGGCCAACAAATGTATCGGGATCGCGCGGATCGCCCTTTATCAAGGCCGCCGATTTTTTAACAAGCAGGGCCTTCATAGGCTCATAAACATCTTCATGTATGAGGATACGTTGCACACCAATACAGCTTTGCCCCGACTGGTAGAAGGCTCCGATTATAATACGGTTGGCCGCGTCCTCAAGATGCGTATCATGGTCAACGACTACAGCTGCATTGCCGCCCAGTTCCAAAATAACTTTTTTCTTGCCCGCTTTCGCTTTCAAGGCCCATCCCACATCTGGAGAGCCCGTAAAGGACAGAAGCTTTAAACGCTCATCCACCGTAAACAAATCTGCCCCGTCGCGCGAACAGGGAAGGATCGAAAACGCGCCTTCAGGGAGGTCTGTTTCAGCAAGGACTTCGCCCATAATTATAGCCCCTAAGGGTGTCCGGCTGGCCGGTTTCATAACAAAAGGACATCCCACAGCTATCGCAGGGGCGACTTTATGGGCGGCTAGGTTAAGTGGAAAATTAAACGGTGATATAAAGGAACACGGGCCAATTGGCACACGTTTCCACATACCTCTATACCCATGTGCCCGCTTGGAAATATCTAGCGTTTGTATTTCTCCTTTCATACGCACAGACTCTTCAGCGGCAATCTCAAACGTATCGATAAGACGGTCCACCTCACCGCGGGCATCCTTGATCGGTTTGCCTGCCTCTATACAGAGAGCCTCAGCAAGTTCGTCATAGCGATCCCGAAACCGCTTAACACAATGCATTAAAACGGCTTTCCGGGCATAAGCCGGCATTTGCGCCATAGCCTGACTGGCAGACGTAGCCGCAGCGATGGCTTTCTCGATATCCTCAGGCCCCGCCAGCGCGACATGAGTGGCCACTTTACCTGTATATTTATCTGTGACCTCTAGGTCTTTATTGGCGTAGACAGCTTTATTCGCCAAATAATATGGGTATGACTTTGCAAGCGCCATAACAAACTCCTCCAATTATTATAAAGCGGCGCTTAGGTCTTTGATTTTATTATTTAGGATTTCATCATTTTCAGTGTAATCGACCGGACATTCGATAAGGTGTACACCGTCCGTATTTAGACATTTTTTCAAAATTTTACTAAGCTGGCCGGAGGATTTAACAAGATAGCCATTTGCCCCGTAACTTTTTGCATATTTGACAAAATCAGGGTTGTTATATTCCAGCCCCCAATCCTGAAAACCCATATTGGCTTGTTTCCAGCGGATCATACCATAGGAATTATCATTCAAGATCAAGACCGTTATATTCATTTTCAGGCGAACAGCTGTCTCTAATTCTTGCGAGTTCATCATAAAGCCACCGTCACCGCAAACCGCCATAACTTTTCTCTCGGGATGCACTAAATGCGCAGCCATAGCCGATGGTAGACCCGCGCCCATTGTCGCCAAGGCATTGTCTAATAGGACCGTGTTAGGCCCATAAGCCTTATAATTTCGGGCAAACCAGATTTTATAAACCCCGTTATCAAGGCAAATAATACCGTCTTCCGGCATTATATCCCTAAGCGATTTAACCAGCATTTGCGGGTAAATCGGGAAGCGCATATCATCCGTGCCTTCGGCCTCATGGGCCGCGCCTGATTTACGAACGCTAATCATACGGTCAAAATCCCAATGATCTTGAACCGTAATACCTTCTGAAATACGCCAAATAGCATTGGCAATATCCCCGATAACCTCGACTTGCGGGAAGTAAACCGCGTCCACTTCAGCCGAGTTAAACGATATATGGATAACTTCTGCCCCGTCTGCCTCCATAAAGAAAGGCGGCTTTTCAATAACATCATGACCGATATTTAGGATAAGGTCAGCGGCTTCAATTGCGCGGTGGACAAAATCACCCGCGCTTAAGGCCGCACAGCCCATAAAGAGGGGGTGGCGTTCATCCACGACGCCTTTACCTAATTGCGTCGTTACAAACGGAATGCCGGTTTTATCAACAAATTCTGTCAGCATTTTACTGGTGATTTTTCTATTGGCCCCCGCACCGATAACAAGTATCGGTGATTTTGCCGACTCGATTTGCTTGATCGCGACATTAATCGCCTTTTCCTCTGGTACCGGACGCCGGGAGATAGAGGGCCGCATGGGCTTTTCGTCTGTTTGTTCCTCAGCGATATCCTCTGGAAACTCCAAATGTACAGCGCCGGGCTTTTCTTCTTCGGCTATCCTTATCGCCTCTCTGACTTTGTTTGGAATATTGTCAGACGAGACAATCTGATGGGTATATTTGGTTATAGGCCCCATCATATCCACAACGTCCAGAATTTGAAAACGCCCCTGCTTGGATTTCTTCACGGGCTTCTGCCCCGTAATCATCATCATCGGCATACCGCCGAGTTGCGCGTAAGCGGCGGCGGTAACAAAATTCGTTGCCCCCGGCCCCAAAGTGGCTAAACAGACGCCGGTTTTACCGGTGAAACGCCCTATTGTTGCCGCCATAAATCCGGCGGCCTGTTCGTGCCGTGTTAAAATGAGTTTGATTTTTTTTGATCTGGAGAGACTGTCGAGAAAATCCAGATTCTCCTCCCCCGGTATCCCAAAAATATAATCTATACCTTCAAGCTCTAATGCCTGAATAAACAAGTCTGATGCTTTAGTCATAAAACGCCCCTTAAATAACTATAGGAACACAGTGACAGGAAATGACAAGCGAGTCTAGGCTTTAACTATTCACACCATAAGATTATCCCATCCGCAATCCCGGCGGCAATTACAGGCGCTGTTTTAATTTGATATGGACAGCCCGGTAAGGCGTCTCACCGATTTGCTCGGCCCTATGGCCATGTATGGCCGGATCAAAGCTAACGCCGTCATCTATATAGTCTTGGGCCACATAAAGATCACCGGCTCGGAAGAGCCTGTCTTCGCCCGAAACAAGCATAATACGGATTGCGCCCGAAAGCACGATTAATAATGTAGGATCACCCGCGCAATGATAATCGGATTTATAGCCATGGCTTTCACGCAAGCGAAAATTCACCGCGCCGATTTGATCGGATAAATAACGCGTCATCTCGCCGGACATATTTACATCCCGCTCGGAAAAAACGGATGCATTTGATCCGTCATTGGTCACTATGGGTATACGCATTTTTGTCATGAAATTGTGTCTCCGCTCAACTCACCCGTCAGTGAGTTCCGCCCCGCCCCTGTAATCAACACAGGCACAATTTGCCCGACCAGATCTTCTGGCCCGTCAAAATGTGTGCCTTGGAGATAGGGGCTGCGGCCGAAGAGCTGGCCGTCTTCGCGGCCGCCATTTTCAACCAGCACATCCAAAGTCTTGCCGATGAGGGATTTGTTAAAGGCCATTTGCTGGGTGTAGAGCAAATCTTGCAGGCGCTTAAGGCGCTCTGTTTTGACCTCCTCTGGCACTTGACGCGGCAGGCTCGCGCCGGGGGTGCCGGGGCGGATGGAATATTTAAATGAGAAAGAGCTGGCATAGCCAATCTCTTCGACGCATCTCATCGTCTGCTCAAAATCGGCCTCCGTCTCGCCGGGGAAGCCAACGATGAAATCGCCCGAAAGCGCAATGTCTGGCCGCGCGGCGCGAATTTTCGCAATCAACGTTTTATACTCATCATAAGTATGGCCACGGTTCATCGCGCGCAGCACATTATTACTGCCTGCCTGTATCGGCAGGTGCAGATAGGGCATTAATTTAGCCTCAGCCCCTAATGTGGCAATCAAGCCGTCATCCATATCGCGCGGATGGGACGTGGTGAAACGCAGGCGGTCTATGCCGCCAATCAAGGCGACATGACGAATAAGCTCACCCAGCCCCCATTCGGAACCATCAGCGCCTTCTGCCTTATAAGCATCGACATTTTGCCCGATAAGCGTAATTTCGCGCACGCCTTGGGCGGCAAGGCTGCGGGCCTCAGAAACGATTTGCGCCACAGGGCGCGAGACTTCTGCGCCGCGCGTATAGGGCACAACGCAGAAGGTACAGAATTTATCACATCCCTCTTGTATGGTCAGGAAAGAGGAGAAACCTTTGGGCTTGCGGGTCTCGGGCAAGGCATCAAATTTTTCCAGCGTATCAAACTCTGTTTCCAGCACATCACCCGTGCCGCGGTGGACCTTGGCAATCATTTCGGGCAGCTTATGATAGGTTTGCGGGCCGAGCACCATAT